>JAJZOO010000062.1 GCA_021811485.1 archaeon
GACATTGCAGGCGATACTCCCGGGCCGGAGGATGAGGGACAACTTGTCGCACCTGAAGGCAGTGGTAGTGGATGAGCTCCACAACCTGGTAGAGAGCAAGCGAGGGGTGCAGCTCTGCGTAGGGCTGGAGCGGCTCCGGAAGGTGGCTCCCGACTTCCAGCTGGTCGCGCTCTCCGCCACCGTCGGGACTCCAGCGGTGGCGGCCAAATTCCTCTTCGGAAACCGGAGCGTTAAGATCGTGAAGGCTGATGCGCCCAAGGAATTCGCCTTCGCCATCGAGTACCCGGTCCCCGACCCAGCGAGCCAGTCAGCCGCCAAGGAGACATACTCGGCGCCCGACCTGGCGGCCAGGCTCACCCGGATCAACGCCCTGATCGACGGCCACACTTCGACCCTCATCTTCGTCAACAGCAGGACCCTCGCCGAGATGCTTGGAGAGAAGCTGGCCAGGCTCAGGAAGGACGTCGGGGTCCATCACGGGTCGCTGCCCAGGGAGGAGCGAGAGCGGGTGGAGCAGGCGTTCAAGGCCGGAGAGCTGAAGGCTCTGGTCTGCACCAGCACCCTGGAGCTGGGCATCGATGTGGGGTCTGTGGACCTGGTGGTCCAGTACATGTCACCAAGGCAGGTCACAAGCCTCGTGCAGCGCGTCGGCAGGAGCGGCCACAGGCTCGGGAGGGTCTCCAAGGGCGTCCTCGTCACGGTCTCGGCGGATGACATCATGGAGTCCACCGCCAGCATCCGCTCGGCCGCCCAGAAGAGGATCGAGCCCACCAGGCCATACTCGAACTCCCTGGACGTGCTTGCCCACCAGGTCGCAGGGTACCTCATGGACTTCGAGACGATGGAGGCAAGTAGGATGCTGGCGGAGGTGAGGAAAGCAGCCCCGTTCGAGGGCCTCCAAGACGACGCATTCCTCAGAACCGTGGGCTATCTCGCAGAGCTCCGGAAGCTCAGATTCGACGGCACGACGCTGTCCAGGACCAGACTGACTAGGGAGTACTACTACGAGAACCTGTCGATGATCCCCGACGAGACCAGATACCTTGTCGTGGACGTGTCCACCAACCAGACCGTGGGCATACTGGGCGAGGAGTTCGTCCTTCTGAAGGCGAAGGTCGGCATACACTTCGTGATCAAGGGGCGGGTGTGGCAGGTGGAACAGATAGCCGAGGACAGGAAGATCTATGTGACCCCCGTTGAAGACCCGCTCGCCGCCGTCCCCGGGTGGGACGGCGAGATGCTGCCGATTCCATACGAGCTCGCCGTGGAGACCGGCAGCCTGAGAAGGGAGGTCTCAGACGCGCTGGACGCGGGTCAAGACGCGGTCGAGAGGGTCGAGGGGCACATCCCCGGGGACACGGCTGCGCGGGCCCTCGTTGTGGACCAGATCGCCGAGCAGAAGAAGATGGGAGCGTCGGTCCCATCGGATAGGCTGGTCCTCTTCGAAGGTTTCGGCCGGTACCTGATCGTCCATCTCTGCTTCGGGGAGTCGGTCAACAGGACGTTCGCCTATGTGTTCGAAGAGATCCTGTCTAGGCGGGGACTGGTGAGAGTCTGGTGGCTCGACGGATACAGGCTTCTGATGGAGCTCACCACGGAGACTGGGGAGCTGGACCTTGAGGCGATTGCCACGGAGCTGATGCGCCTGACCCCCGAGGAGCTCGAGAGGACCTATGCGGTCGCCGCCCAGAGGAACTTCCCCTTCCCTGCTCGAGTGAAGTTCGTGGCCGAGAGGTTCGGAGCGCTGAAGCGGGGCAAATTGATTGCCCACCCCAACCTCTGCTCCCTCCCTACCCGCTTCGAAAAGACCCCCATCTTCGAGGAGGCCCTGCAGGAGACCGGGAGGGACCTGATTGACATGGGTCACTCGAAGGAGATTCTCATGGCGGTGGCCGGCGGCAAGATAGCGGTTGAGACCTTCCAAGCGGGTGAGAGGCCCACCCCCATCGCCTACAGTCTCCTCTATCGGTACCTCGAGGTTCCCGAGGCCGTTGCCCCCGACTCACTGGGGAAGTCGTCCTACCAGAGGCTGAAGGCGACCATATTCGGGACCGAGGTGAGCCTCCTTTGCGTGAAGTGTGGCTCGGACCAAGGCCAGACCACAGTGGGCGAAGTTCCTGAGGAGCCCCGGTGCGGAAGCTGCGGGTCAGGGCTCCTGGCTCCATGTTACTGTGGGACGGCCAAGCTCTCCGAACTGATCAAGAAGAGAGAGGCCAGGACCCAGCTGAACGAAGAGGAGCGCTCTGAGCTTTCGCGGGCCAGGCGGGGGGCCGACCTGGTCCTGTCGTACGGAAGGAAGGCGGTCGTCGCCCAGACCGTCTATGGCATCGGCCCGCAGACCGCGTCCAGGATCCTAGCCGAGATGCATGATGACGAGGAGGCGTTCTACAGGGACCTGCTCGAAGCTAAGATTCGGTTCGTCACGACCAGGCAGTACTGGGGGAGCTGAAAGCCCAATAACAGGATTCGTGGAGGTCAGGACGGGTTGGTGCTAGCAGGCAAGGTCTTCCTCGTGAGGGAGAACTACGAGATCGACACCCTCGCGGAGAAGTTGAAGTCGTTCAGGATAGAGACGGAGACGAGCGTAGAGGGGAAGGAGTTCAAGCTCGTGTCAGAGATAACAGACCTGGGGGTCGGCAAGGGGTCACTCGAGGGGAAGTTCTCATTTGACTCCGTCTTCGTGGTCCCCCACAGGGGCGAGTCGGTCCCGGTCCCCAGGACCTATGAAGCGCCTTTCTCCTTCGGAATGTACAAGGATAGGATGTTCCTCACTGTCTACGACAAGAAAAACCGAGCTAACAACATAGCGAACGAGATGAGCAAGGCGGTGTTCATGAGCCTTGGTCAGGTGGTCGAGGCCAGGATCGACCCGGAGACCTTACGGAAGTTCCATGAGGCGAACTTCGACGACACCAAGGTGATATTCTATTCGGACGTCGACCTGCCTAACATCACCAAGCTGTCCCTCTATGGCGCTGAACTGGGCAACACGAGCCTCTACACCGACTACCTTACTCATGGGAAGCTGTGGTACATCGTCTTCAAGAGCAGGGAGTACGGCTACGTGTTCGGGCTCACGAGGAACTGCATCCTGACGGGGTTCAGCAAGATGGAGCTGTCGGAGTTCAAGAACTTCGTGGGGAGCCAGGTCCTCCCGCTGATAGCGTAGCTTGCTGAAGATAGTCCCCGGAGAAGCCGCGCTAGTGTTCTCTACGGCCGAGAGCAAGACCCTGCTGATATCCGACCTGCACCTCGGCCTGGAGAAGGAGATGGCGAAGAAAGGCTTCCGCCTACCCGCCTACTCGGTGAGGATGGTTGAGAGGGTGAAGCGGGCTGCTGAGGAGTATTCGACAACAAGGCTGGTCGTGTTGGGAGACGTCAAGCACACGGTCGGCAAGGTGGAGGACATAGACTGGGGGGCGGTCCCGTGGTTCTTCGACACCATGCTGGACCTCTTCGAGGTCGTGGAGGTCGTCCCGGGGAACCACGACGGGAACATCAAGACGGTCCTCCCCCCGCGCGTGAAACTGGACAGGTCTCAGGGGACCACCTTGGGCGAGGGGCGGAAGCAGATCGGGGTTGCCCACGGGCATGCCTGGCCCTCGGAGGAAGCCATTGCGACGAGGAACCTCGTCATAGGCCACTCCCACTTCACCTACGAGATGCGTGACGGCATGGGCGCCAGGACGAGGGAGTCGGTGTGGGTGACCGCTGACTACGACGTCGCCAAGCTGATGGAGGGGGCAGGGTACCCCTCCAAGCTCCGGGGGAAGGGTAGGCTGACGGTGATGCCCCCCTTCAACAGGCTGGTCGGCGGACAGCCTATCAACAGGAGCAGGTCGTTCGAGTTCGGGCCCGTCCTATCCTCGAGGTCGATAAGCCTCGAAGAGGCAGACATATTCCTGACAGATGGGACCAGGGTGACCTAGGTCATGGGGTCCCGGTGCCGATGGCGCCGGTGATGAGCTTCTCCAGAGATGCCTCTCCCACGGCCCCGATGACCGCGTCCATCGGCTGCCCGTTCTTGAATATCATGAACGTCGGGATGGAGAAGACCTGGAATCGGGAAGAGATGTTCATCTCTTCGTCGACGTTCACCTTCCCGAAGAGCACTCTTCCAAAGTACTTCGCCGCAAGCTTCTCAACCACAGGGTCCATGATCCTGCACGGCCCGCACCATACGGCCCAATAGTCCACGAACACGGGCGTGGGCCCAGAGACAGCATCGTCGAAGTTCTCTTCAGTCAGTTTTACGGTGAGTTCGGTCCGACTAGATTCATGGGACATGATATCAGGCAACTCAGCCTGTGGGTCACGCTGTATATTTAAAATTGGAGGAGAGAAGCAGTGCCTTGGACGATTTCATTTCGAAGGTCGCCATGAACCTCGTCAAGGGCGAACCCGCCTCGAAGGGACTGAGCTCGGCTTCGGTTGCGGTGATACTTCGTGCGGGGGAGCCTGCCAGCGTCCTCCTCATCAAGAGGGCAGAGCGACCCGGGGACCCCTGGTCCGGCCAGATAGCGCTGCCTGGCGGGAAGGCCTCTATCAATGACAGGACCCACCGCGACACCGCGATGCGAGAGACGTTCGAAGAGGTAGGGATCGACCTCGGCGCCAGGGCGGAGTTCCTTGGATATGGGAAGGCTACGACTACGCACACCGGGACGATGGAGGTGGTCCCCGCCGTCTTCGAGCTGAAGGTTGGGGTGGAGGTCAAGCCCAACGACGAGGTGGCATCCTACCGCTGGGTTGGGGTCCAGGAGTTCTACGCCCCCCGCGCCAGATCCGTGCACAAGTTCGAGTCCCAGGGGAGGACCATGGAGATGCCGGCGTACCTGGTGGGGGACTACGTCGTCTGGGGCCTGACCCACCGGGTTCTCAGCTCGGTGCTGGTGGACGCCCAGGGCGCCTGAGCCGCTATTTCTCTTCCACGAAGTCTTGTATCGCC
>JAJZOO010000063.1 GCA_021811485.1 archaeon
GGCCTCGCGGGGGAGGGAGTAGCCGGAGGAGTGGCCGAGGGATACCCTGCCTGAGCCGTCGGCGACCGCGGCGACCTGGTTGTCGAAGTAGACGTCCCCTATGGTGAATATGCCTGCCTCGACACCCACGCCGAAGTCTCCCCCGGCCTGGGAGAGGGCGAATCTGGCCCTGGCAGTGGCGCCTGCTGTCATCTCGTCGAGCCCTCTGGGCTGGGCCTTGGCCACCGCGGCGGAGTCGACGGGGCGGACCTCGACCCCGGGGAAGAACATGTCGAAGGCCCTCCTGACCCCTTCGACCTTGGCCGGGTTCCTGGAGCCCAGGGCGACTATCACGGGCAGGGGGAGCGGGCCAGGGGTATTAACCTGAGGCCCGACGGTCTCGAGTTCGGCCGTCGTAGCCCGCCAGACGCAGGCCGAGCCCGAATCGGCTAGGCGCCGTCATTGAAGCTCGAATCAGTGATTGTGCCGCCGCTCTGGTCGTAGAAGGCGACCAGGCAAACCCCTCGGCGAGATCGAAGGAGGGCGAGGTAGTCCGCAGCAGCCGTCGGGGCCCTGTGGAGGCCCAGCACGGTCCCCCTGCAGTGCATGCCCTCGGAGGGGGAGGAGACGCACCGGCCGCCGATGTTCAGGAATCCTTCAGGGGTCCATCGGAGGGAGAAGGGGGCGTCCCGCTATGCGCCGGAGCCGGGGTCTAGACCTTGAGGTCGTCGAGGAGCCTGCTAATGTTGGCCAGTGGGGCCCCGTCGGGGAGCGCGATCTCCTGGGCCGCGGGCGGGTTGGTCTTGTAGGAAGGGCTGTGGCCGGCGAGGCGGTCCCCGTAGGTGGAGACGAACTCGTTCTGGTAGAAGACTCCGAGGGGGGTCCGGTCACCGAACTCGAACGACTTCAGCATGGCCTGCTGGACCTTCCTCTCGACTTCGGCTGGGTCGTCGCTGTGGACAACGCCGTCGTACCCGGCCTCCTCCATCTTGTAGGTCCTGGGGAGTTGCTTCCCTGCGGCGTCGAGGTTCCCTTCGCCCGCCCAGTACTCCTTGCTCTGGATGTCGTTGTAGGTCGGGCAGGGCTGCAGGACGTCGAGGAAGGCGTACCCCTTGTGGCGGATGCCTTTGATGATCAGGTCCTTCAGGTGGCGGACGTCGTAGGAGTAGCCCCTGGCGACCCAGGTGTACCCCGAGGCCATGGCGAGCATGATGGGGTTGATGCTCTGGTTGATGTTGGGTGAGGGGAGGGACTTCGTCTTCTTGCCCAGCCCCAGGGTCGGCGCGGCCTGGCCCTTGGTGAGGCCGTAGACTTCGTTGTCGTGGATGATGTAGAGCATGTCGAGGTTGCGCCTGCCGGAATTGACGAAGTGGCCGGCGCCGATGCCCATGCCGTCGCCGTCGCCGCCTTCGACTATCACTTCCATGTTAGGGTTGGCGAGCTTGATGCCGGTGGCGAATGGGATCGCCCTGCCGTGGAGGGTATGGACCCCGTAGGTCTTGATGAAGTGGGGGACCTTGGAGGAGCACCCGACGCCTGAGACGACCACGGTGTTGGACGGGTCGACGTTCATCTCAGCCAGGGCCATCTGGACCGCGTTGAGGATGCCGAAGTCGCCGCAGCCGGGGCACCAGTCGTTGTGCGCCGATGTCTTTAGGTCTGATAGCTTAAGCGCCATGTTTCAACACCAGTTTCTTGGGGGCATTCCCCTCATATATCATCTTGAGGGCGCCGTAGATCTCCTCGGACGACATCGGCCGGCCGTTGTATTTCACGACCAGCTGCTCTATGGGGATGCAGGTCCGTTCGCGGACCACGCCTATCAACTGAGCTGAGTAGTTCATTTCGATGCCGACGATCCTCTTGGCCTTGGAGAGGAGTCTGGCCACGTACTCTGTCGGGAACGGGTTGACGAGCCTGACCTGGATGAAGTTGACGGTGATGCCATCCTGCTTCAGCCACTCCATGGCGTCGAGTATGGCGCCCTTGGTAGAGCCCCAGCTGACCACGGTGATGTCGGCGTCTTCGGGACCGAAGAAGTTGACCCTCTCGGAGATGGGGATCTCTCTGTCCGCGAGGTCGAGCTTACCCATCCTCTTCTCCATCATGTAGTCGCGGTTGACCGGGTCCTCGCTGATGTGGCCGAGCTCGTCGTGCTCGTCCCCGGTGTACCAGTTGACGCCCCCCTTGGTCCCCAGCGGCGCCCTCGGTGAGACTCCGGTGGGGGTGTGCTGGAAGCGCTTGAACTCGCCGTTGACGGCCGTAGTAATCTCATTGAGGAACGCGCCCCTGTCGATCTTCACCTTTGTGGGGTCGAGGGCGGACATCGTGGAGTCTGAGTTGGCCAGGGCCTTGTCCACTATGTGGATGAGTGGGGTCTGGTACTTCTCAGAGTAGTTGAACGCCCTGACGGTGTCGTAGAAGGCCTCCTCCAGGTCGCCGCTGGCGAGGACGAAACGTGGGAACTCCCCGTGTCCGGCGTGGAGGGCGAACCTGAGGTCCCCCTGCTCGTGGCGCGTGGGGAGCCCCGTGCTGGGGCCGCCTCTTGAGTACAGAGTGACGACGACTGGGACCTCGTTCATCCCTGCATAGCCGAGCCCCTCTGCCATCAGAGAGAAACCGGGGCCGGAAGTGGATGTCGAGGAACGGACGCCCGCCAGGCCTCCGCCTATGGCCATGGTTACCGCTGCTATCTCGTCTTCGGATTGGACTACGGCTATGCTCCCTTTCTTCATCGCCGCGACCTCGGACGCCTGTGGGTCACCCTGGGCGGCTCCGTCGAGCTGTATCTCGGAGTGTGCTTCGAGGTACTCGCTCTCGTCGCTGGCGGGGGTGATGGGATAATAGGTCTGGAGCCTGCACCCGGCGAGCTCCTTGGCCATGGCTACCATGGTGTTCCCCCTTACGAAGAGCTTCACGTCGGTGGACTTCATCGGGGAGAGCCTGTAGGAGAAGCTCCCGGCGTACTTCTGTCCTACGTGGTCGTAGGCTGCGCCGACCGCGTCGGCGTTCATCTCCGCGACCTTGGGCTTGGATCTGAAGTGGTTCCTGACCGAGGCCTTCACGACCTCCTCGTCGTAGCCCAGCAGGGCGAAGGAGGCTGCGACGGCGACCACGTTGAGCATCCTCTGGAGTGCGCTCAGGGACGTCTCGCCGTGCTTGGCCCCTACGTCCTTGAGAATCGTGTTGTAGGGGATTGGATAGATGTGGGCTCCGCGCCTGCGGGCGAGCTCGACTATGCCCTTGACATCGGCAGACAGGCCCGCCTTCGAGAGCTCTGCGTTGAGGGCCGCCCTGACGTTGGCCTCGACGGTGGGGATCTGGTCCAGGCGCTTGGGGTCCTGGTCCGGGTCGTAGATTATCGCTCCCTCGCTCCTGACTTCGAGGGCATGCCTGAAGATCGTCTCTTCCTCGAAGGTGGCGAGCATGTCCACGGTGTCCACGTGAGAACGGATGGTCCCCTTGGACACGCGCACCTGGAAGTAGCTGTGCTCCCCCTTGATGTTAGAGTAATACTCCCTCTTCCCGAAGACGTGCAGCCCCCCCGAGGCCGCGGCTCGGGCGAAGATGGTCGCAGAAGTGTCCACTCCGCTCCCCTGCACCCCGCCGATCATCCACGAGAAGTCGTCGCGCTTCAATCGGTAATCTCCCTAATCTATGAGGCCGGGCGGGTTGTTTAAGAGTATACTATATTAGGTATATACTCGTAAGGAGCACGCATGGACGAAGTGCGCAGGGTGCAGCAGGTGGGGAAGTTCACGCTGACCGTGTCAATCCCCCGGGATTATGCGAAGCGGATGGGCCTTTCGGCGAAGGACACGCTGTTGGTGAGGGAAGACGTGGACGGGACCCTGCGCCTCATCCCTACGACCAGGGCTAGGGAGGCGGCCAAGGCGACGCTGAAGGCGGACCAGGCGGGGAGCAAAGAGATGCTGACCATGCTCGTGGTCGGAGCCTACGCCATGGGATACGACACCATCGAAGTGTCGGGGAAGGAGCCTCTCGACCACGCGACGGTGGACCAGGTGCTGAGGACCATCAAGCGGCTGAGGGGGATGGAGGTCGTGGAGTCCGATGAGAGGCGCATAGTCGCCCAGAGCTTCATGGACCCCACAAAATTCCCGGTGGACTCCCTGGTCAAGAGGCTGCAGATATTGGTGTCGAGGAGCCTGGAGCACGTGATGAGTTCCCTGGAGCTCAGGCAGACCGCAGGCCTGAACGAAGTGTCGCGCATCCAGGAGGAGATTGACGAGCTCTACTGGCTGATACTTAGGCAGCTACTGGTGGCGCTGAGCAGGAGGGAGTTGGCATCGGAGATCGGCATAGAGTCGCCGCTCCACGCGTCCGGGAACAGGGTATCGGCCAAGACGCTTGATGAGATTGGTGGGATCATTCAGGACGCGGCGGAGGAGCTGGTCAGGCTCAGAAAGGTAAGGGCGAAGAGGGACCCCAAGGTCACGGCGAGCATGCAGAGGCTTGCGGCAAAGACCAGGGAGGCGTTCAACACCACCGTGGAGAGCCTGCTGGCCCCCGACATCATGCTCATCGGGAGGTCGCTGGCCCTGGTGGAGGAGACGATGCAGCTGGAGAAGCAGATCATGGACGAGATACTCTCCACGGCCGGGTCAGGCTACAGCAGGGTCCTGGTGTCGTACTTCGGACAGCTGGCGAGGTACTGCAATATCATAATCGAGATATCCTCGCACCGGCTCCTGAGGAAGACGAGCAGGGTCGTCACGGTCCAAGAGCGATAGACTCTATATCTGAACTTGGAGAGCGCATCCCGCGCGGGGGTAACGAAGCCTGGTCAACCGTGCGGGACTCAAGATCCGGCCTAGCTTCGGATGGGGCATCCCGTCCCTTAGGGGTTCGTGGGTTCGAATCCCACCCCCCGCA
>JAJZOO010000012.1 GCA_021811485.1 archaeon
TTCGCGTCATACGCCCAGGAACTGGTGCTCGACTTGAGGATGCTCGAGTCAGTGGACGCCATCTTCCTGAAGGGGAAGGGGATCAAGGGAGCGGTGGGGACTTCTGCGAGCTACAGGGCCCTCTTGGGGAGCGACCGGCTAGCCGAAGAGCTCGAAGGAAAAGTGATGCAGGACCTTGGGCTCGAGGCGTTCCCGGTGTCCGGACAGACCTACCCGCGGAAGGTGGACTACCTTGTGCTTTCCTGCCTCGCCTCGGTCGCCCAGAGCTGTCACAAGTTCGGGGTGGACCTTCGGGTCATGCAGTCCCCCGCGTTTGGGGAGCTTTCGGAGCCGATGGGAGACATTCAGGTAGGCTCCAGCGCCATGCCGTTCAAGCGCAACCCGGTGTTGGCCGAGAGGATGTGCTCCCTCGCGCGCTTCGTGTCCGTACTGCCTCAGGTCGCCTTCGCTAACGCCGCCAGCAGCATCCTCGAAAGGACGCTTGACGACTCGGCTTCAAGGCGCGTCGCGATCCCTGAGGCCTTCCTGGCGATCGACGAGTGCCTGACCATCTATCTGAAGCTGGTTTCTGAGATGGTCGTCCATCCGGCCATGATCCGGAGGAACCTGGAGGCATACGGTCCGTTCTCGGGGACAGAGGCCGTCCTGATGAGACTGGCAAGACAGGGCGGGGACAGGCAGAGGCTCCACGAGCTCATCCGCAAGAAGTCGCAGATGGCTTGGGATGAAGTATTGAAAGGGAGGCCGAACCCCATCGAAAGGCTCCTCTCCGAGGACAGGGCGGTCTCGTCACGGCTTGCGCCATCGGAGGTGCACGCCCTGATGGACCCGAAGAAGTACACGGGCCTGGCGGAGTCGAGGAGCGAAAGGTTCGTGAGGGATGTCATCGACCCTCTGCTGGCGGGAGGAGCCCGAGGTCGGCGGGCAGCTCGCTGAAGAGAACCCTCACCCCTTCCCGGCGACGAATTCCAAAGTCGCGGCCGCGCCGAAAAGCTTGTTCTCGCCCTGCCGCCAGGCCAAGGACCGCTCCCCCTCGATGACATCGTCGGTGATCTCAAGGCCTCGATGGGCCGGGAGGCAGTGCATGACGACCGCTCCCTTGGGAGCGGCTTTCATGAGCTCGGAGTTCACCTGATACTCCTTGAAGTCACGGAGGCGCTCCTTCTCTTCCTTCTCATCCCCCATGCTCACCCAGACGTCGGTGTAGACGACGTCTGCGTCTGCCACCGCCTTCTTCGGGTCCCGAACGATAGCCAGCACGGCACCGGTCTTTTTTGCCAGCGCCTTCGCAGTGCCAAGGACGGAACTGTCAGGCTCGTATCCGTCCGGACATGAGACAGTCACGTTAAGACCCGTCAGGGCTCCTCCCAGAAGGAGGGAATTGCAGACGTTGTTCCCATCGCCTATGAAAGCCATGGTGAGGTCGCGCAGCCTCCCTCTGAACTCCATGATCGTGAAGAGGTCGCTCAGAGCCTGCGTGGGGTGCTCAGCGTCGCTCAGGGCGTTGACGACTGGCCTTCCTGAATGCTCCGCGAGTTGGACGAGCGTATCGTGAGAATACACCCTTCCGACTATCGCGTCGAGATAGCTCCCCAATATCCGCGCGGTGTCTTTGATCGGCTCACCCCTGCTCAGCTGGAGTTCGTTGGCGGACAGGTAAATCGGGTCCCCGCCGAGCTTTATGGCGGCGACTTCGAAACTGGTCCTCGTGCGCGTCGAAGGTTTCTCGAACAGGAGTCCCACCGTGACGCCCTTCAGGGTCTGAGGAGGCCTCTGTGCCTTCATCCGTGCCTTCAGCTCCCCGGAACGCGCTATGAGAGCCTCCGCGTCGGACGACGACAGGTCTGAGACCGAAAGGAAGCTCCTCGTCTCAGTCATGGACTCGCCGCCCGCTGAGCCTGATAGATGAAGTTATTCCGGGCTGGAGACTCATCTCCAAGTGGTGACCGCGACTGCGAAAAGCATCATCGCCCCTCCGATCACCACAGGCACGGTGACGGGCTCTGACAGCAGGGTCGCTCCTCCGATGATGCTGACGACGGGTACGAGGTAGAGCTGGATGGAAAGCCTCGAGAGCGCGCCGTGGCTCATCAGCTCGTAGAACATCAGATACCCGAAGACCGTGCTGAGGAGCCCCAGATAGAGGACTCCGATCCAGCCTTCAAAAGAGAGAGACAACACCTGACCGAAGAAGCTCCCCGAGACGAGCGGGGTCATCATCGCCGTCCCCACAAGGCCCGCCATGATCGTGGTGAAGGCCGAGCCGTACTTCTGGACGAGGGGCTTCCCCAGCACGGCGAAGAGGGCGTAGCACAGGGCGGTGACCAGTCCTTCGAAGATGCCTGTGAAGGAGGCGAAGTCCGTCGCGCTTACCGACCCGATGGAAAGGACAGCCGTCCCGGCAATCGCGAGCGCGAGCCCGAGAAGGGTCTTCCGGCCCGCCTTCTCGCTGAGTAGGAGGTACGAAAGCACCACGATAAAGATCGGCCCGAATGCTATCAGGAGAGCCGACAGCCCTGCTGACAGGGTCGTCTCTGCGTAATTCAGGGAGATGTGGTATCCGGCCACGTTGGCTAGCGCGACGACAAGGAGCCTGGGGACGTCCTTCCGCTCGAAGTGCGCTTTGGGTCTCCCTATGAACGGGAACAGCGCGAGGAACGGGACGCTGGCGATGAGCCATCGCATCAGCGCCAGGTTGACCGGAGACATCTCGGCCACCACGACCTTGATGGCCACGAAAGCCATCCCCCAGACCAGGCTCAGGACGACCAGGCCGGCATAGGCCGTGGCGTTCTTCGGGTTCAACTGTCTTGTCTGCGGCTCGCAGCCAGGGACCTCTCTTTCTTGAGGAGGGCCTTCTTGCGTCCCACCCCGAGCCCGTAGCCTCCAAGGCTTCCGTCCTTCCTTATGACCCGATGGCACGGGATTATCAGTGGGACGGGGTTCGAAGCGCAGGCGTTGGCCACGGCCCTGACGGCCCGGGGCTCCCCGACCATCTTTGCGACCTCGAAGTATGACCTGGTCTCGCCGAGAGGTATGCTGCGGAGGGCCGACCAGACACGCATCTGAAAGTTGGTGCCGCTCACGTCGAGAGGGAATTTCACGCTCTGCCCTTCCAGGTGAGCCCGGAGGGAAGCGAGGTAGCCCACCGCCCTGGTCGACTTCGCTATCCTAGCTTTGGGGAACTCCCGGAGCAGCGCTCTCAGGAGCTCGTCGTCCCCTCCCCCAGCCTTCACCGAACATACCCCGTGCTCGGTCGTCGCGACCAGCAACCGCCCCAAGGAGGAGTCCCCTATGGCATACCCGACGTCTGTCCCTTCGCCCCCTTTCCTGTAGGTGGCGGGCGTCATCCCCAGCCTCTTCCGGGAGTCTTCATAGAGCCAGCTCTGGGCTGAGTACCCCGTGCTCCGAAGCGCACCCAGGACGGGCTCCCCCTTGGACAACCGCGACCGAAGGTCGCTGAGCCTATACTCTTCCAGATACCTCCGCGGGGACATCCCCATCACTCCGGTGAACACCCTCTGAAGATAGAAGGGGCTCAGACCGAACTCGTCGCCGAGGCTCCTGAGCGTGAGCTTTGAAGCCGAGTTCTCCCTCAGATAGTCGCAGACCCACTTCACCAGCTCGGCCTTTCGCGTCCGGGCGCCGACATCGAGGACCGCCTGCTGCAATCTTCTCTGCCGGCGTCGCGCGACCTTCGGTAATAAGACATTTGTCGGAATCTTGCTGAAACCAGAAGCTCGAGCGGGACTGCGCTGTCTCCTAAGTCACCCTGATGCCTGGAAGGGCACCATGGATGAAGTAACCGAAGGCGTAGAGCGCGATGGTGGTCCCGAAAAGTATCGCCAGTATCTCCAGGAAGTCCCTCAGGAAGGACTTTTGCTGGATGACGACGCTGTACCAGGTCGTCACCACAAGGATGACGACAGCGAGCGAGAGTGAGGCCGAGATCGCGAACACCATGTTGGCGGTCAGGAAGTACGGGGTGGCGAGGATGATCGCTGTGATAAAGTATGAGACCCCCGTGTAGACTGCGCTCAGCCTCGCCGACCCCTCGAATTCCCCCTGCTTGGCCTGGGCGAAGGCGGCAGACGCCATGGCGAGCGAAGCGGCCGCTCCTGCAATCACCCCGGCGAGCCCCGCTATCTCGGTCTTGTCGTAGAAGCCGAGAGAGCCGGCGTGTATCCCGGAGATCTCGACCAGGGCGTCAGCGAGCCCGAGCACGACGAACGAGATGTATCGGACTGCTGAGCTCTCTACCTTCATCGCGAACGCCTTCTCATGCTCTTTCTCGTCGGCTACCATCTCGTTGAACGCAGCCTTGTCGGGCTCTGGGATCAGCTTCTCGAGCCCCTGGTATTCGCCTACGACGTTCTGCTCGTGCCTGTCGAGATACCTCGTCGCGAAAGTCAGCCCCAGAAACCTCCTCAGGAAGAGGATCCAGTACAGCTTTGCTTTGGCCAGCTTCGGCTTTTCGCCTGGGACATACCTGCTCCAGAACTCGTAATGTTTGTACTCGGTGGCAGACAGGGACTTCAGGACTTCCGAAAAGGGGCTCGCCGCGCTGACTGTCCTCGACAGCTTCTCATAGAGCGTGTAGTCAGACCACTCGTCTGACATCCTGGTCCGCGCGACATCCTTGAGACCGGTGTCATCAGAGGACATGGAGTGTCCGCGCCTGACCCCCGTATATGAACCATGAGTGCCGGGGGGGCGAGAGCATCTGGATGACTCACAAGGTCGGCGGCTAGACCACCGACCTTGGTGACCTTTCTGGGCGGGCTCACTCCAGGTAGAGGGCCGGCTTGGTGGGAAGGGCGTCCTTGGCCTTCCCACCTGGATCGTGGAGGCCACTGGCCCCGGACTTTTGCACGACGACGCTGATGCCCAGCTCCTTCGAGATGAAACCCGAAGCCTCCGAGAGGGTGGCGAACTCGTCGAAGCCCCTGTGCGACGCGACCTTTGCCAGGGCTTCTTCGCCGATCTCGTAGAACAGCTTGAAGACGCGGTCAGGCTGTATCTTCAGGCTCGAGTACTTCTTGACCACCTGTCCGACGCTCTCCTTCTTCTGCTTCGCCGCGGCCAGCTCGAAGAAGTAGTTCTTCGCCTGGTCCGAGGAGACGTACACGTTCAGCTTCGACCTGGGCCCTTTGACCACGTTCAGAACTTTCCTCGCGTCTTCGGTCACCCTGCCCAGAACCCACTCCGCCAGCTCGGCCCCCTCGTCGAGGGGGAAGTCCTTCAGAGCCGGCCAGTCCGCCTGGCTGGCCAGCCCCTTTCCTCCAAGCTCACGGTTCAGGTCCTCGGCTACGAATGGGGTGAACGGGGACATCATCCTGACCCAGGCCCCGAAGACCTCCGTCAGGGTCTGCCTCCGAGGCTTCCCGCCCCTGTGGAGATAGTACCTGATGTCGTTCCAGACGTCCAGGTAGACGGTGGCCGCCGCGCGCCTGATCTTCAGCTCCTCCATCGCCTCGGTGGTCGTGCCTATCCTTCTGTGGAAGGTGGAGACCAGCCAGGAGTCGAGCTCGTTCTCCGGCCTAACCTCGGTCGATTTCAGGGTCTTCTTCACGAAGGGGATCAGGGCCTCGACCTTCCCCTTCGCGTCCTCGGCGGCCCTCCCCCGCCAGTCGGCGTCGTCCATGCCGTCGGCGGTTAGCGCCAGGGCCAGCCTGAAGCCGTCCGCCCCGTACTTCTCCAGAGCGCCCTTCCAGGTGACGAAGTTCCCCTTGGTCTTGCTCATCTTCTTCCCTTCGATGAGGATCATGCCGTTGATGCCGAACCCCCTGGGCCACTGCTTCTCCGGGAAGAACGCGGCGTGGTGGAACGCAAAGAAGGTGAGGTGGTTGGGGATGAGCTCCTTGGCTGAGTTGCGCAGGTCGACGGGGTACCAGTACATGAACTCCTCCCTGAGCTGCCTCAGCCGCTTGTCCGTCGTCTTCACCGACTTCGCCAGGCTGGCCGGGTTTCCCTTCCCGAAGAAGACGTAGTCGAGGACTTCGGGGGTGAGGTGGTCGGGGCCGATCTTCTCCAGATTGACGAACTTGCTCAGGGTGTAGTAGGCCATGTAGATAGTCGAGTCACTCAGCGTCTCGACTATCCACTCTTTGTCCCACGGGAGCTTCGTCCCCATCCCCGAGCGCCTAGCACATGGCCAGTCGTTTAGCCACTCGATGGTCGAATAGAACCACTGCCGGGCGTCTTCCGGGAAGACATCGGCTTTCTCGACGACCTGCCTCGTCTTCGCCTTCCACTCAGGGTTCGAGTAGTTGAGGAACCACTGGTTCTCCAGTATCTTCACGTAGCACCTGTTCCCGCACCTGCAGACCACCCTCTCCGGGAGGACGAACATCCTGGCGAGGCGCTCCGTCTTGGCGAGGAGTTCGACCGACTTCGGCTTGGCTTCGGCCACGGTCAGCCCCGCCAGCGGCCCGGACGCCTGGGTGAGGACCCCGCCGTGGAACTCCGCCTTGTATACCTCTGAGGTGGCTGCTTCGAGGCGCGGGTCTGCGGAGTCGGCGATGCCCATCTTCTCCACCGCGTCCCTGGCCGGGACCTGAGAGTATCCTTTGAGCGTGAGGATGGGGATGGGCGCCAGCTTGTCGGCGATCTCCTTGATTTGCCTCCCGGATTCGACTTTGCCCTGCTGGATGTCCCTGAGGGCGACATAGTCGTAGGGAGCGTGGGCAGGGACGCTGTACACCACCCCTGTGGCCAGCGAGTCGTCGACGAACCGGGCTGGAAGGACTGGGAGGGCTTTCCCCGTCAGGGGAGCCATGGCATACCTCCCCAGGAGCTCCGACCCCTTGAAGGAGCGGACTGGTACCACTTCGTGCTTCTGCTCGGCGAGCCTGGTGAGAGCCGAGGAACTGACCACCCAGAGCTCACCGTCTACCCTTGCCTCGCTGTACTCCGCGTCGGGGTTGACCCAGACGTTGGTCGCCCCGTAGATCGTCTCTGGCCTGAGGGTGGCGGCCACCAGGGCCC
Source organism: archaeon (assembly GCA_021811485.1). Classification (GTDB taxonomy): domain Archaea; phylum Thermoproteota; class Nitrososphaeria; order Nitrososphaerales; family Gagatemarchaeaceae; genus UBA183. The sequence continues at coordinate 6,988 of JAJZOO010000012.1, forward strand.
ACTCCCCCAGGTGGAACTTGATCAGGGTGAACTCCTCCGGGGACACCCCTTCTCCTTCCATCCTGTCGTGGTCCCCTGTGGGGCTCTTGTCGAAGGGGCACCAGACCACAGGGTGGGTCCCCTGGACGACGTACCCCATCTCCCTGAGGCGGAGGTACTGCCACTCCACGAACTTCCTGAACGCCGGGTCGACGGTCCTGAACTCCCGCCTCCAGTCGATGGAGAAGCCCGAGTCCTTCATCACCTGGCGGCTCGCCTTCGTATAGTAGGATGCCAGATACTCTGGGTCTGTGAACTTTTCGACTTCCTTCTCAGGGACCCCGTCCACCTGCACGAACGTCCGCCGGGCGGCCGGGTCCCCCTGCTTGAGCCTCTGGCTCATCCCCACTATCGTCTTGCCGGTCCAGTGCCAGGCCCAGGGGAAGAGGACATTGTACCCCTGGAGCCGCCTGAACCTGGCATAGAATTCGACCCTCGCGGCTGTGAACGCGGTCCCCACGTGGACGGCCGCGTTCATGTACGGGAAGGGGACGGTCACGAACATCTTCTTCTTCCCTTGGATTGGGTCCGGCTCGAAGACCCGCCTGTCACTCCATACCTTCAGCCAGTACTTCTCCCTGCTGGACATGGCTGTCAACTCGTGGCCGCCGGTGTCATGCTCTCTGCCAGCGATGAGGCCTCGTCCACCCTGTCGACCCTCGGGCCGCCCCCCTGGGCGAAGGCTGGAGAGCCTCCCCCAGACCCTCCTAGGACGGCCGCGACCTTCCTCACCGCCTCGACGGCCGAGAACCCTTCCTCCCTGGCTGCGGGGCCGACGAAGCAGACCACCCTTGCGGACTTCCCTGTGGAAAATATGCTCAGGTAGACCAGGGAAGGATCTTCTTCTACGCTCTTCTGGCCCTGAGCAATAATCTGTTCCTCTCCCAGCGGCGGGTTCTTGGAGACGTAAAGCTTTGCCTTCCCCAGGCTCTTCGCCCCTGACGCGACCCCTGAGGACGAGAGTTCCACCAGGCGCTCACCCAGGCTCTTCTCACGCGCCCGCGACCCCTCCAGGTCGGCCAACACCCCCCTCGCCACCCTTGGGAGGTTCTCCCTCTGGGTCCCCAGCACCTCTGAGAGCTCCCTCAGCTCCGAGTCCATGGCGTGCATGTACTCGATGGCAGCCTCGCCCGCGACGAACTCGAGCCTTTCCACCCCGTCCTGGACCCGCTCCGCCTTGACTATCTTGATGAGCCCCACCTCCCCGGTGGTCTTCGTGTGAGTGCCGCCGCACGCCTCTACGTCCCACCCCCCGATGTTCACCACCCTGACCAGCTTCCCCGGGACCACCCCTCCCTGGTAGAGCCTGAACCCGTACTTCCTCTCCGCTTCCCGTCTGGGCATGAAGGTGTTGGTCACCTTCAGGTTCTTCCTGACCACCTCGTTGGCGACGTCCTCGATCTTCTGGACCTGCTCCTCCGCGAGATGGGCGAAGTGGGTGATGTCGATCCTCCCGTAGTTCTCCTCCTTGAAGGCGGAGTGCTGCCAGACCCAGGGACCCAGGACCTGGCGGGACGAGCCGTTCAAAATGTGCGTCGCGGTGTGTATCTGGGTGACCCGCCTCCTCCGCCTCTGGTCGACGTGGCACTCCACGGTCGTCCCCGTCTTCGGGGGTTGCCCCTCGACCTTGTGGATGACCACGTCCCCGTACTTCTCGATGTCGACGACCTTAGCGCCCGCTATGGTCCCCCTGTCTGGCTCCTGCCCCCCGCCACGGGGATAGAAGACTGTCCTGTCGAGGACGACGTACTTTCCTTCGAAGACCTTCAGCACCTTCGCCCGGAAGTCGAAGGGGGACCCGTCGTCGTAGTACCAGAGCTTGGTCGGGGGGACTTTCCTGGTGTCGAACTGCATCTCCGGCTGCTCGATCTCCCTGGTCGTGTGCCTCGCCTGGACCTTCTCGTAGAACCCTTCCGAGGGGCCGACCCTGGCGCCGGCCTCCGCGAGTTGCTCCGGCGTGACGCCGTCAGAGTCGTAGAGCCTCACCAGATCTTCGGCGGTCAGCTCCCCCGCCTGGGCGGAAAGGGAAGAGACTATCCTTGCGACCCTTTCTGACGATGAGACGAACCTGGACTCCTCTACCTCGAGGACCTCCTTGACGTCCGGCCCGTGCTCCGCGAGCTCGGGGTACATCCCCTTGAGCTGGGCGATGTGCCAGTCGATCAGGTCGGTGACCTGGAGCTTGAACTTGTAGTAGTCGATGAAGTTCCTCGCCCTCCTGTAGATCATCCTCAGATTGTAGCCGCCCCCAGAGTTGCTCGGGAGCATGCCGTCTGCCACGGCGAAGAGGAGGGTCCTGGTGTGGTCTGCGATGGCGTACATGGCCTCCAGCGCGCCGAATTGCTTTGACAGGGTCGACGCCTCCACCCCGAGGGCCTTCGCGATCTTTGACCTCGCTTCGTCCAGGTTGCGGTAGTCGTCCAGGTTGATCTCGCCTGCCAGGGGTGAGTATCTCTGGAACAGCTCTGCGTCGTAGTCGACGCGGTTGTCCTCCGTCATCCTCCTGAGGATCGGCGACATGTACGAGTCGTAGGCGGTGGGGGTCCCCTGGGTTAGCCAGGTGAACCGCTCGAGCCCCGCCCCCATGTCCACGACGGGCTCCTTCAGAGGGACGTACTTCCCGGGGCTCCCTTCGAAGGCGGTGAAGACGGCATTCCCTGTCTCCAGGCCGCGGACCTGGTATTCCAGGGAGTACCCGAACGCGCCGTACCCCAGCCAGACCTGCTCGTTGAAGGAGATCTCTTCCTTGGGGATGCCGAACGTCTTCGTAAGCAGGGCGAAGTCGAGGTCGATGGTCCTGTCCTTCCAGTAGCCCTCCCGGTTGGCGATGGCCGTCTGGCCTATCATGCAGAACGAGGTCCCGTGCCTCCCGCTGAGCCCCACTATCGGGACGTCGTTGAACCTCAGGCACATCTGAGGGACCACAAGCGGGTTGGCAGGGAGGGAGAAGGTCACTTTCCCCCCTTCGATCCTCTGGAAGTCGATTATCGAAGCGACCGTGAAGTAGAGGTCCGGCCGCCACCGGCTCACCACGGGGTAGCGCTTCACTATGGTGTGGCCGTTCCTGGCGAAGAAGGACTCGACGGCCTTCCAGGCTTCGACGTAGCCGAGCTTCTTGGAAGTGGGCGGGTCTCCGATGAACGAGTACAGGGAGCAGGGCTGGTCGTCACAGCGCTTCCTTTCGGGCTTGAGAGTCCAGAAGAACTTCCCGCAGTTCTCGCACTTCTTCCGTACGAACCCCTCTCTCCTGAAGAGGTCGACATAGTAGTACTTCTTGTAGTCGGAGGAGAACTTTGCCTTCAGCGCCTGCTTCTTATCGTTCAATCTCGCTGTTTCTCTGCATTTCTGGAGTCCGCCCCCTGAAGTAGATAAACTTGGGAACGCGCCCCAAATGATTCCGGAGCAGCCGTCGGCGAACGCAGCAGCCGCCTCCGTCTCATGCTCCCTGGGATCCACTGGGGGAGCCTGCCGAGGAGGGACGCTCGTAGCTGTCGCGGAGTCTGGAGATGTCGCCGGACGTGACGCCGAGAAAGGGCGTGGGCGACTCTTCCGCGTCAAACTCTTAAATACGGAACGCAGGTCGGCTGTTCTCGAATCAAGATGGAGTACGTTTACGCGGCCCTCCTGCTGCACAAGCTGGGGAAGCCGGTCAACGAGGAGAACCTGACCAGCGTAGTGAAGGCCACTGGTGTGGCCCCGGACGAAGTGAAGATCAAGGCGCTTGCTTCTGCCCTCGGCGAGGTCAACATCGACGAGGCGCTGAAGAACGCAGCCACCATGGCGGCCGCTCCGGCGGCAGCGGCAGCACCGGGCGCTCCGGCGGCCAAGGCTGAAGAGAAGCCGAAGGAAGAGGAGAAGAAAGAGGAAGAGGCCCTACAGGGTCTCGCTTCGCTCTTCGGCTAGAAGCTCAAGCCTATCTGCAGGATCTCTTCCGATGTCGTGCTAGCTAGCGTAGCCGCTGCATGATCGCTAAAGACAAGACGCCTGTCTAAGCTGCTGTGAATGCTCTGAGACGGACTACGTCTACTGCAGGCCTTTCTCTCTGGCTTTCGCTTCGAGCGCGGCAGCTTCTGCCTCTGCCTTCGCGAATATCATAGGGGCTGTCTCCCCGTCGAGAATCCCTGCCTCGATGGAGGCGCTCATCGCTTCCCTGTATGCCTTCGCCAGGATATCCGGTGCGGTCTCCTTGGTCACGTATCCTATGACGATGGCCAGCCCCCGCGACGACATGTAGGCATCCACTAGGCTCCGCCTGTACTCCTCCAGGTCTATCGCGACCAGGTCGCCCGCGTAGATGAGCCCGTTCTCGTATGCTAGCGCGATGGCGAGCCCCGCGCGGATGGGCTTGATGTTGAGCTTCGAGAGGAGGCTCGCCAGCTTCGGGGTGATCTCCCCCCCTTTCTTTACGGCGACGGAGTCCTTGTTGACCCAGATGCTCCCCCCTTCGATCTTGGTCTGGATGCCTGCTTCCCTGAACTCGCTCAGGACCGGGCCCGCCGGGAGGCTCGTGTTTCCGGCCGGGACGACTATGTCGTCAGGGGCCTTGTCCCCGGCCCTTGCCGGCAGATAGACCTTGTTCTTGTCGAGGGTGAGGAAGAGCTTGAAGGGGTCATATGTGGAGAAAATCAGCGCGTTCTGACCGGCGAGGTGGGAGAGCAGCTGGTCCGCGTTCTCGATGCCCGCCTTCTGGAGCCCCAGGATGGCGAGCGTGTTCTTCACCACGAAGACCTCGGCGTGCCCTCTCAGTGCTTTGCGCACAGCCATGAGCTGGCTCGCCCTCACCTTGGAGAGGTTTGTGATCGCGAGGACAGGGTACTTCTTCGCCAGCTTCGAAACCCGTTCGATGGTCTCCACCTTCTCGGGGGCGTGCTTGTGGACCTGGACCGTCTCGCTCATCTACTCCACCGCCTGCTTCGCCGGCTTCCCCATCGTCGTCTTGACCATGATCGTCCTGATGTTCCTGTCGCCGTTGGGGAGCTTCTTCGTGACGGCGTTCACCACGGCCACGATGTTCTCCGCCAGCTCCGGCTCCGTCAGGTTGCTGTCACCGACCTTCGACATGACCCCCAGAGACCCCCTGCTCCTCACCCTAACCGCCGTCCTCATCCTGTTGACCATCGCCTCGATTGGCGAGTTGGGAGGGACGGGAGAAGGTATCTTCCCCTTCGGACCGAGAGCGGTCCCCAGGACCTTACCCACCCTTGGCATGAGCGCCGTGTCTGCAAGGAAGAAGTCGTAGGCGCGTGCCAGCTTCTTTGCTTCCCTCTTGCTCCCGCCGTAGCTCTCGAGCTGTGCCGGGTCCAAGACAAGGTTAGCCTTCGCGTTCTTCGCTCTTACCGCGAGGTCCCCGGATCCGATGAAACATACCTTCGACTGCTTGGACGTGGGATGAGGGAGGTAGACTATCTCGTTGATGTTGAGATCGGTCTTCTTGGGGTCGACTTCCTTGAGGCTAATCATCACTTCGACAGACTGGGTGAATTTCGTCTCCTTGGACTGGCCCTTACCCCTCTTGACCAGGTCTGCGAGCTGCTGGTTCGAAAGCATACCACTTCACAGTTTCTTTTCACCGGCCCGCCGAGGCCTATTTAAAACCGTGCGCGGCAAAACGGTACGCCGAGGAAAGCGCGAGGCTCAGAGCAGCTTGTCGCCCGGAAAGCAGGTCAGAAGTCCGGGCAATCACGTCCTCCATTGCTAGAAGCATCAGGCTGAGATAAGGGAGCGGGTCACTGAAACCTTGCGTCCCACTTGCCTTCGTCTATCTCTTTCATAGACTCCCTAGCGTCCTTTCCTTCGACCTTGACGCCCATGCTGACGCAGCTCCCCACGACCTCCTTCACCGCCGACCGGACCGAGGCCGCATAGGACCCCGCCATCTTGTTCTTGGCGATGGCTATCACCTTGTCCATGGACAGGTCTCCCACGAAGTCCACGTTCGGCTTGGAAGACCCCTTCGGGATACCGGATTCCTTAGCCACCAGCGCCGAGGTCGTGGGCGTCCCCACCGAGATGACGAACTTCTTGGTCTCCTTGTCCACCTCGACCTTCACGGGGACCCTCATCCCCTTGAAGTCCCCCGTCTGCTTGTTGATCTCGTTCACGATGCCGAGGACGTTCACGCCCAGAGGACCGAGTGCCGGGCCAAGCGGAGGACCTGCGCTCGCTTCCCCGCCTGTAACCAGTACGTTGATGACCTGCTTCTCTCCCATCTTGCTCTCACTCAGGACTGGGCCTGTGGGACATCCGTCTTCGCCCTCCCCACCAGCTTGGCATAACCGGCATCTATGGTGATGGGCATGCTGAAAGCGGTGTCCAGCAGCGAGACTGTGATCTCCTGCTTCTCTTTCTCCACCCTCGAGATCTTAGCGCGCATCCCCTTGAAGGGTCCGGCGACAATCTCTATGGTGTCTTCGACGTTGAGCTCGGCGACCATGGACTTCGTCACCAGGAACTTCTCGATGTCAGAATACTGCATCATCCCCGGGATCTTGCTCCGTACGTGCTTGAACCCCTGGATACTCTCGTCCACCACCTGGCTGTTCGGCGCCTCGAAGAGGACGTATCCCTTCCAGGTGTCCAGGGCCAGGACCGAATAGATCGGCTTCCCCTTCTGGACCGCCCTGTTGGCCACGAAGGTGGCGACCGTCCTTTCCTGACCTCCGGTGGTCTTGACCGGGAATATGGAACTGCTTCTCTCTTGATCGCTGATAACGGCCACGGCGAAAAAGGCCGAGTTCGGTTAGGCTAATAACCTTATGGCCCGCCGTGGAAGAAATGCGGCCCCGCCTTTCGTCACATCACTTTAGGTGCGCCGGATATTTATAAAACCTGAGAGGGGTGCGTTTCTAAGTTGTTCCCAGCTTCTCATGCAGGTGCGGCTCCAGACCCGGTCATCAAGGTCAACGGTCTGAAGCACACCTACGACGGGAAAAAGTATGCCCTGAAAGGGGTCGACTTCGAGGTAAGGAAAGGGGAGGTCTTCGGCCTGCTGGGGAAGAACGGGGCGGGTAAGTCTACGCTCATCAAGATCCTTACGACCCTGATCAGGGCGTCGGAGGGCTCGGTGTCGATCCTCGGGATGGACCCGTCGAAGGACGGCACCAGCATAAGAAAGAGGATAGGAGTCGTGCAGCAGGACGAGTCGTTCGACTTCACCACCGTCCAGGGGAACTTCGACGTCTACGGGGTACTCTGGGGGGTCCCTGCGGCGGAGAGGGCGAAGCGCAGGGAAGAGCTCCTGAAGAAGTTCGGCCTGGACGAGATCAGGAAGAAGCGGGCCTTCGACCTCTCCGGAGGCCAGAAGCGGAGGGTGCAGGTGGCCCGGGAGCTGATTCACGACGTGGACGTCCTCTTCCTCGACGAGCCTACCGTCGGTCTCGACGTGATCATGAGGAGGCAGCTCCTAGATTTCATGAAGGCTGAGGTCGGCAGGGGGTTGACCGTGGTGTTCACGACCCACAACCTCGAGGAGGCGGACTACCTCTGTGATCGCGTCGCGGTCATAGACGAGGGCAAGATCCTGGTGATGGATACCGTGGACAACCTGAAGAACCTCTACAGGGGCAAGAGAGCGATCGAAGTCACGGTGGAAAGCTCCGGCGCGGAGAGGTTCTACCCGCGCCTCGCCGAAGCCCTCGGCGGCCGCGGCTCCGTCAAGCGCGGGGAAGGGTCGGCGGTGATACTCTCTGACAGCCCCAAGGACGCGCTCGCCACCATACTGGCGGTGGCGAGGGAGACGGACTCACAGATAGAGTGGCTCAACGTGAGAAAGGACACTCTGGAGGATGTCTTCATCGACTCGGTCTCGAAGGAAGGGAACAACTGATGGAGCTCCCGAACCTGGCCAGGCTCGTATACAGGAACGTCAAGGTGAACACCGACGTTGGGACGCTCATCTTCCTGGTAGGTCTTCCCGCCCTGTACCTGGTGTTCTTCGGGTTCGGGTTCCAGTCCTTCGCGTCCGCGGGGAGCGCGCCGAACTCGTACATCATCTTCCTCACGCCTGGGATCATGTCGTTCCAGACCATCATGGCGGGGACCGTTGGAGGGAGCATGCTCTGGGCGGACAGAAGGTGGGGGATGCTCGCGCAGCTGCTCGTGGGGCCCTTCACACGGCTCCAGTACCTGCTGGGGATAATGTTCACCACCGTGATGTTCGGCCTCGCGGGCGCGATGGTGATGCTCGTGGGGTCGTACCTTCTGACGGGGGTGACCTCGATCTCGGCGCTTGGGGCGCTGGCCGCCGCGGTCGCGCTCCTGATCGGATCGATCTTCTTCGGGTCCCTCATGCTTCTGATCTCGGCGCTTGTGAAGTCGAACAACGCCTACAACAGCATCCAGGTGCTCGTCATATTCGTTGTGAACTTCGCCAGCCCCGTCTTCTATCCGCTCAGCTCGGGGCTCCCGATTCCAATACGGGCGCTTTTCATGGTGAACCCGCTCACGTATGTGGTCAACGTGGTCAGGGACGGCTACAATGGAGCAGTGGGGATGGGAGACGTCTACCAGCTAGTGGGGCTGTCGGTCCTCACGGCGGCGGCCCTGTTCATCGCGGTGAGGGCCTACATGCGATCGGACGTTTCCTACACCTAGGACGGCTCTTCAGCCGAGGAAGATGCTGCCTACCAGCTTGACGATGAAGCCTATTGTCCCGACTACGACTACGCCGAGCGAAACGAGCTTGAGGTAGAGGGTGAACTCGTCCCTGTCGCTCTTGTGGGCCAGCCTGAAGATGGCCGCCGACGACCTGAAGAAATCGCGGAACCCCATCTCAGCGGGACCGCGCTCCTAGTCAGCTTATATGCTTAGTGTCGGATTCGTACAGACGGCTGCAGTCATGCCCTGCAGGGGTTCCCTTTCGTTCGGCCAGCGTCTCGTGCCAGGCTTTCTTGAAGCGAGCGCGGACGCCCCAGCGTTATAATCATCGCCCGTCTGGCGGGACGCGTTGACCCCTCAGGGAGAGCCTGCTACCGTCATCATCTCCTCCACCACAGACCTCGCTTCCAGGACCCTCGCTTCGGCCCTAGTCGGGTCGGAGGGGTTCGCGTCCACCGGCGTCAACCTGCTGGGGAAGACGGTGTACCAGAAGGGCTCCCTTCTCCTCGCGCAGTTCGAGGGGACTATCGTTGAACCCCCTGACCTGGACGAGTACTTCAACCCCCAGGCGTACATCTTCCTGTCGAGGCACAGCGCCGAGTCGGGGATCGCTTCCCTTACAGCTCACACCACGGGGAACTTCACATCAGAGGCGAGGTTCGGGGGGGCCGGGAGGGAGCTCGGGAGGTCCGACCCGTCCCTGCTGAAGAACTACCTCGCCGCGCTCTGGAAGCGCCGGGAAGACGTGAAGGGGTACGAGATCACCCTCGAGGCGACCCACCATGGGCCCACCTCGCTGCAGAAGCCTGTGCTGTTCGTGGAGCTCGGCTCCTCGGAGAGGTAC
>JAJZOO010000064.1 GCA_021811485.1 archaeon
AGAGCGTGGTGAAGGGGAGGCTGCCTCATCCGCCGAGGTCTGAGAAGGTCATTCATCTCGGCGTGAACAAGAAGGAGAACAGGCTCGCCACCAACTCGGCGATTGCATTTACCGCCAACGTGGATGCGGTCAAGGCCAGGGGGCACAGGGTTGCAAAGATCTCACTCCCCATGGTGGTCGCCGACGACATCGAGACCGTGGAGAAGACCGTTGAGTTGGTTTCGTTCCTTGAGAAGGTCGAGCTGAAGGACGAGCTCCAGAGGGTAGACTCCCATGTCAAGCGCAACTCGGGGAAGAGGCGCCTGAGGGGGAGGGCGTACAGGACCCGCGTGGGGCCACTGATCGTGGTGACCAACGACCGGGGAGTCGGGAAGGCGGCCGGTGGGATACCGGGGGTCGGAGTCACCAGGGTCGAGAGCCTGAGCGTGTTGGACCTTGCGCCGGGAGGGGTCCCCGGAAGGCTAACTATTTGGACCGAGTCGGCGCTCAGCGCGCTGGGTTCCAAGGTGAAGGGGGTTGGCTCCTAGGTGAGGCTCGAGGACGCCCAGAAGATTCTGAAGAGGCCCTATGTGACGGAGCGGACCTTCGACCAGATAGAGCGCGAGAACAAGCTGTGCTTCGTGGTAGAAGACAGGGTGACCAAGACGCAGATAGCCAATGCCGTCCAGGCCCTCTACGAAGTCAAGGTGGACGCTGTGAACACTTCGAGGACGACCAGGGGAAAGAAGGCGTTCGTCAGGCTGGTCGAGGCGGGGAAGGCGGCGGAACTCGCCACCAAGATGGGGCTGGTGTAAGAGATGGGCAAGAGGATACTACAGCGGAGGCGGGGAAAGGCAGGGATACAGTTCAGGGCGCCCATCAAAGGGAAGATCGCGCCCGTCCGGTACCCGAAGGAAGGGGCCGATGGACAGGCGACCGTGACCGCGATTCTGGACGAGCGGGGCAGGAGCGCGCCCCTGGCTCAGCTCAAGCTCGACAGGAACAGGTACACCTACGTCCCAGCCGTCGCGGGGATGTCAGTGGGGCAGCAGGTGACGGTGGGACCCACTTCACAGGTCAGCGGAGGGAACATCATGCCGCTCTCCAGGATTCCGGAAGGGACCCGCGTATGCAACATCGAGATTCGAAGGGGAGATGGGGGGAGGCTGGTCCGGGCGTCGGGGACGTCGGCCGTCCTCTTCTCGAAGGCGAACGGAAGGGCCATCATCAAGCTGCCGTCCGGTAAGAACATCATGGTGAGCGATGTCTGCAGGGCCACCATCGGTGAGGTAGCCGGGGGTGGAAGGAGGGAGAAGCCGTTTCTGACGGCCGGGGCGAGGCACCACGCCATGAGGGCTTCGGGGCGGGTCTACCCGCGCATGAGAGGGATTGCTATGGCGGTGGTCTACCACCCGTTCGGGGGCGGCAGGCACCAGCATCCGGGCAAGTCGACCAGCACCTCCAGGAACGCTCCGCCTGGAAGGAAGGTAGGATTAATAGCGCCGAGGAAGACGGGAAGGAAGAGATTGGCCAGGGCCAGCGCGGAGGTCTCGAAGTAGATGCCGAAGGAGTTCAGGTACAGAGGGAGGACCATCGAGGAGCTCAACTCGATGTCGACCGAGGCGCTGCTCGAGCTTCTGCCGTCAAGGGCGAGGCGCTCTCTCAACCGCGGGGTTTCCGAAGACAAGCGGAAGCTCCTCGAAGACGCCAGGGCGACCAAGGAAGGGAAGCTCCAGGGCCAGATCAAGACCCACGCCAGGGACATGATTATCCTCCCGACCATGGTTGGGCTCACCATAGCCGTCCACAACGGAAGGGAGTTTGTCCCCCTCGAAGTCAAGCCGGAGATGATCGGCAGGTACCTGGGGGAATATGTGATCACGAACAAGAAGGTCGTCCACGGTACGCCGGGCATTGGCGCAAGCCGCTCGAGCCTTTACGTGCCATTGAAGTGACTTGTTCGACCCTGCGGCCTTCATCAGGGTCGTAGCCTTCGGAATAGTCTATGCCGGGATAGAGTACAGGTATGTCAACAGGTACGAGCGGGACTGGACGAAGACGGCTGAGGGCTTCGTTGAGAAGCCCGTCTTCTGGGAGATATCCCCCTACCACCTCTATCTGCTCCTCCCCCTCTTCGTGATCGTTTCATACTCCACTTCGCTCACAGCCTGGGCGGGGAACACGTTCTTTCTTGCAGTGCTCGAAGACATCGTGTACTTCGCCTGGAGGCGGAGCCCTGTCTCCAAGAAGGACTGGACCACTACCCTGATGGGGAGCTTCAGGTTGGGTAAGATGGAGATTCCGGCGTGGTGGCCCATCGACCTGACCGTGGCTGCCGCGCTCTTCCTTCTTCCGTTCTAGCTAGACGACGTCGGTCTGCGACTGGTCCCTGAGGAAAGTCAGCAGGTAATAGGGGCTCCCCACCCCTTTCCCCGTCACCCCGCTGGCCTTCCAGCCGGTGAACGACTGCGCGCCCGGCCAGGCGCCCGTGGTCGACCCTCCGCTCCTGTTCGCGTATGTCACGCCGAACTTTATCCCGTCGAAGAACTTCTTGATCTCCTTCTTGTCCTTGGTGAATATCCCGGCGGTGAGGCCGTAGTCAGTCGAATTCGCCCTTTGAAGCGCTTCGTCGAGCCCGGAGAAGCCGTTCACGACCACGAATGGTACGAACAGCTCGTCCTTGACGAGCCTGCTCTCCTCGGGGAGGTCGGCCACGACGGTGGGAGAGACATAGAAGCCGGCCTGCTCCTTCCCCCCTTCCAGGACGCTCCCCCCGGTGACCATCCGGGCCCCAGCCTGCTTCGCGTCGTCGACCGCCTTCCTGAAGGTATCCACCGCCTTGGCGTTGATGACCGGCCCCATGAACGTCCCCTTTTCCCTGGGGTCGCCCACCGCCACCTTCTCCACCCTCTCCTTCAGCGCGGCGAGGAACCTGTCCTTCACCTCCTTCTGGACGTAGACGCGGGAGGTCGCGCTGCACTTTTGGCCTCCGTAGCCGAAGGCGGCCCGGACAGTGCCTTCCACCGCCTTTGGGATGTCAGCCTTAGCCGTGACGATGGTCGGGTTCTTGCTCCCCATTTCCATGAGGATCGGCTTGGGGTAAGGCTGCTCCGTGTGGAAGCGCCTGAAGAGCCTCATCCCGACGTCCCTCGAGCCGGTGAAAGCAATCCCGTCGACGTCTTGGTTGGAGACGAATTCGTCCTCGAAGTTCTCGCCCGGGCCTGTCACGTAGTTGACCGCCCCCGCAGGGACCCCCGAGTCTATGTAGAGCCGGTAGAGCATCAGCCCGGTGAGGGGCGCCGCGCTCGTCGGCTTCAGTATCACCGAGTTCCCAGTCATCAGGGCACCCATGGCCATCCCGTTCGCGAGCATGAACGGGAAGTTGAAAGGTGATATGATGGGCCACACGCCGTGAGGCTTCAGGACGTCGGTGTTGCGCTCTCCGGGGCCCCCCGGCCCCATCCTGATGGAGTATCCCTTCTCCCTTCGCATGGTCCCGGCGTAGAACTTGACCGCATCCATGGCTTCCCAGCACTCGGCAAGCGCTTCCAGCCTGTTCTTCCCCACCTCGTAGGTTATCGCAGCCGCGATGTCGAACTTCCTTTCGTCCACAAGCTTCGCGTACCTGTCGAAGGCGCGTACCCTGTCCTGCCACGTCTTCGCGCTCCAGACCTCGAACCCCTTCTTCGCCGCCGCGATGGAAGCTCTCGCGTGCTCCCTCGTCCCGACCTGGAACTTGCCGACGACTATTGAAGTGTCCATGGGGCTCCGGACCTCGAACTCTCCGGCCTCAGACCAGACCTCTTTCCCGCCTATGTGCATCGGGTGGCTCTGGCCCAGCCTCCCCTCGAGCCGCTTCAGGGCGGCCTCATACTTCGGGTTTAGGCTCTCGTCGGCGAAGAGAGTGACATAGGTGACCTTGCGGGCGGGCTTCCTCCCGGAAGATGAGGACTTCTTGGGCATGGACGCCGCCGCAGGGCGGTGCGCTAAAATCTTGTCGCCTAACCACGGCTCACCAGGCGTTGGTGAGAGAACTCCGCGCCGGTGACGGCTGAATACTCCCTGACGAAGCGGGGCTTCACCTCTTCGAAGGGGAGCGGCCTCCCCAGGATCTTCTGCATCGAGGTCATGGTTGAGGGGTCGAGGCCGCAGGGCCTGATTAGCTCGAAGTAGCTCAGGTCGGTGTTGACGTTCAGCGCGAACCCGTGGTAGGAGACCCAGTCCGTGACCGCCACCCCGATGGACGCGAGCTTCTTCCCCCCCACCCAGACGCCGGGGTGCCCCTCCAGCCTCTCCCCGTCGACGCCGTACGCCGCTGCAGTCCTGATGACCGCCTCTTCGATGCCCCGGACGTGACGGCGGACGTCGTGGTCCTTCAGGAGGAAGATTGGGTATCCGACCAGCTGACCTGGGCCGTGGTAGGTTGCGTCGCCGCCGCGCTCCACCTGGAAGATGGGTATCTTCTGGGGCCTGAAGTTGTCAGGGGTGGTCTTCCGGCCCAGGGTGACCACGTGTGGATGCTCGACCAGGACCAGGGAGTCGGGGATCTCCCCCCTGGCTCTCTTGGCGGCTAGCTCTCTCTGAAGCTCCAGAGCTTCGCCGTACTCCATGGTGCCGAAGTCGAAGAGGAAGCAGCTCATGCCTTGAGCTGGTGGATCGGGTGGCCGGCGGCGGACTCCGCCGCTTCCATGATCGCTTCCGGCAGAGTGGGGTGGGGGTGGACCGTAAGGGCGATGTCCTCCACGGTGGCTCCCATCTCTATGGCAAGAGCCGCCTCGCTTATCAGGTTCGAAGCCTCAGGCCCGAC
>JAJZOO010000013.1 GCA_021811485.1 archaeon
GGGGTCGTAGCGGTGAAGGTGGACGGGGTGTCGAAATCAAGGAGCAGGGCGCTCCTCGCGAAGATGGGGATCAGGATGGTAGCCTAGCTTCACTCCGTTTTATGGGGCCTCTTCAACTTAATATCCTTGTGAAATACGGGTGGGCCAAAGTTGCAGGTCGAGAAGAAGTCCGAGTCCAAGGTCCTGGACAGGTCCTATGTTGAGCTGTCGCTCGATGACAGGGCGGGCAAGATATCTAGGAAGGAGGCGATAGCGGCGGTAGCCCAGGCGATGGGCGTCCCGCCCGAGAACGTCGCTCTGATCCGGCTGGACGGCCAATCGGGGACCACCAAGCTCACTGGGAGGTTCTACGTGTACGGGTCTGCCGGGTCTAAGAAAAGAATCCACCTTAGGCATCTCGAGGAGAGGACGCTGACCAAGGAAGAGCGCGAAAAGCTGAAGCAGGAAAGGAAGAAGAAGGGCGCAACTCCTGCCCCCGAGGCGAAGAAGTAATCTTGTCGAAGCAGCCGTCTCCACCCCCTGCGCCCCCCGCTGCCCCGACGCAGCCTGCTCCACCTGTCGAAGAGAAGAAGCCGGAGAAGAAAGAGAAGCCGAAAGCCCCGAAGCGGAGGATACAGGTCCACAAGCTCTACAAGATAGACGGTGAGACCCTAGGCAGGCTCAGGAAGGAGTGCCCGCGGTGCGGCAAGGGATACTTCATGGCCCAGCACGGCGACAGGCTCGCCTGCGGCCACTGCGGATATACGACCTACCTGAAGTCCTAGGCATAGGCGGCCATCAGGTCCTTCAGCATCCTCGCCATCCCAGGAGTGAGGAAGGGCCTGAAGGGCCCGATGTACTTCGACCCTCTCGCTTTCGCGACGCTCGTCCTGTCGCCCCCCTTCGAGTACGAATCGAGGAAGGCCGTGGCCACCTTCTTCATCGAGTCTTCCTTGTTCGAGAGCTTCGCGGTGTAGTAGAGGAACTCGGCCACGTCCCATGCCTGGTCTCCGCCTGCATGAGCCTGCTCCAGGTCGGTGAGATACAGCCCATCCTTGGCGTCTATGACGTTGCTGGGCTTCGTGTCCCCCAGAGCCATCCCCCCGCCATGGACCCGCGCCATGAGCGCGCCGTATGCCGAGACGGAACGCAGCTCCTCTGCTCCCCCTTTCAGGAAGGAGTTGATCTCCGAGGCGAGCGTAGGCCCCTCGACGTAGTCCTTGATCAGAATCCGCTCGGCGGGAGCCACCGCCAGTATCTTCGGGACGAGCACCCCCCTGTCCCTCAGGGCGAGGGTCGACCCGTACTCCCGCTCCAGCCGTGACAGGGAGCCCGTGCTGAACTTGTTGGCCGCCGACGCCCAGACCCCGAGCAGGGCCCACTTCAGCGACCTCACGTCTGTATAGTTCTTCACGACCACCGACTTCGATATGGCGCCGGCAGTGAAGGTGAGCACCCGCGTCGTCGAGTAGGGTTCCCCGATGTCCCTCTCTGCTGTGGAGTAGGTCTCGAGTCCTAGCATGCCGGCGAGCTCGCTGACCAGAAGGGACGCATCAGGGATCACCGAGCCTTCCCGCAGCCTCAGGAGCGACCGGGGACGCTCGAGGGGGCCGAAGCGAGGCGGGGCCTCCCTCATCCTCCTAAGCTTCGACAGCGCTTCCCTGCTGAAAACCGAGGGACCGACCCTTCCCGCGTAGCCGTGGACGGCGTACTGCGTCACCCCGCGAGCCGTGACAGAAAACATCGACTGGACCCTGGTGAAGGCGTCGCCTCTGAGCTTCTCTGGGACCATCTTGACCCCGTCCACGTCTGCCACGACCAGTCCCCTCGCATGGAGCGGCTCGACGGCGGCCCGGAACCCTTCGATGGAGATCCGCCTGTTTTCGTCGCCGAGCTTTGAGGTGTAGGTGTGGACATAGCTGTAGGCAGCAGGAGGGTAGATGGAAGACCTCCTGTGGAGCTTATCAAAGAGGAAGTAATCGTAGGGAATCAGAAGGTGCCGCCCAAACTCCCCGTAATCCGAGGAGAGGTCGAGGAGCGCCTCGATGGCGACCCTCCGCTTGTACTCGAGCTCCACCGACCGGAAGAGCTCGCTGTTTGAGAGCGGTTCGTAGACGTTGAGCAGCCGACCCACTACGAACTCTCCGAGGTAAGAGGATCGCGCGTCCTCCACCATCATCCCTTCGTCCACCATCAGAGCCGAACCCTCCAGTGGCGAGCCCACATACCTGTAGCGGACCCCCTCCTTGAACCGCTTCAGGACGACGATCAGATCATAGTCCGAGTCGGGCCTGGAGTACCCCGCCACCTTGGACCCGTACGCGGCCACCCCCGACACCTCGGAGTGACCGGCAAGGCCCTGCGCGAGGTCCCTCAGGGAGGCTCGCTCGAAGTCGGTTAGCCTCAAGCCCTGGTCTTCTCTTGCAGCTCGGCGACCTTGGACAAGACTGCCGGGTCGAACTTCGTCGAAGCCACAGCCTCCATGGGGAGCTTCACAAAGTTCTCTTCGGGGCCCACCCACCTCATCGGGAGGCCTTTGCCTATCCAAGACTCTCCGACCTTTTTGTTGAGGGCGGCGTCCGAGAGGTTCTCCTTGAACTTGCGGCTCACCAGGGAGACGAGCGCTTTTTCGGAGAAGACCAGCTTCGGAGGCACAAGGCGTTCCGAGTCAGCATATGACGCCTCGTAGAGGGTGGTCGCCACTTCGTCGCTGGCCATGTCCTTGGTGCTGAGCTTTCTCACGAGCTCGATGTAGTGGGTGAACTCGTGCGCCGCCACGGCTTCTATGGTGGCCTTCGTGCCGAACGCCACCAGGGCAGCTGAGAACTGGACGAGTATGAGGACGCTCCCATTGACGGCTGTGGGGATCACCCTTGCGAATAGGACGCCCATCTGCCCATACTCGGCCCCAGTCTTGGAGACCGGAAGGCTCGGTTCGATATAGTAAGGAGGGTAGCGGAGCCCGCTTGCCCTTTCGACTCTGGCCACCGCTCCCTGGACGTATCCCAGCCTGGTCCTGACCTTCTTGGCCATGACCCTTGGCACCTTCCCCTGGGCCACCGCCTGGTCGAGCAAGATCAGGGGGTCCACGGTTCGGCGACCGTCCTCCCGTGCATATGAACCTTGGGGGCTATTCCATTATCCTGAACGTCACCGTAGGGTTCCTGCGTGAGACCTCCATGAAGATCTCGGCATGCATCACGCCCTGGTTCTTGCCCAGCACGTCGTAGACCGTCCGGTGCAGCTCGTCCAGCGACTGCCCCTTGAGGTCGACGATGATGTCGAACCTTCCCGTCACCTCTCGTATCAGACGCACTCCTTCGATCTTCTCGATCTCCTTCAGGACCGCCTCCCTCTGCTTTGGGTCGATGTTCAGGCCTGCCAGGGCCCCGGCCCTCATCCCGAGCTTGTCCTCGTTGACCAGGACCGTGAATTTTTCGATGACGCCCCGCTTCTGGAGCCTCTTTATCCTGCTGTACATAACCGACAGATTGACGCCCATCTCCTTGCTAAGCTTCGGGACAGACGTCGATGCGTCCGCGTAGAGGGAGGAGAGGATCTTCATGTCGAGGTCATCAAGCCTGGCCATGCCTGCGCGAGGGGACGCTAGATATTTCTACTTTTCAGCGTTGGCGGCGCCGATGATTTGATAAACTTGACGCAGATTTGCAGAATCTAGGAAGACTTCTCGTCCACCAGCTTGCCGTTCAACTGGTAGGTCTCCTCGGTGATTGTGTTTCCCCTGACGTACCTCCGCTTCTTCACTCCTTCCTCCTTCCCTCGGTACCCTACCCCCCTGGTCATGAGGACGTAGTTCTTCCCCCCGCCGAGGGTGTCAGCCCTCATGGGGAAACCTGCTTTGTCGCTTCCGCCCGTAATCATGAACCTCCCGGCGAGTCCTATAGTAGTCCCGTCGATGACATCCCCTATCCTCCTCCCAATCAACAGCTGTGCGCTCGCGTCTTTGACCTCCTGGGCCTCGGACTTCCCAGTCTTGGGGTCCGACAGAACCAACTTGAAGCTGACCAACTGGACCTGCTCCGAACCTGACCGGTAGATAAACCTAGAACCCGTACATCGGGTCGGATTTCGACTTTATCGCGACTATCTCTTCGAGGACCTCCCGCTCTGCCTCGTTGAGAGAACCCAACAGCTTCGTCCTCAACGCCTTCGCTTCGTGGCTCCGGGGCATGGCGTAGAGGGTGTCGTTCTCCCTGACCTGCCGTCCCAGGGTCGGCCCGTCAACAGAGATGGCCACCTGGTCCCCGCTCTTGGCCTCAGGAAGTGGCTTCCCTTGGTCTTGAATCTGCTCCACCGTGCCCAACTCGGTCCCCAGGGTGTTCATCAGCCGGACCTTCGGATGCAGCTTCCCGGCGATGATCTCCACGCCGAAGACCGCCGGGTCCCTGTTTCTGAAGAAGGCCCCCGGCATTGCCTTCAGCTTACACGGCCTGGTCAGGCTGGATAGCGCTGCCTTCTCGTCCGACTCCCTCTTCGCAACCGCCCAGTCCACGTAGCTGTCGATCACCTCGTAGATGATGGACGACACGAAGACCGGGCTGGAGCCGACCTGATCCTTCGCTTCGGGGAGGACCTTCGAGTCGAATCCCAAGATGGCTCCGAGGTAGGGATCGTGCTCCCCGACTACCTGGGCGTCAACTATGTCGTTCTTGGAAATGTCGCCTATGTCAGCCTCCCTTACGGGGACCCCCCTCTCCTCGAGCATTCTGAGGACGGCTTCGAGCCCCCCTATGCTCCCAGCCTTCACGATGACCCCCATCTTGTCAGTCTTGACGACGATGCTCGAAAGCTCCTTCTCCATCTCAGCTTTCAGTAGCTGGAACTCCCTCTCCGAAGAGAAGGACGCGACCGAAGACCCTGCTACCACTCCCTCGAGGTCGGGAGAAACGAGCTTGACCCCCGCGGCTGCGTACACCGAGTCTACCGGGGTGAACTTGTCCCTGGGGTCCCTCATTTCGTCCATGGGCTTCGGCATGAAGAGAGCCTTGACCTTCGACTTGAATGCGCCGTCCCTTTTTACCAGCGATATGGAATCACCCACGTGCAGGGAACCCTCCGTGAGGATGACGTTGGCCGTCTGGCCTATCCCCACCTCTTCCTGCATCTCGAGGATTATCCCCCTCGCTGACTTGGCGTCTGCCACCTGCAGCTTCTCTTTCAGGAACTGCTGGGCGAGCCCGATAAGCATGGCGAGCATCTCAGGTATTCCTACCGACGCCCTGGCAGACACTGGTACGACGGACACCTGCCGGCGGAAGTCCTTGACCCGATAATATGCATCCGACTGGAACCCGAGCCTTGAAAGGCCCCCAACCATGTTGTAGAGCCTCTCCTCGAGCTCGTCCCCCCACGCCGGAGGCTGTTGCTTCATGACTTCCTGTAGCGCCCCCTTGCTTCCCTTCTTCCAGCCGGCGATCATGTCGATTTTGTTGAGGGCCACGAGGAACGGGACCTTCCGCTGCTTGAGGATGTCTATGCTCTCGAGTGTCTGGTTCTCGAGCCCCTTCAACACGTCGACGACCAGAATCGCGATGTCCGCGGCAGATCCCCCGCGCAGCCGGAGGTTGGAGAAGACGGCGTGGCCTGGGGTGTCGATCATGAGAAGCCCGGGAATCTGCAGCTCCCCTCCGGCCCTGTCCAGCAGGGGCCCGCAGATTTGCACCAGGGCCTCCATGGGAAAGTAGCTAGCGCCTATCTCCTGGGTTATCCCTCCCACTTCGCGGGCCTGGACGCCCGTTCCCCTGAGGCTGTCGGCGAGTGAGGTCTTTCCGCTATCTACGTGGCCAAGGATGACCACCACAGGCTGTCGCATCCGGCCGCTCTCGACCGACACTTCCCATGCAGCCCCTTAAGATGCCCTCACCCTGGCGCCTTGCCGAAAAAAGCCGCTTCCTCGTGTTCAAAGCTCTCTGATGAGTCGGACGCGTGGATCGTGTTGTCTGTCAACCCGAGCCCTAGGTCACCCCTTATCGTCCCCGACGCCGCCTCCCAGCTCTTGGTCGCCCCGACCATCCTCCTGACCGTGGCCACGGCGTCCCTGCCAGACAGGACCACCCCCACGACGGGCCCCGAGGTTATGAACGCCACCAACTCCCCGAAGAAGGGCTTCTCTTTGTGGACGCTGTAGAACTCCTCGGCCTGCGGCTTGGACAGAGTCTGCATCCTGAGCCTTCTGATGACCAACCCCTTTCTCTCGAACCGCCCGATGATCTCGCCGACGAGCCCCCGCCTCACTCCGTCGGGCTTCACCACTATGAGCGTCTCTTCGGTCGTGCTCATTTCTTCAGGGGCCTCCTCGCCCATTTCAGCTTGCGAGGGTCCCTTCCGAGCTTCAGCTCATTGACCTTACACTTCGACGAGCAGTAAGATCTGGTGGAGCCGTCGTTTTTCACAAACAAGATGCCGGAGCCGAGCCTGACTTCCCTGCCGCAAAAGACGCATTTCTTTGGAACGTACATGTCAGGCTACCGCACCTCGACCTTTCGGGTGCCTTTGGAGCTCGGAATATAAAGACGGCGCCCCCGGGTACGCCCGCGCAGTTCCCTTGGCTCTAGGACGGAACCGTTCCGCCCAGGAACCTCATCCAATACTGCGCTTCGACGATCAGCCTCTGGGCGAAGTCCTTCGGGTGGGCCACCACTCCATCCAGTGCCTTGGCTATGGTGTCCGGTCCCAGGTTCGCCAGCCCCTCCAGGTCGATGCTGGCAGCGCCTGTCAGACGTCTCAGGTTCTGGCCGACCTCCAGGTCGTGGAGGTGGATCCCTTCAAGGTCCCCGCCGTCGGCGAACGCGCTCGCGAGAAAGGGCACGTCCCCCGAGAGGACGATGTCCTTGGCAGAGAGCCCCCTGGACTTCATGGTAGCGTAGAGGTGGCTGTAGGGGACCACCTCTTCCAGAGAAAGCACTGCGAAAAGAGTCCTGGCGACAGGCATCTTCCTTATACCTCTGCGTTCGGAGACCGTCTTCTTCAGGTCGACCAGGGCGACGAACGGGAACACGTAGTCTACTTGCTTTCCCACCTGCTTTGACATCTCCTGCCTGAACCAGAGCTTCAACGACTCCTGGCTGTCCAGCCCCGCGAGAGTCTTGGTGGGCGGCAAAATCCAGACCCCGGACTGGATGAGCTTGAAACCCATGGCGATGAGCCTGTCTCTGAGGCTCACTGACTCCTTCTTACTCTTTGACCTCTCGTAGGATTTCAGCAGCAGGAGGGCCTTGACTTCGCCCGGATAGGACTTTATCAGCTCCTCGACGGTTATCCCCGAATTCTTGAGCTGCCAGTCTAGCCGGCGCACGAGGCGCTTGCACGTCAGCTCGTGGTCTCCATAGGTGGGAGGCGCAGTGTAATCTTCGCCGTCGACCTCTATCCGCTGGATGACCGCCTGCGCCAGCTCGTCGTCCTTGGGGAAAGCCGTGCTACTGGTAATCTTGCTAAGAGGGCCTCGCATCCTGTCAAAGAGACCCGTGATTCGCTTTACGGTTGACACGATACCGGCCCCACCTGGGTTGATTGAATTCTAAAGTTTGCCTTCCGGCTGCGACGCGAGCCTCCGCCTGACGGCCTTTCGTACGTCGTCGAAGGCGTCCACCAGCTTCTTCTTCGCAAAGTACTCGTCCGAGTCTGCCACCTCTACTCGGTCGCCGTAGATGGTGACGTCCCCGATCTTCAGAGGAGAAGGGATCCCCAGGATGGCAGAGAGCCCTTCGACGGTCTTCGGGAAGGTCGCTCCTGATCTGAACCCGAATGTGTTGGTGCCCTCTGACCTAGAGGGGGACGGGTCGAGGGGGATCACGAGCCCGCTGGAGCTGAGCCCTTCCAGGACTTTGTGCTGGACCTCGCCGATGGCCCGACGCGCGCTTTCCTTCTCTTTCCTCAGGACGGAAGCCCGATCCTGGTGCCCCGGGTCTGACCAGTCCATCCCTATCAGCGCATAGAACGCCTTGTCCTTTTCGTTCCGCTTCGGGTCCTGTTTGATCTCCTGAGAGAGCGCTTCGAGCTCGGCATCTATCGCCCTTAGCCTCCGCTGCTCGTCCAAGAGCCGCCCGGCTTCGACTTCCAGCTCGGTGAGGTCCAAACTCCCCTAACCCAGATGACTGGAGACTTCGATCACGGCCTTCTTGAACTCCTCGTGGGTCAGGTTCCTGGTCTGGTATTCGTCTTTGTACGAGTCCCATGCGTCCTCGGCTTCGGCGATGAGAGGGAGGAGCTTCTTGCTGATCCCCTTGATATTGAGAAGGATGAGGACAGAGGCGGGCTCCCCTGGAAGGGTAGGGATCTTGATGAAAATCACCCGCTTGTCCTGGATGCCGTACTTGTCGGCGAGCAGCTTCTTGAAGAATTCCCTGTTCTCAGCTGTCAGCCGCGAGCTGCTCTTGACTAGGACGCAGGCAGAATCGGTCTTCCCCTTCTCGATCTCTCCGTCCTGGGAGAGGTCGAAGAGCAACCCGTCGTTCCCTTCGTCTAGGGCCTGTTCGACGGCCTTGATGTCGGACCCTCCCTTGGGGACGAGCGGGATGAGCCACGGGACCACGAACTTAGGTTTGCTAGCAGCGAGCCAGGTCCTGTAGTTGGACATGTCCCATTCGGTCTCTCGGATGAACGAGTCCATGAACTCTGCTATCACGTGGGCAGCCAGCAGATTCATGTCTCGGTAGTCGTGCCACCCGACTCGGATCTGCTTTGGCAGCTCGTCGACGATGGACGAACGTGAATCGAGCATCCCCTTGAGCTTGTCAGCCTGGAAACGGAGCTCCTTGTTGTCCATAAGGATGGGAGCGTCCGAATATCGGATCTGGTAGGCCATGTTCAGCACAACACTGATGTGCGCCGGCCCGTAGATGATCGGGTCCCACCCTATCTCCGGGAGGACCCCGAAGGTGGCGATGGTGGCGTGACCCAGGGTCGGGCTCTCCTTGACATACGACATGAACTCCGAAGAGAAGGAACCCCCGGTTCCTCCACCCATGCTGAAGGGGACTATGAAGCCCCTCACAGGTTCCGGTGAAATCGCCTGAATCCTCGACGCGATGTCTTGCTTACCGACTATCTCGTTCCTGAACCTTCCGCGCCCTTCAGCCCAGTTCCTCGCGGCGCCCCCAAGCCCGTAGACCGCGTGCTTGTCCTTCATCGCGAAGAGCTGAGGGTACGACTGAAGTATCAGGTTGGCAGAACGCGGGTCCAGGTCTACCAGAAGAGCCCGCGGAACAAGCGGGGTCTCTCCCCTGCGGAGCGAGGCGCCGAATCTCAGTATCGTGCTCCCATATCTCCTCAGGACCTCGAGCTGCTGCTTCTCTCCTTTGAGGGTCGGGGCGCTCGGATTGGCCCCGACGTCGACGAGGACCCACCTGTACGCCTCTGCGCCTATCCCTACGCCTGCATGCCCCATGCACGCCATTATCACCGGGTTGGGGGCAAGAGGAGCCTGGTTAGCTACCTTGAACGCCAACGTTGCACCTCGCCTTCCATCTTTTTTATACGTTTGTTGGTGTGGACGTAACGTCGGCAATGAGCTACGACGAGTCCAAGGCGAGAGACGTCATCTTCGTCATAGACGGTTCCAGGAGCATGGGGGGGAAGCTGAAGTCGTCCGGGATGAGCAAGATGGAGATGGTGAAGACCGGGCTGACGAACTACATCGCCGAACACTGGCCCGTGTCGTACTTCCCCTGGCCGATAAGGATGGGGATCTCGTTCTACCGCCTCCTCGGGACACCGGGCTCCACGCAGATAGAGGTCGTGGTGCCGCTCAACCCGCCTCCTGCCTCGCTCGAGCTCTACAGACTAGAAGAGGCTGGCTGCAGGGGCGGGAGCCCGCTGGCCGACGCCCTCAGATATGGGATCAAGAGCACGTCAGACTCGATGAGGAAGGAAAAGGTGGTGAAGCTGATAAGCGACGGAGGGAACGACGGGCCCCCTGCCAAGACCGTGGCTGACGAGCTGGGCGGCTCCTCGGTCGTGGTGGACGTCATCGAGCTTTCGAACAGCGCGTCGGGGGAGCTGAGGGACGTCGCAGCCATGGCTCACGGCGCCTATCTCCGGCCGCAGAACCTGGCAGGGTTCGAAGCCGCGATACGGAAGTAGCCCCGCGCCGAAGCGCCGCTCGCGGGTAGGACGGGCAAGGCTGGCGACGGACCGAAAATCTGAGCTGCGAATCCGGACAGGCGGCAGGTCGTCCGAAGGGTCAGGAAGGGCTTGAGGAAGTGAACCGTAAGGCCCTACTTCAGCTTCCGGGCCTCGCGTTCCGTCTCTCTCAGGACCAGCACGTCCGCCAGCCTGATGGGCCCCTTCACGTTCCTGGTCAGGATCCTCCCCTTCTCTTTCCCTTCGAGGATCTTCACCCTCACCTGTGTAATCTCTCCAGCCACACCGGTTCTTCCCACGATCTGGACGACCTCGGCAGGGGTTAGTGTCTCGGCTTCTCTCTTGCTGCTCATGCGGATTTCTTCAGCCTCGAAAGCTCCTGGGTGACCTGCTCGAGTATCTGAGAGCCTTCGCCGGCGTCAAGGACCGCCGCAGAAGCCGTAGAGACGTCTATGCCGATGGCAGGGCCTATCTGGTCTTTCGAAGGGACGAACACGTATGGGATCTTCCTCTCGTCGCACAGTATCGGCAGGTGCGCCACCACCTCAGGCGGGGTGACGTCCTCGGCTATCACGACGAGCTTTGCAACCCCCCTCTCGATCGCCTTCGTGGACTCGTTGGTCCCCTTCCTTACCTTCCCTGTGCGGGAAGCCTGCCTCAGGACCTCGTAGGCAGCTTCAGATACTTCCTTCGGAGTCTCGAACTTGATGTAGTAGGGCTTCTTGTCTGGGGTCATCTTTCAAATCTCCCAGTCGGGCCCTTCTCGACCGTCATATAAACGGTTGGCCTGCGAAGGCTAGCCGGAGAGGATGAACTTCCCGGGGGAGTCGAGCCTGCAGAAGCCGAACCTTGGGAACTGGACTATGTCACCCGGCTCGAGGGACGAGGCGGCCTTCTCGGCATACCCAGCCACCTCCTTGAGGCTGTCATTGTTGTAGACGCCCCCGTCAAGGAACAGCTCCCCGGGGACGGAAACGGTCGCCTCGACATGGTCGTCGGCGACCCACTGCAGCTTCTTGGCCTCGGGGAGCACTCCATCCCCAGCGTACTTCGCCTTGAGCGGGGCGCCCGTGGACGAGAGCTCGACGTTGTAGAGGTCCATGAGCCTGAAGACAGCGCCTTCCTTGAGGGTCATCGCGTCGGTGGAAGGGATGTGGAATCTGCCTGCGGCTGAGACCTTCCTCGCCCCCAGGTCCTTCTGCGGGTGGAACGGGATCGTCACCTCTTTCCAGGGAGCCCCTTCCACGACCAACTGTACCGGGTTCGGGACGAAGAAGATCCTTTTGGAGACAGGGTCCAGGAGCTTCCTGTTGATGGACAGGAGCATGCTCCAGTCGTACTCGTGTTCGGTCTTCGTGTATCCCACCTGAAGGGTGAAGTCCCGGATCGCCTGCGGGACGATCCCCCGCCTCCTGAGGCCGTCAACCGTAGGCATTCTCGGGTCGTCCCAGCCGGAGACCACATTCTTCTCGACGAGGGGCCTGAGGAGTCTCTTCGAGACCGGAGTCCCCTTGAAGTTGAAACGCGAGAATTGTATGACTTCAATCCGCCTGAATTTCAGGGCGTCGCGGATCAGCTGCTGCAGCTCGTCGCGAAACTCGGAGCTTCTCAGGACGTGGGTTATCCGGCAGATCTCGTCCTCTACGGCGTTGGCTAGGTCGTAGGTGGGCCAAAGCGAGTATCTGGTCCCTGTGAGCGGATGTGGCTGGGAGATCACCCTGAACAGGTTAGTGTCCCGGAGGGAGTAGTTGGGGCTCTGCATGTCTCCCTTGAACCTGATCACATAAGCCCCCTCCCTGTGCCTGTTCGCTAGCAGCTCGTCCCAGACCTTCAGGTCCGCATCAATGGAACCTCCTCTGTGCTCGCAAGGGGTCCCCTCGAACCTAAGGCGCTTGACCTTCGCCTCGTCGCATGAACAGGCGTACGCTCTCCCGAGTTCTATCAGCTTCCTCCCGCTCTCGTATATGATCTCCATGTCGTCCGAGATGCTCTTTTCGTGGTCCCATCTGACCCCCAGCCACTCGGTCCCTCTCCTGAAGCTGTCGTAATACTTCGGGAGGACCTTCCGGGGGTTCGTGTCCTCGAAGCGGAGCCAGAGCTCGCCCTCGTACATCTCTTTGTAGAGGTAGTTGATTGTCCAAGCCATAGCGTGCCCTACGGTCATGTAACCGGACGGCTCGGGCGCAAGGCGGAATGCAGTCTTTCCCTTGACGGCGTTGCGGAGGGGCTGAAGGCCCACCCTCCCCTTCTCCTCGTGGCGCGCCTGCACCCCGGGAAACTTCTCCGCCAGGAGCTTCTCCTGCGCTTCAAGCGTGAGGGCGTTTACCCTCCCGGCCGCCGCAGCCGCCTCCTTCGAGACGACCGCCGCCCTGGACCTGAGCTCTGGCATCTCCCCCAGAACCCTCCCGACGATCGCCCCCACCTCTGCCTTCCCTCCGTGCCTGGTCGCGTTCGAAAGGGCTGCCTGCTCTATGGCGTCCAGAGCGTCCTTTCCCAGCTCTTCGGCTACCATTCCCTCTCTACTGCGAATTTGGCGAAGGAGCGAAGGAGTCCCACGGCTTTCCTGTCCCCTTTCCACGGGATCCCTTCCAGGGTAGATAGCGAGTCCTTCAACAGCTCCGCGGCCCGCTTGCGCGCGTAGCCCACTGCGTCATATCTGTCGATGAGGCCGAGGACGAAGGCCACGTCCTGCCTGGTCTTCCTTTCCCTCCTCTTGTTCATGATGGAGACGACCCTGTCCCTCTCTCCCTGGGTCGCTGCGGAGAGAAGGTGCAGGAGTATGAGGGTCCTCTTCCCTTCCAGGATGTCGTCTGACTTCGCCTTGCCGTACTTCTTCTCATCTCCCACTAGGTTCAACGAGTCGTCCTGAATCTGGAAAGCGACGCCCAGCTTCGTCCCGAAGTCTTCCAGGTCGGAGAGGACCTTTGCGCCTGCACCCGCCACTATGGCCCCCAGCCTGCACGGGCTAGCCACCGTGTACCACGAGGTCTTCCTGGTGCACATCTCGTAGTAGTCGTCCTCCTTCAGGTCCCACCTCTTTGAGGCGACCCACGCGAGCTCCATGTGCTGCCCCTCGGTGGTCACGTCCACCATCCGCGAGAACTCCTCCATCACCCTGAACGTCCGCTCGAGCCCGATAGTGGAACGGTTCCTGAGTAGCGCTTCCCAGGTCCTTGCGTGGAGGGCGTCCCCGGCGTTAAGGGCGAGAGACTCCGGATACTTCTTGTGAAGAGCAGGCTCACCCCGCCTCAGCTCTGACCTGTCTTCGATGTCGTCGTGCACGAGTATCCAGTTCTGAAAGAGCTCTATGCACGCGGCTGTGACCATCGCGTCCTCTTCGTTCCCCCCTGCAGCCCTGCAGGCCGTCGCGCAAAGGAAGGGCCTCATCCCCTTGGCTGGTCGGGACGGGTAGTCTCTCATCATCGTGTAGAGGAGGCGGACCTCCCTGACCGGGCTGGACTTCGGTAGTACCTGGTCGAGTATGACCCTGTCCACTTCTGACTTCACCCGCTTCATTTCGTCCCGGAGGTTCGGCACTTTCCCGGCCACCCGCCTTCCGCTATGAGCGGATTACGGTCCCGTAAAAGTCGAGCCCCTTGAGTGCCTTCGAGAATTCGTTCCGCCTGTACCCAGAGACAAAGCAGACTCTCGACCCCTCCGCCGCGATCTTGGCCGCGGCGTCGAGCTTGGCCTTCATCCCCCCGGTCGCGTCGTCCCCTTCGGGGACCTTCATCCGCCTGATCTTCGACGGGGTGAGCTCAGGTATGATGACCCTGGTGTTTCCTTCGTAGACTCCGTCGACGTCGAGGGCGAAGACGCTCCTTTCGGGCTCGAGCATCTTGGCTAGCTCCTGCATGATGAAGTCGCCTGATATGACCTTGAACCCTGAGGGCGCGAGGCTCACGTCGCCGAAGGTGACCGGGGTAAGGCCTTCCTTCAGGAGCCCGCGGAGCCACGATGCCACCGCGGTCGCCCCTCCCCGGCTCACGGCGTCGAAGGGGGAGAAGGGATAGGGGCTGAGCTTGTACTCCATCATCGTCTTGCAGACCAGCCTGTTGAGCTCGTACATCGCCCCCCTGGTCTGCGCGACCCCGACCGCTGGGGCCTCCCCGACCTCGGAGCTGAGCCCGTGCTGCCTGGCGACAGAATGTCCGAAGGAGCCGCCGCCGTGAACCACGACGACCTTCTGGTCGGAAGAGGCTATCTCTTCGGAGAGGGCGGAGACCACGTCAGCCCGGTACGAGAAGGGCTTCGACTTGTCGGTGATGACCGAACCGCCGAGCTTGGCTACTACCGCTCTAGCCAGCTTTTCACTCCCTCGACCGGCACCTTTGCTATGTACGTCTCGAACCCTCGCGCCGTCAGCCCCGAAACTATGCTTTTTTCCTTTGCTTCCGGCGCCACCGCTATGACGCTCCCGCCTCCCCCGCCTCCCGTCAGTTTCGCGCCGTAGGCGCCCTCCGAAGCAAGCAGTTCCACCATGGCGTCCAGTTCTGGGCTGGACACCCCTACCGCACGGAGGGCTGCGTGGTCGATGGTCAGGATAGAGCCTACCCCTTTCAAGTCCCCCCGCTGGAGGAGCTCCGCCGCTTCCAGGCTCAGGTCTCCTACAGAGGCAGCCAGCATCCCGAGGAAGCGGGGGAAGCGTTCTTTCATTAGCGAGACCTTCCGTATCTGAGCCTTTGTCCTCCTGCTGACTCCGGAAAACGACACTACCAGCCTCCTCTCACCTCTGATCTCGACCTTCCTGGGCTCCTCTCCGGGCTTGAAGAGCAGGACCCCTCCGAAGGCGCAGACCGTCGGGTCGACCCCGGAAGGCCTGCCGTGGATCCCCCTCTCGCCTATCATTGCGAACGCGACGAGCTCGTCGGTCCCAAGGCCCAATGAATACAGTCTCGAAACTGCAGCTGCCGCCGCCACCATCGTGGAGGCGGAGGAGCCGAGCCCAGCCCCCTGGGGGATCGAAGAGGAGACGAAGATCTTCACCGCAGGGCTCACCGAGAACTCCCTGGCCATGGCATCCACGACGTGCTTCAGGGGACGGAGCCCGGCCGACCCCGCGGGGAGGCGGTCCGATGCGGCCCGATAGCTGCTGAAAGGCGAGACCTCCACCCTTACCTTCCTAGGGAGGGCGGCGGCGAGCGCCCAGCCCCCGTGGACGACGAAGTGCTCCCCGACTATGATGGCCTTCGACGGCGCCTCGGCTACGGCTCTCAAGTGCTGACGAATCGTAGGGCGCCGTAGCCCACGACTTGAAGGTTATCTCCGGAGGTGTCGCCGCTCGAAGCGTACTTCAGGAGCTCCGCCGTTCCGAGCCCCAGGGACCTGGCAGCCATCATCACGGTGGCGATGGCACCGTAGCCGCAGGCGGTGGCCCTCAGTCTCTCAAGGGTGGAGTAGAAGCCGTCCACGTCCATCCTGATCACCTGCCGGAGGAGCGCCATGTCCTTCTCGCGCGCGCTGACAGCGGTCTCGTAGTGGGTTAGGTCTGACGAGGCGACAAGCACCCCCTTCCTGTGTTCTAGGATCTTGGCGATGGCTGCTGAGACGACCCCTGCGGTGTCCGCGTCCTGGAAGAGGAGGGATATAGGCAGCAGCGGGACAGAGTCTCCATAGATCCTCTGCAGGAACGGGAGCTGCACCTCCAGGGAATGCTCCAGCCTGTGGGCCTGGGGGTCGAAGGAGACTATGCCAGTCAGATTGGAGAGTTCCTCAGCGGCCTCTGGGTCCACCCGCATGCGCCCAAGCGGGGTCTCCCAAGCCCCTTCCTTGAAAGTCGACACCCCGCTCCCGATGCCATAGTGGTTGGGAGCCACAACGACGATGAGGTCGGGGTCGCGCAGCGAGGACGCGTGGTAGTACGAATGGGCCGCCACGGGGCCGGAGTAGACGTATCCGGCGTGAGGGGACACCACAGCCACGGTCTTCGAGGATGCAGGAGCAGGGGGGAGCATCCCCGGCCCGAGCCGGTGGAGATAGCACCCATCTATGAGGTCCGTCAGCTCATGAGGGTCTGACGGGTAGAACTGACCGGCTACCGCAGGCTTCCTCACTGACAAGGTTAG
>JAJZOO010000065.1 GCA_021811485.1 archaeon
GCCTTTCAGGGTCCACTACATACTCAGGATAATCCCCGTCCACCGGGTCGTGGACACGAAGGTGGAGGAGATCGTCAAGGCGGTAAAGGAGCTCGCAGCGGGGATAGGGCCCGGGGAGACGTTCAGGATAACAATCGAGGCGAGGGAATCTCCATACACCGACAAGCAGCTCATCGACGCCCTCGCCGACGCCGTCGACAGGAAGGTCGACCTGGAGTCCCCTGACAAGATAGTCCTTCTGGAGATATTCGGCGAGTACTCGGGGATATCAGTGATATCCCCCGACGAGATAGTCAGCATCCAGAAGCTCAAGCGGGCCGTCTAGGCGCGTTCCGCTCCCAGGAGGGCCGCCCGTTCTATCCTGCACAGCTCGGCCCTGTTCAGCCTGCGGCTGGGGAGCTCCTCTCCTGAGAACCCTGGTGGACGCTTCGGGTCCTCCAGGCCGGCGACTATCGCGATGAACGGAGCGCCGCCCTTTGCCCCTTGCGTCCTTATGGCCTTCTCAATCTGGGTCGTCCCGGCGAGCCTCAGGAGGAGGTCTATCTCGGGCTTCCTTGCGAGTATGCTCCCAGACGACATGGCCTGGAACGTCTGCGCGGCCAGCATCTCGATGAAGAGTTCGTTGTCGGTCGCTTCGAGGCGTACCGCCTGGACGACCGAGCCGGGGTTCTCCGTACTGAGGGCACTCTTGGCCAGGTCGGGGGTAAGGGAGCCCCTGCAGACGAAGGCTT
The DNA here is from genome assembly GCA_021811485.1 of archaeon. Lineage (GTDB taxonomy): Archaea > Thermoproteota > Nitrososphaeria > Nitrososphaerales > Gagatemarchaeaceae > UBA183. Next base: position 732 of record JAJZOO010000065.1, read on the forward strand.
TCGCTCGGACCAGGTCTTGGTCACCCGCCATGGGAGAAAGGGACTAGGGCGACGCTCGCGCCGTCAGGGATCCGCATGGTCTTCCCTGCGGGCACGAACGCGTTTCCGTCTTCGACCACAACCAGCGTGTTGTACTTCGTGAACCCTGGGTCTTTGAGCGCGGTCAGCGCACGGACCTTCTCGACTACGTCGGACGCCTCTATCCCACCCTCGGCGAGCGATATCTCCTCGGCCCCGACAGCGCTGGCAATGTGCCCCATGCACTTCACCCTGATCATCCTGTGTCTAGGAAGAGGAGCCTTTCCTTATACCTTCTCCCGTCGTAGTTCGTCCCGGCCGGGGCCAACCGCCCCCCGCCCCCCGGTAGCCTTTTCCTGAGGGTCTCCGTCGTGGCGGACCGCAGCTCTGCCAGGGGGAACCGGACGGCCACAGGTCTGGGGTCTATCAGGTGCATTGACGTCTTGCAGGGGAGGAGCCTGCCGGTCCTCGCTGCCGAGACGACGTCTTCCTTGGTCAGCCTCCTTGGAAGGACGACTAGGTTCCTCTTCGCCTGGAGCTCGATGTCGACCTCGTCTTCCGGGACGAACCGCCTCTGCCACCCTTCTTTCTCCGAGAGCCTGTCGAAGGTGGCCATCGCAGCCACGACCCCATCTTGCGTGCCGCGCCCCCCAATCAGATAAGCGGAGTCCGAGGTCAGGACGGCTAGGAGCGTTTCCCGTCTCTGCAGAGCCGAGAACGCCTCCGCCAGCGACGTCCTCCTGGCGTCCACCGCCTCGGTGACGGCGGCGGCTACCGAGTCGCCTTCCCTCACCGTGTAGCATCTGGCCCATCGGCCGAGGGTTATCGCCTTCGAGCTGTACTCTACCGAACAGCAGACCGCGTTCTCCTCTCCCAGCTCCTTGAACGCCGCCAGCCTGTGCATTCCATCGAGGACTGTTCCCGTGTCCCTGTCTATCATGATGGGGTCCTTCTGCATGCCATCGCTGGTCATCTCATTGACAAGCGCCTTCACGCGGGCGGGAATCGTCTCTTCGTGGGGGCGGAGCGAGCTTACGGCCCTTATCCCTAGTGAGAAGCCCGCCGTCGCCAGGGCCAAGGCCTACTCCTTTGACTCTTCTACGGCCGGCTCTTCGCTGTCTTCAGCGTCAACCTGACGGGTCTTGGTGATGTAGCCGGCGATCCTGTTGCGGAGCTGCTTGGAAGGGATGACTGCCATCTCCTCCAGAGCCTTCTTGTTTGTTTCGAAGTCGGTACCGAAGGCCTCGGGGTGCCTCTGCATGACCTCCTCTGAAAGCCTCCTAGTCCTATCCAACTTCCGTCAAGCCCGCCAGAGTGCCAACATTAACCTTTCGAGGGTCGCCCTAGGAAGCGCATCGCGTTCTCCGCCGTCAGGAAGAGGGCCTCCTGGAAGGGCTTCCCCCACAGCTCCCCCAGCTTGAAAGCGACAGAAGGGACGAGGGGGGTGCCTCGAACCCCTCCCAGGGGAGCGTACGGGACGGGGTTGTCTGACTCCGTGAGCGCCAGTGACAGGTCGCAGCGCTTCGCGACGCGCTGGATCTTCTTCGAGTAGACCAGGGCGGGGCTGAATGAGACGAACCACCCCCGTTCTATCACCGCGTCGAGGGCATTCTCGGCTTCCAGCCAGTGCATTAGGACGCCCTTCAGCCTGTAGCCTCCAAGGACCTCTATCGACTGCGCTTCGGCCCCCCTAGAGTGCACCTGCACCGGGAGCCCCTTCTTCTCAGCCGCTTCGAGCTGGGCCGTGAAAGCCTTCAGCTGGTCGCTTCCCGGGCCGGTGGGGGAGTAGGAGGGGTCCAGTCCGATTTCCCCGACTCCCGCTGCCTCGCTGAGCGCTCCTTCGAGCCACCCCAACTCTCCGGACTTCGTCGCTTCGGAGGGGTGGACCCCCACGAACGGCTCAATCCCCCTATGAGCGGCGGCGGCCCTAAGGAGAGCGCCCGAAGACCGCTCGTCGACCCCGCAAGGGAGCAGGACCGCCCCGCTGGCCTTGGCGTAGGAGACGACCCTCTCCATGTCCGGAGAGTCGAGGTGAAGGTGGGAATCGACGAAACGCACACCCTGCCTAGGCTCGGGTGGGTATTTCAGGCCACGCTATGGCGTTCCGTCATAAAGCTGGACGTGAGAACTGCCGGTCGCATTTTTTCCCCCTGTTTTTCGAATAGGGGCTAAGTTGGGCTCTCTAAGGCCGAAAACGGACAGGAGAGAGGGCAAAAGGGGCTAAAGGTTTTTAAATGTACCGCGTCTTGTACGAAGGCGTATGTCCAGTTCGGAGTTCGGCCTCGCAGCCGTCTATCGGGTGATAAAGAAAGCCGGGGCCGAAAGGGTGGGGGACGACGCGGCAATCGAGCTCCGGTCAGAGCTCGAAGCCCTGGGCGCGCAGATATCGAAGAGGGCCGTGACCCTCGCCGCCCACGCAGGGAGAAAGACGGTCAAGCCCTCAGACATCAAGCTGGCAGCCGAAGAAATCCTGAAGCCGAACCAATAGGGGACCGGCAGGCCCGGGGACCGAAAACCAATGGTTTTCACGGGCAAATCACTATATCCACTCTCTCTGAGGGCACCCCGAGCCCCGGTGGTGTAGCCCGGTCAAGCATGTTAGCCTCTCGAGCTAGCGACGCGAGTTCAAATCTCGCCCGGGGCATGGTTTATCATGCTCAAATACGCGCAAGCCCAGGAAGGGCCGTCTTGGGAGACTTCGACCAGTTCCTGAGCGGGCTGAGGTCGCAGGGGACGAAGGTCTCACTCATCTCCATCTGGTGAGTATCTCTTCCCTCTGGAACGTCGCCTTCGCCATGAAGAACATGGCGACGCTGATGGCCGCCAGGACTCCGGCCAGGATGACCAAGTTGGTGTCACTCAGCGTGAAGAATCCGAGCTCGGACACGAGATAGAGCCCCACGAAAGGCAGCATGAGCAGTGCTCCGGACTGCTGAGCGCTTCGCACATCGGTCATCCTGGATGAGATGACGACGTTCGCTTCCACGCTCAGCAGGGCTGCGAAAGGTGCCGCGAGGAGGATCGCTCCGATGTCCCAGTTAGGATAGTAGTAACGCCCCAGCAGACCATGGGTGAAGTAGTCCATGAGCGCCATGAAGGATATGGAACCGGCGTAGAGCGACGCGACAGGGAGGAGGAGAGAGGACAGAGTCTTGCCGAGCAGGATGTCCCCGTCCGTCATGGGGGTGGCGAGCATCGGTTCGAGGCTCTTCTGCACCTTCTCTCCGACGAGGCTGTACGATGCGATAGCCGTAGGGATGATGGCAGCTCCGACCAAGAACCAGATGGAAAACGAGTCCATGAGCGCTGGGGCAGCTGCCGCGGTCAGTTCCTTGACGCCCCGATGGAGCGAGTAGTTGACTATGAGCGGGAAGACGACCCCAACTATCAGAGGAAGCGCGACCGTCGCATAGATGACAGAAGGTTTTCTCGAGTATGTCTTGAAGTCCTTCAGGGCTACATTCCAGGCGTTCTGCATGTCCATGCTTTCCCTACTCTCCCTTCACCAGTTTGAGGTATACGTCCTCTAGGCTCGACCCCACCTCTGTGACGAAGACCACCTTCCCTCCGGCGCCCTGGACGGAGCTCAGCATCTCTGGGTTCTCCTTTTCCGGCTCATCCAGGTCGACCACGAAGCTGTCGGACGTCACCTCTCCGACTTCGTACCCCGTACTCTTCACCGCTGAGACTATCGCATCGTCCACCCGCTGAAGCTGGACCTTAACCTTCCTCCCTGTCAGCGAGCGCCTGAGGTCCCGCGGGCTCCCTGTGGCCACCAGTCGCGTCTTGAGGATGGCGACGCGGTCGCAGATCCTCTCAGCTTCGTCCAGGAGGTGCGTGTTCAGGAAGATCGTCCTCCTTTCCTTCTTCAGCTCGAGTATGAAGTCTCTGACTGTCTTGGCGGCTTCCGGGTCCAGGTTGGCGGTCGGCTCGTCCAGGAAGAGGACTTC
>JAJZOO010000066.1 GCA_021811485.1 archaeon
GGTCCAGGCGCTGTATGGCACAATTGAAGAAGTTCTCTTTGCGCAGGCCGCGCGTCTCCCTGGCGCTCATCAGGACGACGTGAGCCGCAGCTCCCTCGTCTGACCGGTTCCCGTATGCGGCCCTCATAATCACCACGCTCGACCTCGGGGCCCTCTCCGCCGCGTTGTTGATGCGATGACAAATAATGCGATTGCAAGAGGGAATGCAACAAGGGGGAATAAAGGGAAAGCGCGCTCACGCTATTTCATGAGCGCGCTGGCCTGCGGCCTGGACGTCCACAAAGACTGGACCGATGTGACCGTCAGGAGGAACATGGATGGAGAGAAATTGATGGGGATGAGGAACTCGACAGACTGACCCTCAATTCACGGTTGCAGGAACTTGACCGAGTTCACGCACTTCGGATTGAGGGGGGCTTTTGCGTTGCGGATGAAGGACTTCTAAAACAGATGTTGGTTCTCAAGCATCAGACTCTTGAGCGCGGTCTCCCACATCCGTAGTTCTGTTCCTCTTCTCCTTCTTTAGGATCAAAGTGGCTCCCGCTCTCATGGGATGCAGTTCATCCCCTTCCTTCCATCCGAGTTCCTTAACGTCATCTGGCGATATGACCACGCTATATCTGAAGTATTCCTTTCCCTTCACCTTCCCGATGGATTCAGAAGTTCGTGCCTAGAGATTAGCGAGTATGCGAATTCCCTCACCCCCGAACTTTCCAAGACATGGCATGTGGACGAAGTGTTCGCCAAGACGAGGGGCGGCGATGTCGTGAAGGGAATCAACAGGGGGCAGACGGGTCAAATGACGATAGGCCTGCCTCTGGAATGTAATGGACAGGGACACAAGGTTCCTTCTCGCCTCACGACTCTCCAAGTTGAGGGACGCGGTAAGCGGTGAAAGGACGCTCAAAGAGACCTTGGCTAACACCCATGACAACAAGCCCGCCAAGGTCTATACCGACGCGCTCAGAGCATACAACGAGGCGGTCGCCTTCGCCTTCAAAGGAGTCGAGCATGTCGCCAAAGCCGGAGTAGGGAAGCCACACGCCACGAACAACAGAGCAGAACGCCTCAACCGGACGGTTAGGGAGAGAGTGAAGGTTCAGAGAGGATGGAAGTCCATCTCAACCCCTCTTGCCGAGGGGCAAAGGATTCACTATAGCTTTGTCAAGTCCCATCAGGCCTTGGACGGGCAGACCCCCGCACAGAGGGCGGGAATCAGGCTTGAGGGGCAGAACAAGTGGCTTGCCCTTCTGAAAGCGGCACTCACCACTCCAGAGGGAACACCCAATTGAGCCACCCCATGGGAGGAACAAAACCGCAGAACCGGATAATTTCTCCACAGCGTTTATGAATGAACTCCGCCCCCTGGGCCGTCGTGGGAGAGCACTCCGAGACTTTCACCCTAGACGTGGGGAGGAGGACCGTGAGGGACCTGGTCACCCGGCACCTCTCGGGGTTCGGCTACAGGCTGACCAAGGAGCAGGGGTGGATCCTCGTCTTCGAGAAGGGCTCCCTCAGGAAGAACATCTACACCACCTCCTTCGACGCAGCCTACAAGCAGGTCATAGTCTCCATAGTCGGGGAGGAGTCCGTCCCAGTCACCACCGTCTCCATATCCTTCTCGCTCCCCTTCCTCATACTCAGGAGGAACGACATGCTCGCCATCAACAACGTCACCAAGGCCCTGAAGGACTACATCGTGATAACGACCGGGTACTCCGACGTGGCAGAGGGGGCTAGGTGTCCCCCGCGACCGAGTTCCTGATGGCGGCCGCCGCGTCGACCGCGTCGCTCCCGTCCACCACGGACGCCCCCAGGAGCCTCGCCAGGCCTGTTGTCTGCTCGTCCGGCCCCGGGGTCGCGACTATGACCAGGCCGGCGTCCTTGAGCTCCAGCTTCTTCAGGGCCGAAGCGGCGACCTTCTCGGCGACCGACCCCCCCTTCTGGCCGAAGACGACGTCCAGGCCGAACTTCTTCCTGTCTGGGCCAGACAGCACGGCCGCGAACTCGAACTCAGCTCCGGAGGCCCCTCTGATCATCCCCGGCGCCTCCACCTTCCACCCGCGGTCTGAGAGGGCGTCGCGGACCACGGCCACCATGGACGTTGTCCTTTCCGCGAACCTCATCTGGCTGCGGACCCGGGCGATCCTCTCCCCAGCGTCCTCCGCCTTCGCGAAGGAGACCCGGTAGAGCCCCGCCATGGTCTCCGCGTAATCCTTGCTGTCCGTCCATATGGCCACGTCCCTGTCGTTCTTCGCCCCCTTGGTGTCGTCCAGGACCAGGGAGACCAGGGTCTGGGCCCCGTCTGCGACCACGAGCCTGCTCCGGGGGGCTTCCTCGGAGTGGCGCAGCTCTGCGGCCTTCGCCAGGCTGTCGGCGGCCTCCAGGGTCGCGCCGTCCACGGGGGCGACCACGCTCACCTTCACCCCCCTCCTGGCCGCCTCCACTATCTTGTCCCCTATCCCGAGCACGTGGGCCTGGGTGATGTCGTTCCTCGTCAGGACCAGGTCCAGGGACTCGGTGGCCAGCTCGACCATCTTCGTCATGGCGTTGTAGATCTGCTCCCTCCCCTGGATTATCCTGAACTTCTGCTCGAAGCTCTCCACCGGGGCCCTGGGGACCTGCTTCCACAGCCCCGCCAGCTCCCCCCGGGCCTCCTCCATCCGGCAGACGACCCCCTTCTGTTCGTCGGTGAGGAGGGAGACGACCCCGTCCAGGGTCTCGGCCTGGTACCTGATCGGCTTCCCAGCCGTCGAGACCACGATCCCCCGCTCCAGGAGGCGCTTGAGCAGCCTGTAGGCCTCCATCCTGCGTATCCCTATGGCCCTCGCCAGGTCCCCGGCGCCGCAGGCGCCGTTCCTGGTCAGGAAGACGAAGGTCCGCGCCTCCCTCTCGCTGAGGCCGTAGATGCCGAGGAGCTCGACGAGGCGCTCGTCCACGGCTCCGCGTGGCTCCGAGGCGAGATAAGAGTTGCCGGGAGGACCGGAACCCGCGAGTCGGCCAACCGAGAGCGCCTAGCACCGGTTGTGCGGCCCCGACGCCGTCCAAGGCCGGCTACGGCTCAGGGAGGGACGACGGCGTATCCCAGCGGATGGGTAGACAGGTAGCTCCCGTACCGCGCGAAGAGCCAGCTGGGCGACCAGAGCACCAGGTGCGCCGTGGCCCCCGCCGGGATTTCGGGGCAGTTGCAGGTTGCCAGCGGCGGGCAGACGCAGCTCGAGTACTCCCGGGTGGGCACGAGAGGCACGAGGAAGACCGCCGCCACGGCGGCAAGCGCGACGGCCACTGCGACCACGGCGGCTTCCTTCCTTCTCATTACGGCCCTGACTTGCGGGGCCCGTCCACTTATGTCTGTCTGAGGGGCCGGAGGGCGAGGCGCATGGCCAGCCCACCCATGTCGTCGCAGAGGTTGCGTCGCCGCTACCAGTGGTCCTCGGAGAGTCCCTCCGGCTCCTTCAGGGACATCCTTACCTCCTGCCAGTCGTCGGTTTCTAGCTTGACCGTTCCGTTGCCCTCGTACTCGTGGCCGTCCTCGTCTCTACAGCGTATCGTTACAGGCACGGACCCCGCGGACGAAAGCGCCCTGAAGCGGCGCAGGCTCAGCTCGATCTTGTCCCCTTTCCTCACCGCGAAGGGGCCGTAGTTCTGGGTCACGTCTCCCCCCGCTGAGAGTCGCAAGTCTCTGGCATCCCCTCCCTTGTTCGCGAGTGTAAGCCTGTACTGCCTCCAGTCGAAGAGGAGCACCTGTGAGCCGGCCAGCGTGGTCCTCAGCTCGATCCTGGGCGCGCCCGCTTCGATGAGTTCCCGCTTCTTGTCCAGGACCAGCCTCCTGAGCTTCGGGGCGAAATCCTGGATGACAGACACGAACACCGACGGCTCCAGCTCCTCGAGGGGCGTCTTCCGCTCGGCCCCGCTCGGGCCGACCGTGACCACCACGCAGTCGCTGGTCACGTAGGCTTCCTTTATCTGGGGCGAATCCGTCGCCAGCGCGCTGCCGGGAATGGGGACGCTCTTTCCCACCCATCCCTGCAGACTCCTGAATTTCTCGACGAGTTCCTTCCTACCCTTTCGCTCAAGCTCGGTCACGCGCTGAAGCTCCTGGTATTCCTTGCTGAGCTTCACTGCACCCTTCACAAGATCGCTCTTCTTTGACCCGGCCTTCTTCGGCACGATCTTGAATAGCCGACGGGACGCCAATTAAGCTCTTTGCGAGGCTCGGACGGGCGATGTCGCTTTGTTGGCTGGCTCCATCCGCCTCCTTGGAGGATGCGCGATGCCATCTGCAGGTTGTCTGGAGGCTCCGCGCGTGGGCATCCCAGGTTGCCTTTCCAGCTGGCCACACTCCGTTCAATCTTCTCCTGTGTGGTTGCCCATCTCACGCCCCCAGCATCACCCTCCCGAACGTGAACGCTCCGGCGGCGTTCGCCACGGCCCTGCCAGCCCTGATGGTCGAGAGGGAGTCCCTGATCGTCGCGAGTATGCTCTCTCCGGCAGCAGAGTCGACCCTCGAGTACGGGACCCTGACCGCGTCCTTGACCCGATGGTTCCCTCCCTCCTTCCGCTCCGTTGCTGGTGACGGCTCTACCCGTGAAGCCGCCCTTGCCGTCGAAGAGCTCAGGGTGCTCCCTCCTCACCTGCTCGATGGTCGACCTCTTGACATCCTGATACTTCGCCTTGGCG
>JAJZOO010000014.1 GCA_021811485.1 archaeon
TCCATTAATAGGTGCTTCAGGTCAATAATCTCTAGCGAGAGCCGAGGCACAGTGAACTGACCTTCTGGGCTTGTCCATTCCCAAGTCTCAAGCCTATTCGAACCCTCCAGGGTATGGACGTGGCGGTATTAGCACTACCCGGTGGTTCAAATATTGGCCTAAAATCTCACGGAGACGGCTCGGGGTGAAAAAGAGCGCCCCCAACAGCCTATGGAACGAGGCTGACCTCAACCCGAGGTACGCTACCTTTCCTCACGCCAATAGCCTTAGCGAATTCCGTCCTCGCCCAATTCTGAGCAAGCTGCTGGAATCCGTAGGCCCAAAGAGCATGCTCAACACAGAGCGGGTAAGAGCCAATCTTCTTTCGCCCTTGGAAAACTTGAGCGTACGCGACTGGAGATCGTAGGCCAGTGGGAACTTGGACGGGGCGACCTCATGGAGAAACCCGATCTCTGGGAGCAACCCGACCGAGGTAATCGCGGAACGGCAGGTTGACTCCAAGAGCGAATAGCCGTAGTTGAGGAGGGCGTTGGTCGGGTCCGCCGCCGAGTTGTTCCACGAACGCTGGGGCGAGCGGCGGGAGACGAACCCCGACTTGGGCCAGAGGGATTCGACCGCCTTCGCGAACTCCTTCCAGTGGGCCTGAGCAACCCGCGCCTCGTAGACTCGAAGGTCGTTGAGGGAGGTCCCTTGGTCGCTCGCGTCCTCCTTGCGGATGGTGTCGGGGTTGACGGGGAGGGTCTTCGACAGGTGTTCGGCGAGGGTGACTGTCTTCTCGACCTTCTCGCGGATGAACGCGCGGGCGATATTGAGCCGCCGCTCGGGGTCGCCGTAGGCTTCGACCTGAGCGACCCGAAGTTCGCCGTTCGAGGGGCCGCGCGGTAGGATGCTACCGTTAGGGGTATAACTAATGCGCTTATAAACGATGCCCCCTCTGTCTGTCCGTGCCTCAGATTTCCGTCAAGGCGTGGCTTTGCAATCGGTGCGGACACAGGTGGCTACCCCGAATTTCACGCGAGCCTTCAAGGTGTCCAAAGTGCAAGAGCCCCTACTGGAACAAGAAACGGGTGCGGCCCGTGGTCAAGAGGTCGTGAGATGGCGGGCAGAGGTCGACCCAAGAAGGCTAACGGCTCCAATGGCGGAGCGAACCTCGGTTTCGAAGCCAAGATGTGGCTCGCTGCCGATGAGCTTCGGGGCCAAGTTGACGCAGCCGAGTACAAGCACGTAGTCCTCGGTCTCGTCTTTCTGAAGTACATCTCGGATGCATTCGAAGAGCACCACTCGCAACTCCTCAAGACCTACCCTGACGAGGCGGAAGACCGCGACGCCTACAGGGCCGAGGGGGTGTTCTGGGTGCCAAAAAAGGCCCGCTGGTCCTTCCTCCAAGCCAACGCCAAGCAGCCGTCCATCGGTAAGATTGTTGACGATGCGATGGACACTATCGAGCAGGACAACCCATCGCTCAAAGGAGTTCTCCCCAAGGACTACGCGCGACAGTCGCTCGATAAGGTGGTCCTCGGGCGGCTCATCGACCTTGTGGGAACCATCGGTCTTGGCGACAAGGAGAACCGCTCCAAGGACATCCTAGGACGGGTCTATGAGTACTTCCTCGGGCAGTTTGCCTCCGCCGAGGGCAAGAAAGGCGGCGAGTTCTACACGCCTCGCTGCGTCGTTCGGCTCCTCGTCGAGATGATAGAGCCATTCAAAGGACGAGTCTACGACCCTTGCTGCGGTTCAAGCGGGATGTTCGTCCAAAGCGAGGAGTTCATCAAGGAGCACGGCGGCAAGCTGGGGGACATCTCGATCTATGGGCAGGAATCAAACCCTACCACTTGGAAGCTCGCCAAGATGAACCTTGCGATTCGGGGCATTGAGGCGAACCTCGGACCGCACAATGCCGACACGTTCCGCAACGACCTCCATAAGGACCTGAAGGCCGACTTCATCCTTGCGAACCCGCCGTTCAACATGTCGACGTGGGGTGGCGACGGGCTGCGGGACGACGTTCGCTGGAAGTACGGAGCCCCACCCCCTCGCAATGCAAACTACGCGTGGATTGAGCACATGATTCATCACCTCGCGCCAAGCGGAGTCGCGGGGTTCGTCATGGCGAACGGCTCAATGTCCTCGCAGGCCAGCGGCGAGGGCGAGATTCGGAAGGCGATAGTCAAAGCGGATTTGGTCGACTGCATGATAGCTCTCCCAGGGCAGCTATTCTACGGCTCGATGATTCCCGCCGCTCTCTGGTTCCTCGCGCGCGACAAGGCGAACGGGAAGTTCAGAGACCGACGAGGGCAGATTCTATTCATCGATGCGCGCAAGTTGGGGCACCTCGTCGACCGCAGGCATCGCGAGCTATCGGATGAGGAGATCGCAAAGATCGCCAAGACCTACCACGCTTGGCGTGGGGAGAAGGACGCTGGGGAGTACGTGGACGTTGCGGGGTTTTGCAAGTCCTCGACGCTTAAGGAGATCGAGTCGCATGGATTCGTCCTGACGCCTGGAAGGTACGTCGGAGCTGAAGAAGCGGCGGACGACGGAGAGCCTTTCCCCGAGAAGTTGGCGAGACTGACGAAGACGCTGGAGGTGCAGTTTGCGGAGTCCAACCGCCTGCAGGCGTCAATCCAATCTGCGCTGAAGGGGGTAGGACATGGAACATGACTTTCCAACGAAGCCCCTCGGCGAGGTTTGCAAGATCATTATGGGTCAGTCCCCACCTGGCTCAACCTATAACGAGAGCGGCGAAGGACTCCCCTTCTTCCAAGGCGTCGCGGACTTTGGCTCCCGCTACCCCACTCGACGTGTTTGGTGTTCAGCTCCGTCTCGAATCGCAGAGCCTGGGGACGTACTTCTGAGCATACGCGCCCCCATCGGGGATGTAAACCTCGCGAGTGAGCGGTGCGCGGTGGGCCGTGGTATTGCAATCGTCAGAGCGAGAAGCCACGAGGACCAGACTTTCGTTGAGTTCGTGCTAAGGTCAGCACGCAGCACTTGGGATGCGATGGAAGGAAGCGGGACCGTTTTTGCGAATGCAACTCGTTCGCAATTAGAGACTCTCGAAGTTCCTTGGCCCGACGATGGCTCGCGCACCGCCATCGCCCATCTCCTCGGTTCCCTCGACGATAAGATCGACCTCAACCGCCGAATGAACCAGACGCTCGAAGAAATCTGCCGCGCTCTGTTCAAGTTCTGGTTCGTCGACTTCGGACCCGTCCGCGCGAAGGCCGAAGGCCGTTGGAGGAAGGGCGAGAGTCTGCCAGGGTTGCCCGCCGACACGTGGGACCTCTGGCCAAGCGAGTTCGAGGAATCGGAGATCGGGGAGATTCCGAAGGGGTGGGCGGTTCGTCCTCTCGGCGAACTTGCCGAAGTTATTTTCAGCGGCGGTACACCCGACACTCGGAAGCCAGAGTACTGGGAAGGGGACCTCCCGTGGTTATCGTCAGGAGAAACGCGAAGTCACTTCGTAATCGATAGTGAGCGAACCATCACTGAGGAAGCCGTTGCGAATTCTAGCACCAGACTTGCCCGACAAGGGGACATCTTGATTGCAGCCGCGGGTCAGGGCAACACTCGGGGTCAGGTATCGAGATGCCTCCTTGACGCATACATCAATCAGTCGATGGTCGCGGTTCGCCCGAAGAGCATCGAGGGGTTAGGTGGGTTCCTCTATTCCAGTCTCTCGACTAGGTACTTGGAGCTTCGCGGAATCTCTGACTCTCACGCCATCAGAGGAAGTCTGACTACTCGGATGCTCGGCGATCTTCGCGTCATCGTCCCCCCGCAAACACTCTTGCGGGAGTTTGGCCTTCAATTCGGTCCTGCAGAGGGCCAAATCAAGTCCAACCTATTTGAGACCCGTACGCTCTCATCCCTACGCGACGCCCTCCTCCCCAAGCTTCTCTCGGGGGAGATTCGCGTCAAGGTTGACTCATGACTCAGCGACCGTTGCTGACCTTCCACGAGAGCGTTGTCGAGGAGGCGGCGCTCGGCTACTTCCGCGATCTCACCTATGAGACGAAGTTCGGTCCCGACATCGCGCCCGATGGCAAGACGCCCGAGCGGAAAGACTGGAACGACGTAGTCCTCGTTGGACGGCTGAGGGCCGCAATCGACCGAATCAACCCACATCTCACGGCCGAGGCAAGAGAGGACGCTCTTCGGAAGGTCTTACGTACGGACTCCCAAAGTCTCGTCCTCTCGAACCGCCGCTTCCACGACCTCCTCGCGAACGGAATCGACGTTGAGACCCGCCGCAAAGACGGCAGAATCGCGGGTGACAAGGCATGGCTCGTAGACTTCGAGCACCCCGAGAACAACGACTGGCTGGTTTCGAACCAGTTCGCCGTAATCGGGAACGGGCACAGCCGCAGGCCCGACATGGTCGTCTTCTTGAACGGTCTACCTGTTGCGATTTTCGAGCTAAAGAACCCTGCCGACGAGGAGGCGACAATATGGACCGCCTACCAGCAGCTACAGACCTACCAAGCGGAGATACCCGTCCTCTTTCGCACCAACGAACTACTCGTAGTCTCCGACGGGACCGAAGCTCGCCTCGGTTGCCTCACATCGAACCGCGAGCGCTTCATGCCTTGGCGGACGGTCGAAGGAAAGGAGGTCGCGCCCAAGGGCACTCTCGAACTTGAGACGCTGATTCGCGGGGTGTTCGACAAGACTCGTCTCCTCGACCTCCTTCGGAACTTCATCGCCTTCGAGGACGACGGAGGCATGATCTCGAAGAAGGTCGCCGCCTACCACCAGTTCCACGCGGTCAATCGAGCGGTCGAGGCGACGGTCAAGGCCGCCTCCGCGAAGGGCGACAGACGGGTTGGGGTCGTATGGCACACGCAGGGCTCGGGGAAGAGCCTCACGATGACGTTCTACGCCGCGAAGATCGCCCGGCACGCCGCACTCGCCAACCCTACGCTGGTCGTTCTCACCGACCGCAACGACCTCGACGGCCAACTCTTCGGCAAATTCTCGGTCTGCCAGTCCCTCCTTCGCCAAACGCCCGTCCAAGCTGAGACCCGCGAGCGGCTGAAGGACCATCTCAAGGTCGCTTCAGGCGGCGTCGTGTTCACCACGATCCAGAAGTTCCTCCCCGAGAAGGGCGAGAAGTACCCGCTGCTTACCGAACGACGGAACGTCGTCGTCATCGCGGACGAAGCCCACCGTTCCCAATACGACTTCATCGACGGCTTCGCGCGGCACATGAGGGAGGCCCTGCCCAACGCCTCGTTCCTCGGGTTCACAGGCACCCCCATCGAGAAGGCAGATAGGAATACGCGGGCCGTCTTCGGGGATTACATCGACACCTACGATATCCACCGCGCGGTCGAGGACGGAGTGACGGTCACGATATACTACGAGGGGCGGCTTGCCAAGCTCGAACTGAAGAAGGAAGAGGTCCCCCATATCGACCCCGATTTCGAGGAGGTCACCGAGGGTGAGGAGGAGGAGGTCAAGGCGGGTGTTGGGCGGAAGTGGTCGCAGCTTGCAGCGATGGTCGGGACGCCCCATCGTCTGAGCCTGCTCGCAAAGGACCTTGTCGACCATTGGGAGAAGCGGACAGGCCCTGGCGGCCTCGAAGGGAAGGCGATGGTCGTCTGCATGAGCCGCCGAATCTGCGTTGACCTGTTCAACGAGATCGAAAGGCTCCGTCCGTCCTGGGTTGACGTGGACGATCTGAAAGGTTCACTGAAAGTCGTCATGACTGGCTCGGCCTCGGACGGCCCTGAGTGGCAGCAGCACATTCGGAACAAGCCGAAGCGGGAGGCGCTCGCGAAGCGGTTCCGCGACCCGAAAGACCCGTTCAAGTTGGTAATCCTCCGCGACATGTGGCTGACGGGATTCGACGCACCCTCGTTGCATACGATGTACGTCGACAAGCCGATGCGGGGGCACGGGCTGATGCAGACCATAGCCCGCGTCAATCGCACGTTCAAGGACAAGCCGGGCGGCCGCATTGTCGACTATCTGGGGATAGCGGACGAGTTGCGCCGCGCGCTGGCGGACTACTCGGCGGAGGATTCGAAACGGGCGGGGGTGCCTGTCGAGGAGGCCGTTCGCCTGATGCGGAAGCACTACGAGATCGTCCGCGACATGTTCCACGGCTTCGATTCGAAACCCTACTTCTCGGGCACGCCCGACGAGCGCCTCAAGGTCATTCCGCGAGCCATGCAGCATATCCTCGCCTTGGAAGACGGCGAGAAGCGCTACCTCAAGGCGGTCACCGATCTTTCGAAGGCGTTTGCCCTATCAGTTCCTGATGAACGCGCCCTTGCCATTCGGGACGAGGTAGGGTTCTTCCAAGCCGTCCGAGCGGTCTTCGCCAAAGCCACAGTCGAGGGTCGCAAGACGCCCGAGGAACTCGATAGCGCAGTCCGTCAGATCGTCTCGAAGGCGGTCGTCTCGGACGAGGTCGTCGATATCTTCTCGGCGGCGGGCTTGAAGAGGCCCGAACTCTCGATCTTCTCGGACGAGTTCTTGGGCGAGGTCCAACGGCTGCCCTACCGTAACCTCGCCCTCGAAGTGCTCCGCAAGCTGCTCAACGACGAGACGCGGACGTGGTCCAAGCGGAACCTCGTCCTCGGGCGGCAGTTCTCCGAGATGCTTGAGGCGACGATTCGGAAGTACCGGAACCGCTCCATCGACGCGGCCGAGGTCATTTCATCGCTCATCGACCTCGCAAAGTCGATGAAGCAGGCCCGAGACAGAGGGGCCATGCTCGGCCTCAACGAGTACGAGGAAGCCTTCTACGATGCTCTTATCGCGGCGGACAAGACCGCGCTCGGCGTTCTGGGAGACTCCTCCCTTCGAGAGATCGCGAAGCAGCTTGTCGAAACTGTGAAGAAGAACGTCAGCATCGATTGGACGGTCAAGGAAACCGTGCGAGCAAAACTGCGCGTGATGGTTAAGCGGGTCCTGAAGGATCGGGGGTATCCCCCGTCCAAGCGGGACGAAGCGACGCAAACGGTCCTACAGCAGGCAGAGTTGCTTTGCGCGGGGTGGACGTAAACACCTGCCGCAGGAAAGTATGGTCGATTCGGCAGAGTGGTTGGCAATCGGTCTCGGGATACTTGCAGTGGCTATCGCCATTTGGGACGATGTGCGCGACCGATATTACTGCTGGATTGGGCCCGTTCGAGCTGAACTCGTCCGATTCGACATCCCACAACCGAACGTACGTGTTGCTGAAGGCGCGGACGGAATCCACATTCAGATGACTTGGGCTTGCGTGAATCGGGTTTCCTGGGCCGTCCTCACGGGATTCGAGTTCAAATACAACATCGAAGCTGGAGGTCGCCTCGTCAAAATAACTCTCAGAGACGAGCACTTTCAAGACTTAATCTCGAACCAGGTTTACCTCCCTCCTCGGCAACCTGTCGAGCGTACCCTTTGTGTCGTTTGGCCTCTTGACAAGCGCGGAGAAGTCACGCCCCTCGTGAGTGTCTTCAGCGGTCGCTGGCAGAGCCGGACTTGGCCCTCCCGAGCACTGACATGGATTGGCGGGCGCCCATCCCTTGGCGGTTGAGGCCTACGACCTCGTCAGTTATCGGTCCGCCGCTCGAAGATCGTCGGTCTCGGCAAGGAGGCCAACCGCATCGAGGCCGGACGGGTCCTTGGTCAGCACGCCGTCGGCGGTCGGGCGAAGACCTACGTCGACTGGAAGGGGAGGCTGCTCTCCATGGGGAGGGGGGAGGCGAAGAGGCTCGGGCTCCCGTGGTTCTTCGTCACGCGGGCGAAACGGCGAGTCGGGGCTGGCCGCGATCTGAGAATCGATGCGGCCCAACGATTGAGAGCCGTCTTGGTCGGGGGCTGAGGGGCCCCCCTCGACCCGACGGGCCGTTTGTCGGACGATTGTCGGACTGGTAGCACTTGTTGGGTCATTGGTACTACCCCGCGCGTCCCTATGCCCCGTCCAACCTTTGGGACGGAGCGGGCAGGGGACCACTGCCTCCCGCTCCCCTCCGCGGGGCTCCTTTCATAGAGGCTTACAGCCGCTGGCCCCACAGCGCCCCAAGGGGGAGGGGTAGAGTATTCCCACCTTCCAAAGGGAGCGGGGTGACGGACGAGGGGCGAGCCTTATGGTGGAGGTCCGCACCTCCGGGGGGTATCCAGACACCTTGACAGGCCATCCGATGGCCCCACTGCGTCCCAAATTGAACGGGTTGGGGGTGTGATAGGACAGTGGCCCTCTTCCGAAAGAGAACTGGGTAGCCAGGTTCCGACTTTCAGTACTTTAAATTAAGTGAACCCCCCCCCCCCCAAAGTTGCGCATCTGCGCTCCGCCACCGCCCTTAGGCCAATGTGCAACTTTGGTGCAACTTTGGGAGCACTTTCGAGAGTCGGTTGATCTCCGCTACGGGGCTTCCAAGGAGGCACCCCTAAAGCTCTGCCCCCTATGTCTCACGGCGACAACTCCGGGCCGGGTCACTTTGGAGGCGTGTAACGCAAGTCCCGATTCCAGGCGTCAAGACGCCGTTTCCGCGGCGTCCGGCGCGTACAACGCGGAACCCCACTTCTCGGGGTGGAAGGGCCCCGGCCACCCCAGCAGAACCCGCAACTTCTACGGGATGCTACGTAGGCCCCCTGAGCAGCAGGGGGTCGCGCGCCACAAAGCTTTAGGCGTGGGAGGGGGTGAAGACCACTGATGGGGTTTGAGATAGGGGTTCCCGGAGCGGTGATCGCGTTCCTGGGCTTGCTGGTGTCCGCGGCAGGGCGGCTGGCGCTCCCTGGAACACTGCTGGCGGTCCTGACTCTCTGCGTGGCCCTCTGGCTGCGTGTTCGTCGCCTCACCCGCACCCTGGACTCCTTGGCAGTCAGCGTCAGGAAGGCTCTCGAAGCACAGAGGACACCGGCACCCCCGCCATCTCCGGCCCCGAAGGTGCGCTATACCAAGCGCGGGGTTCCCTACCAGTGGGACCCGGAGCATGGGTCCCGGTTCGTGAAGAAAGCGCGTACATAGGGTTCCTCGGAGTTGGGCTGACTGATGAGGGTCCTGAAAGAACCTCAGATGAAATGCTCAGTGAAGGGGCTCAAGACATCTACTCGACGGTCAGTAACTTCTGGTCCTCTCTCGGAATCTTCAATCTCCTGACCCACCTCCCCGTCTCTGCCTCGTCAGAACCCAAAATCTTGATGTCCCCATAGATCGAGAGAAAACCTCCAACCGATTTCCCATCGGATGAAGGCAAGGCAAGTTCATAGGCCGGGAAGCTGAAGTGCCTCCTCCGTGCTGCAAGCCAGTTACCCCACAGAACCAAAGGGATGCAAGCGAAGAATACGAGGAGCGCGACCGCGTACCAGGGCATGCCCGTCCAGATGCCCCCATCGAAGAACGCTGGATTTGGATAGCTTGTTATTGGACCCGATGGGGGATTTGGTTCCGAGGCCGTCACGAACATCATGTACTGGGTAACGGGCCACCAAACAAACAGAACTGCAAGGAAGCCGATCACAGACACAACTGTGGCGACATTGCGGACCTTATTGTACCACGACTTCTGGGCTTGTCTTGTCCCCCACGTCGGTGGGGGGTACTCTATGACCACCGGAATAGGAACACCGATAGGATACTTGGCAGGGCCGCCGGGATACAACGGTAGCTTATCCCCCCAAGTCGGTCCAACCCGTTCCTTCCCTGTAGGTGCTTGAGTCGAGGAAGTCTGTGAAGGACCTTCCGGAACTTCCGCACTTCCGGTCCAGAGTCCGTTCTTAACCAAGAGCTTACGAACGTACTTCTCCCTTGCCGCTGGCGAAGGGGTGAGCTTCTCCCACAGACCGTACAACCTAGGTTCAAAGTATCGTCTTCCAGTCTCGGCTATCAGTTCGGCGGCGGATACCGCGCCAACTGCCTTTCGAGTGTTGACAAGATTGTCATCCAGTCGCTTCTTGAGGACTGAATTCATCCCCCGGATACCGGGTCCTCTTCGTAGCCCGTACATGTCTTAGTTCGAACTTCACGCGTGACGCAGTATATAGCTTGTAGGGGAAAGGTTCGAACCCTCACCTCGAAAAACTGGGGAGGTTCGAACCATGGGAGTCAGTATGGCAGAGGCTGACAGATGAACGTACGAAGGTCGAAGATATTCCAACAGGGGAACTCTCTCGCAGTGGTCCTCCCGGCGGACTGGGTCAGAGGGAACGGCGTCCGCGCGGGGGATATCGCCGAGGTGCTCTACGCCAAGAATGTCGTGATCCGCCTTCGCAAGGAGGTGCGCTGATGTCTCGTGACCGTGTTGACCTCCGCCTCGCAAAGCGAGCGGCAACCGAGGGCTACCCGCCAGGCGCACCTGGCCGGGAGGCTCTCGTTGCCCAGCCGGACGAACTGGAAGCCACCGCCTTCGATGCGCTCTTCCCGGCCCTGGTGCGCATGCTCCGGTTGAGGGTGGAGGGAGGTGACGCGAGATGGTGACCAACGATCTCGCGGAACTGCGACGGGCCATCGAGCCCCAAGCTGGCCCCGGCCCGACCGTCGAGGAACTCCGGGCTCTCGGGTACTCCCTCCTCCCGCTCCCGCCAAAGGCGAAGGAGCCACCCCCGAAGGGATGGAAGGAGCACGCCGAGCCCTACGAGATCCCGGCGGAGGATAACGTCGCGGTCGCGGTCGGGGAGAGAAGCCGCGGACTTGCGGTCCTGATAACGAACGACGACGCCTCGACCACCTGGGCGACTGAGAAGTTCGGCCCCCCTACTGTGCGCTCGAGGCGGGGGGGGCATTGGTGGTTCAAGGCTCCGTCCGGGACGGCGAACGAAGCGAACGCGAAGACCGATGTGGGCCAGATGGAGTTACACGCGGCGCATGGGAAGTACGTCGTGATCCCGCCCTCAATCCACCCCTCCGGGGTCCCCTATACCTGGAGCGGTGGTCCGACCTCGAACCTTCCCGCTCTTCCCGACCTCCGCGACCTATGGCACCCCGGCGGGACCCACCACACGGAACTCCTCAGGCAGAGCGCGGCCAAAGCCCACGACGGGAAGGACGCGGAAACGATCTTCAGAGAACTCACGTCCTGGCGAAATGCTCACCTTCCCGACCCTCACGCTCACCCCGACAGGGAACTCCGCCAGCTTGCGGAGAGCGCGGTCGCCAAGTTCCAGTCCGAGCGCCCACCCGCCGATAGCGCCGCCCTCTTCCGGGATCTGGTCGAAGCGTGGAAGGTCCATGCCTACCTTCCCGACGAATGGGAGTACCGTGTCCTGGCCCTCTTCTCCCTCCAAAGTCGGCTCGCCCCCCGGCTCCCGCGAGTGTTCTACCTCTTCATGGCCGGGACGAAGGGGTCCGGCAAGACCACTATCCTCGACCACATCTCCGAGGTGTGCCGGGCCCTCCGATTCCAAAACGTGAGCCTCCCCACGCTGGCGCGGGCGATGGGGGAGCGGCCCGCACCCACTGTCGCCATTGACGAGTACGACACCACTACCGGGGACCGGGGGACCGACGAAGCTAGGAACGCTCTCGTGCGCCAAGGGTACAAGGCGAACGCGGCCCCGTTCAAGCGCTCGGAGGTATCCGGAGGGAAGGTGGTCCCGGTCGAGTTTCCCATCTACGGCCCGAAGGCCCTCACCTTCCATCGGGGGGTCGAGGACGCCCTCCAAGATCGGGGCTTTATCCTCCCCACCGAGAAGGGCAAGAACTACGCGTACGTGGTCCGGGCAATCTCGCCGAAGTGGGCGGACCTGATTCCACGGCTCGACGCGTGGGGCGAGGTGGCCCGTTCTAACCTCAACCCCGCCCGACTCCTTGAAAGAGTGGAGGCCCAAGACTTTCAGAGCAAGGTTGGACGGGTCCTTGGGACCCTCGGGGCGAGCCGGAACGCGGAACTCGTCACCGTCGCGGTCTTGGTCGCGGAGGCCGCTGGGGTGGACCTCGAAGTCGAGCTTCGGGACGCGCTCGCGGCGAAGGAACGGGAGGCGACCGAGAATGAGTGGGTGGGGGTCCTTGCCGATCTCCTCCCTTCCCTGGCCCGCTCCGCCCCGAAACTCGAGGATGCCCCGTTCTACGTGGTCAAGCAGAGTGAGGTCAAGGCCGAGCTCGACAAGGCGCGGAAGGAGCGTCACCTCCCCCCGTGCTCCGCCGCGGAGTTCGCCGGGCTTCGTCGGGACCTGGGCGTGCGGTCGGGGTGGACGCGAACCCGGGGGAAGGTCAAGTACTGGCACATGCCGGAGGCGTTCGTTTTGGACTTGGAGTCCCAAGGGGATGGCCCCCTTACCCCCCTTGCCCCCCTTTCCTCTCGTGAGGTAAAAGGGGGTCAAGGGGGCCAAGGGGGTCTGGCAGGGAGGGACCCGGAGGACCTTCTCGGCCCCGGCCCGACGCGGTCCGACCGAGCCTTGGCGAATGCGCGGAGGGAAGGGAGCTTGGCCCCAGACCCCCCCCTCAAAAAGGAGACGGAGAAGAGGTGGCCCACTGACCTTGGCTGCCGGTGGTGAACGTGGGAAGCCATGAGCAGAGCAAGGCACACTACCGGGCCAGTCTCACCGAAGGCCGTAAGGCACACACCGAACCAGGACTTGGAATCGTGCCTTATGGTTCTCCCCGAACGCTCTTCCCAGTTTGCCTTACACCATTACGGTTCGAGTTGGCACCTATGCGACCGTTCATATCTGAACGGCAAGCAACAACACATCGTCCGGGAGAGCTACGGTCGGGAGAAGCCCCAGCTCTTCCCCCCCGAGGTCCGGTCGGGAATCACCGAGCAGATCCTCCCCACCCTTCCCCCCGGCTCCTTCGATCTTGTCTACCTCGACCCGCCCTATGGCCTCACCGAAGGCGATTGGGACCGTGCCCCCGATTGGTCCTGGCTCGGGAGCACGACCGCCCGCCTGCTCAAGCCCACCGGACAGGTCGTCCTCCACGGCCAGGGGGCGATGGCGGCTCGGGCGGTCGCTGCCTTCGAGGAGTCCCTCGCCTATCGGTTCGAGATCGTGTGGGTCAAGGCCTCCGGCCCCGACAACCCTCCCCACACCGGGATTCTCCAGGGGGCGATGCCACTTCACAGCCACGAACTTATCCACGTCTTTCGCAGGCAGGACTCGAAGGCCGAGGGCCTGACCTACAACCCGGCGGCAATGCACCGGAGGGGGAAGGGGCGCGGGCGCTACCTGCGGGAGAAGGAGAGACAAGCCGCACACTGGGGAAGGACTCTCGGTCCCTATGAGGGTATTGACACGGGCTGGCGCTACCCGGCGGACGTGGTCTTCTCCCTTCCGAACAGGACGGGGCAACTCTATGCGGCGAAGCCCATCGACCTCGTCCGCTACCTCATCCTGCTCTTGACGCGCCCCGGTGACCTCATCCTTGAGCCCTACGCGGGGTCCGGGACTACCCTCTTGGCGGCCTACCGTCTCGGTCGGAGGAGTCTCGGGCTGGAGGCTTCCCCGAAGTCCTGGGCCATCCTACAACGGAACCTGGGCGGCCTGCTCGCACCCGAAAGACCGGGAGGGAAGTAATGGCCCGACCAGCCGAGCTAGTTGCCAAGGCCAAGGAGTTAGGCAGGGGCGTGGAGCCCGTCAAGGTAGAGGGAACGATGCGCTGTGGTTCCTGTGGCCATATCTCCGTAGCCCACTGGAGTGCTTTCGACAGCCAGCGCGATGCGGGCTTGCCGCCCGGAGTCAGGCGATGCCCGATGTGTTGGGAGGGGTGTCCCGCCCCCGCGGTCAGTCAACGAGGCTATGCAGGCTTACAACGGAGGCGTGTCGTGCGCTCCGAGAGGGGGAGGTAGGGGTGTCGGAGGGGGTAGTGGTAGGGAGTTGCGCGGCACTCTACGTCCGGGTCTCGACCACCGACCAGGACTTGGAGGGGCAGGAACGGGACCTCCGGGCCTACGCGACCTCAAGGGGGTGGTCTGTTGTCGGGGCATACAAGGAGAAGCTCTCGGCCACCGGGAAAGTGGACCGTCCCGCCTACGAGCATCTCCTCCGGGACGCTGGCAACCCGGAGAGAGCGTGGGGGAACGTCCTTGTATGGAGCCTGGACCGATGGTCCCGGTCTACCCGCTTCTCCGAGGCCGTCCGGTCCATTGAGGAGGTAGAAGCTCGGGGGGTGAAGTTCCACTCGTTCAAGGAGCCGATGATCGACTCCTCGGAGGATGGGAGCCCGAACATGGGGCGGGATCTCCTGCGAGCCATACTCCCGGTAATCGCCACCTTCGAGTCCCGGAGGCGGGCGGAGCGTGTCAGTGTTGCCATGCGGGAACTGAAGGAGGGGCGGAGACAGACCCGGTCGGGGAGGCCGTGGCACCGCCCCATCCGGGTGACCCCGGAGAAGCTCGCGGCCTTGCTCAAGCTCCGCTCCCAGGGGAAGCCCTGGGCTACGGTCGCTCAGGCGGTGGGTCTCCCGGCCAATACGTGCAAGAGCGCGGCCTGTAAGTCCCGCAAAGCAGGGGGTATCAGTCCCCCACCCGATGTGTCCCAAAGGCTGGACGGGGCATAGGGACGCGCCTTTGGCTCCTCAGGTTTGCCTTGGGAACAAGCCCTGCCCTACTCGTGGGAGTGCGGGGCCTTCAGCACCGCCATGCTCCCGTTGAGAGGAGCGATGAACTCCCATCCCTCCTCCAGTAGCTTGGGGACCTCCTCGACCGCGACAGCCTTCTGCACCGTCTTCTTCTCGGTCCCAGGTGAGGCCCCCACGGTCTTGATGAGCGCCATGATCTCCTCGTCACTCATGGACCCAAGGTCGAGCTTGTCCAGCTTCTCTGACGGGACCCCCCGCGCTTCGAGGAGAAGGCGTATGACGCGGGTTGCATTCTCGTTACCCTCCTCGGCTCTTGCTGTGGTGAGGAGGTAGGGCTCGGCCCGCTTGTAGGCCATACGAGCCTCCTTGAGAAGGTCCGGCCCCCAGGTCTTCCCCACGTTGTACCTACCCGAGACTCCGGTGCCGTGGCCCAGGATGGCTTCCCGGAGGTCGCGCGTGATCTTCCCTGCGCCCTCTGCCATCATCAGGCGGGTGGAGCAGTAGGATCGGAGGACGTAGGGCCTCCACTCGACCCCTTCTGGGGCGGTGGCAACCAGCACTTCGTGGAGTTCTCGAACAAGAACGGTCGTGGTGATGAACTCGGTGTCGTTTGTGGCATTCCCCTTGGAAGTTATTGCCGCACCCCGACCCGGCTTCGCCGCGATTATCGGGGAGGTGAGGGTCAGTCGTTCTCCTCCCTTACGTCGCTCCGCCAAGTAGCTGAGGAATGTGGACGCAAGTTGCGACGAGCCGAAGGTGGTGTACATGGTGCGGGTCTTGCTGAGGATTGCAGGGACTCGGATAACGAAGGGAGTCTCAGAGAACTCAAGCTCCTTCTCGAGTTTCAAGTCGGGGAGAGCGCCGAGGGTAAGGCCGCTAGCCGCCTGGTAGGCTCCAAGCACACCTGGCCTCAACCCAGAGTGCGCCATGAACAGGGCGGTAGTTCTCCCCCTCAGGGTGAGACTGTCGAGAGTGCGCCCAAGTTCAGATGGTGTCGGCACACGCTCGTTGGCAAGGCTCGCACCCTGGATGGGAGACATAATGGGAAAGCCATCGAAGGGTACTCTCTGGAACTTGAAGTACGACTTGAGCCCGTCAGAAACCTTGGCGATGTACGAGTCAAGCTTCCCCTCTTCCTGGAGTTTGGCGGCATCCTTGATGAGCAGGTCACGAAGGCGGTCGGGGTTTTCCTTGGCCATCGTAACGGCCTTTGGGGGAGTCAGTGATAGACGTTCGAGCTTGTATCCAAGGAGGCGCAAGTGCTGATCGGCTGAGAGTCTCGACCGGAGGGAACGCTCTTCCCACCAAGAGCGTACTTTGGGGTCTGAGAGGAGGTCTCGGTGCCGTCCCAGGACTCTGTTCTTGGGTTCCTTTGGGGGGGTTGTTTTGGGCATGAAGTACCCATGTCAAGCCAATATATGAACCTCCCGGTTAGGTGGACGTGGCGGGATTTGAACCCACGGCCTCTGCTTTGCGAAAGCAGCGATCTTCCGCTGATCTACACGCCCGCGTTGGGGAGGGGTGCCTTGCCCTTGGTCCGGGAACGGCTGGGAAGCAAAAC
>JAJZOO010000015.1 GCA_021811485.1 archaeon
CCCGCCAGTCCAGGAAAAGGAGTATCAGGCCGCTGAGGGTCAGGCCGGCCATGGCCCCGACCCTGAAGGCGACCTGGTTGATCCCGAGGAAGAGCCCGAGCTGGTCGCTGGGGGTCGCGTCTGTGATGATGGCGGCGCTGTTGGCGAACAGGGCGGCCGATCCGAGCCCCTGCAGCACCCTGAAGATGATGACGTAGTTCGGAGATGGAGAGACGCTGGTCAGGAGGGACCCCACGGTGAAGATGAGGAACCCCGCCGTGTAGATCTTCACCCGCCCCATCATGTCGCTCACCCTCCCGATGAAGAGCAGGGCCACGGTGCTCCCGAAGACGTAGGCCTGGGTGAACCAGATGGCCTGCTCCGCACCGGCACCCAGGGCGGCTGCCACCTCAGGGATGCCGATGACGATGATCCTGGAGTCGATCCCTGACATCAGCACGCCTACGGTGGTGACGGTGAGGACGGTCCACTTGTACTGCAAATTGGTTCACGGGGCCCGTCGGGCCTTGTGTTCCGACCGCGTGAGACGTGTTAAACATTTTTTCTGAATGGACAAGTTCAATTAGACGAAGCCGCGTCCGCACGAAGAAAGTGGAACAGAGGAGAGGCAACAGGCTGGCGAAGGAGAAGAGCCCGTACCTACTGGAGCACGCGCACAACCCGGTGGACTGGTGGCCGTGGTCCAAGGAGGCGCTGGCCAAGGCTAAGAACGACGGCAAACCGATCTTCCTGAGCGTCGGGTACTCGACCTGCCACTGGTGCCATGTCCTGGCGAAGGAGTCCTTCGAGGACGAAAGGACCGCGGCCTTCATCAACAAGAACTTCATCCCGATCAAGGTCGACAGAGAAGAGAGGCCGGAAGTAGACGCATACTACATGCGAGCTGTGCAGGCCATGACGGGGCGGGGAGGTTGGCCGCTGAGCGCCTTCCTCACCCCCGACCTGAAGCCGTTCTACGGGGGGACCTACTTCCCACCCGAGCCCAGACAGGGGATGCCGAGCTTCATGCAGGTCCTGCAGTTCGCGGCGAACCTCTGGAAGGACAAGAGGGGGGAGGTGACGGCCAGCTCGGAGGAGGTTGCGAAGGCTGTCCTGGGTCGGGAAGGGAAGGGGCGGGCGGAGCCTGTGAAAGAGGCGCTGGACGAATGCTACGCGGGGCTGATCGCGGGCTTCGACTCCACCCGGGGAGGGTTCGGCACCGCCCCGAAGTTCCCGCTCCCCCTCACCCTGGGGTTCCTCCTGAGGTACCACTTCAGGACAGGGAAGCAGCTGGCCGAGGCAAGCGCCCTGAAGACCCTCGACGAGATGCTGGCCGGCGGGATAAGGGACCATCTGGGTGGGGGATTCCACCGCTACTCGACCGACAGGGCGTGGCTGGTGCCGCATTTCGAGAAGATGCTCTACGACAACGCCCTCCTGGCGAAGGTCTACGCCGAAGCCTACCAGTCGACCAAAAAACAGGAGTACGCCGACGTCGCCAGGGAGACCCTCGGGTGGGTCGTCCGGGAGATGGGGAGCCCAGAAGGGGGGTTCTACTCCGCCCAGGACGCGGACACCGCTGCGGGTGAGGGCGCGTTCTACAGCTGGACCCCAGAGGAGGTCGTCCGGTTCGCCGGGGAGGCGGATGGCGAAGCGTTCAACAGGCTGTACGGCGTTACCAGGACCGGGAACTTCGAGGGGCGAAGCCTCCTCCATCTCGACCCCGGGAGGACGCCGTCGAAGGAAGAGGCCTTGGCGGCGGCCAGGGCCAAGAGGCTCCTTTACGCCGGGAGGCTCGAGAGGCCGAGGCCGAAGACTGACACGAAGGTCCTGACGTCGTGGAACGGCCTGGCCATATCTGCGCTCGCCTTCTGCGGGAGGGTCCTCCACGACGGCGGCTTCGTTGAGGAGGCGTCCAAGGCCGCGGTGTTCGTCTTAACCGAGCTGTCCGAGGGCGGACGGCTGCTTCGCAGGTACGCGGACGGAGAGGCTGCCCTCCCCGGGACCTTGGAGGACTACTCTTTCTTCGTCCAGGGGCTCCTGGACCTGTTCGAGGCGACCGGGGACCCGGAACGCCTTCGCGACGCCATCAGGCTCGCGGAGACGATGTTGGAGTTCGAGGACAGGGAGTCAGGCGGGCTCTACATGACCCTGGAGGAGGAGCCGGCGAGGCTGAAAGAGAGCTACGACGGCCCCACGCCGTCGGGGAATTCGGTGGCCGCCCTCGACCTTGCCCGGCTCGCCGACCTCACCGGCAGGGAGGACTTCAGGGAGGCGTCGGAGAGGATCCTGAGGGCCTTCGGGACTGAGCTGAGCGAGAACCCAACGGCCCACGCCTGCATGCTGACGGCCCTCGACCTCCTCGTGAACGGGATGAGGGAGGTCGTGATCGCCGCCGGGGGTCCCTCCAGCGCGATGCCTTTCATCGACGCAGCGTACGGAGTCTTCAATCCCGACAGGGCGCTGGTGGTCGGGACCGAGGCCAGCTACCCGGCGCTCTCGAAGCTCACCCCGCTCCTGGAGGGGAGGAAGCCTGGAGCGAGACCCCTGGCCTACGTCTGCTCGCACAACGTGTGCGAGCTCCCTGCAGACAGCGCCGAGGCCCTGGCGGCGCAGCTGAAGGCGGGTTAGACCTTTTATCGCCCCTCCGGGGGCGGAAGACAGATGGCCGGGACTTGGGAGATTAGAGGTCTCTTCGGGAACGAGTACGCCATGGAGCAGGCGATAGAAGAGCTCAAGAAGCAGAAGGGGCTCGAGTGGACAGTCATCGACAGGCGGAACATCTCGGTGAGGCTGGCCAAGAGGGACAGGGACTCAGAAGAGATAGTGAAGAGGACCCTCGAGATGCACCATGGCTTCACCGAGCACGAAGGCCCTCTGGGGGAGTTCGACCGCCAGAAGCGCGAAGAGCGCGAGAAGAAGGCCAAGAAGGAAGAGGAGAAGCGCAGGCGCCCGACCAAGAACTGAGATTTTAGGCGTACCCAGGGTAGGAAGACGGGTAGGCAGCGATCAGCGCCAGGTTGAGTTCCAGGACGTTGACGTAGGGGTCCCCGGTGACCCAGAGGGTCCAGCGCTCGTGGGCCTTGACCAGGGCGTCGAGGCTGGACGCCGGTATGCCGGTGGCGTTCGAGATCCTCGGGACCTGGGACAGGGCGTCCGAGAGCGTGATGTCAGGGTCGACCCCAGAAGCGGACGCAGTGAGCGGGTTGGTCTCGTTCCTCCCATGGAAGAAGATCGGGAGGGTGAAGCCGTTGTCGATGTAGTAGGACCCGACGACCCTCCCTCCCAACTGGACCTGGCTCCCGTTTGCCTGATAGGGGAACGCCGCCTGGGAGACCCCCGTGATCAGAAGAGGGTATGCGAGCCCGCAGACGAGCATGGACAGGATGGAAAGGGCGATCACCGGCCTGTAGGTCTTCCACTTGGATACCTTGGAGCTCATGGTCGCGCCTCCTACAGGACCCCCAGGAGCAGGTCGATGAGCTTTATCCCGATGAACGGCACGATGACCCCGCCGACGCCGTAGATCAGGACGTTCCTGAGGAAGAGGGACATGGTGCTCGACGGCTTGAAGGTCACCCCGCGCATTGCCAGAGGGATGAGCATGGGTATGATAACAGCGTTGAAGATGAGGGCGGAGAGGACGGCGGTCTGAAGGTTGAGCCCCAGGACGTTGAATGACTCGAGGGCGGGGAAGGCGGTGGCGAACATGACCGGGAGGATGGCGAAGTACTTCGCCACGTCGTTGGAGATGCTGAAGGCTGTCACCGCCCCCCGGGTCATGAGGAGCTGCTTCCCCAGCAGCACCACGTCGATTATCTTGGCGGGGTTGGACTCGAGGTCCACCATGTTTGCCGCCTCCTTGGCGGCCTCGGTGCCGGAGTTCATGGCCAGACCCACGTCAGCCGCAGCCAGGGCCGGGGCGTCGTTGGTCCCGTCCCCGATCATCGCTACGATGTGGTTCTGAGACTGCTCCTTCAGGACGATGCTGTACTTGTCCTCAGGCTTGACCTGGGCAACGAACTCGTCGATCCCCACCTCGGAGGCTATGCTCTTGGCGGTCAGGGGCTGGTCCCCGGTTATCATGACCGGCCTGATCCCCATGGAGCGCACGGCCTCTATCTTCTCCCTGGTCCCGGTTTTCAGGACGTCCTTGAGCCTGACCAGCCCTATCACTTCGTGGTCCCGGGCGACAGCCATCGGCGTGTCCCCCTCCGAGGCGACCCTGTCCACCAGCTCCTGGAACCCCTGGGGGACCTTGAACCCCGACCTCAGGAACGAGTCGGGGGCCCCCTTCACAATCTCGGTCTCCTCCCCCGATAGGTGCATCCCCTGCTCGCTGGCGTCCTCGAGGTAGAACTTGCGCCTGACCCTCTGGACGCTCCCCTTGGGGAGGACGAAGCTGGCTCCGAAGTGTAGCTTCACCCCGCTGGTCCTCGTCTGCGCCGAGAAGTCGTAGACCTCGGACATGGTAAGGGCGTTGAGTTCCCGGGGGACGTAGCCCTTCTCGTGGCCGAGCCTGATCACGCTGCGCCCTTCGGGTGTGTCGTCGAACCAGGACGAAAGGAAGGCAGCCTCACCCACCTCCTTCTCTGTCTTCCCCCCCAGCGGGATCATCTCCACCGCCTGCCTGTTGCCCACGGTGATGGTCCCGGTCTTGTCCAGCAGTATGGCGTCCGTGTCCCCGGCGGTCTCTATCGCCCGGCCGGACTTCGCGACCACCTTCCTCTCGTAGAGGCGGCTGATCCCAGACAGTCCGATGGCCGGGAGCAGGGCCCCGATGGTGGTCGGGAGGAGGCAGACGTAGAGCGCGATCAGGACAGAGAGGTCGACGCTGAGCCCCAGGGTGACCGAGAGCCCGAGGATGGAGGCTATGATTATGGTGAAGACTGCGGAAAGGCCGAAGAGGACCATGGTGATGGCGACCTCGTTGGGTGTCTTGGGGCGCTTGGAGGACTCGACGAGGCGGACCATCTGGTCGAGGTAGCTCTCGCCGGGGTTCACGGCCACCCTGACGGTCATGGTGTCGCTGGCCACCTTCGACCCCCCGATCAGGCTGTCCCCGGGGGCCTTCCGGACCGCCGCCGACTCGCCGGTGACCAGGGACTCGTCCACCATGGCTATCCCCTCCAGGACCTCCGCGTCCATGGGGACGACGTCCCCCTTCTCGAGCAGGACCAGGTCCCCCTTCTGGAGTTTGGTGGACTCGGTGTGGACTATCTGCCGCTCCCAGCCTTCGGTGACCACCTTCTTCGCCGGCACCTCGGTCTCCAGCCGCTTCAGGCTGTTCGCCGTGTTCTTCGCCTGCTGCTCGGCCAGGGAGTCCGAGAGGGTGCTGAACCAGACCGTGACAAGGAGGATGGCAGCCACTTCCACGTAGAACCACCGCTCCCCGGGACTGGCGAATGGGACGAAGGCGTAGGGGTACGCCGCCATGGCCGCGACCACGAAGAATGTCAGCTCCACGATCAGCATCACTGGGTTGGCGAGGAGCGAGACCGGGTTCAGCCGCAGGACCGAGTCGGCCAGGGTCTTGGAAGTCAGGGCGGAGGGGCGACGGGCGAGCCTCGCCCTCCCCAGGATCCGGTCGACGCCCGGGAGCCTCCTAGCCAAAGAAGTTCACCATGCCTTGGAAGTAGGTCAACAGCGGCCCGAGCATGAGGAAAGGCAGAAAGGCCAGGACGACTAGGAGGAGGATGCTCCCTATCAGGACCACGGAGAAGGCGGCGCCGTCGGTCCTGAGGCTCTGCTCTGCGACCCTCTTCCTGCCTATCATCGAGCCTGCCAGCGCCAGGAGTATCGCGATGGGGACGTAGCGCCCGACGAATATCACCGCCGCGGTGGAGAGGTTGAAGAAAGGGGTGTTGGCCGCGGCGCCGAAGAAGTCCGACCCGTTGTTGGCGGCCGAGCTCGCGAACTCGTACAGCACCTGGGTGAATCCCACCGAGGTCGGGAGGGAAGTGAAGCCAGGGATGGCGTCGACCGCCTTCGTGGCGTAGGCGGCTATGGTCGGCACCAGAATCGCGATCGGGTGGACCAGGAAGGCGACCATGACCAATTTGACGTCCCTGGCGTTGATCTTCACCCCCAGGTACTCCGGGGTGCGCCCGGTCATGAGCCCGACCACGAAGACCGTGATCACGATGTACATTATCATGTACATGACCCCCACCCCCTTGCCGCCGGGGGTGGCCTGGATGAGCATCCCCATGAACGCAGATAGGATACCGAGCGGATTGATTCCCGAGAGAGAGGCGTTCACCGAGCCGGTGGTGACCGCCGTCGTGATGACGGTCCAGAAGGTGGAGAAGAATCCCCCGAACCTAGTCTCGATACCAGGTCCCACCGTCGGAATCGAGCCGAGGAAGCCTATGACAAGGTCGATGGCGAGGAGACTGTAGCTCCCTATCAGGATGGGCCGCGTCTCCTTCTTCTTCCCTATCATCTCCCCGAACACGAAGACGAGGGTGGTAGGGATCAGGAGCATCAGGTAGATCTGCAGCACGTCGGTCGCGGGGTTGGGGTTCTGGAACGGGTAGGCGGAGTTGGCGCCGAAGTAGCCTCCGCCGTTTGTCCCGATCTGCATTATGGCGACCAGGGAGGCGACGGGTCCCACCAGGAGAGTCTGGGTCGCCCCTTCCACGGTCTTCACCGCGACGTACCCCCCTATGGTCTGTGGGACGCCCAGGGCGACGAGGACGAGGGCGGCCAAGATGCAAAGCGGCAAGATTATCCGGGTGAGCACCCTCACGAAGTCTACGTAGAAGTTCCCCATGTGGGCTGAGCCGGGCTTGAAACCTCTCACCATCGCGGCCATCACGCAGACGCCGGTCGCGGCGGAGGTGAACTGGAGGAACTGGATGGCGGTCATCTGGGAGAAATAGGACAGGGTCGCCTCCCCCGCATAGTGCTGGAGGTTGGTGTTGGTGGCGAAGGAGACCACGGTATTGAGGGCGAGGTCCCAGCGGAGGCCGGGGAACCCCTGGGGGTTCAGCGGGAGCACCCCCTGGGCCACGAGGATCGCGAAGGCTATGGCCATCTGGGCCAGGTTGAGTAGGAGCGCGGCGAAGAAGTACTGCTTCCAACCCATCGCGACCGTGGGGTCGGCTCCGATGAGCCCGTAGACCCTCTTTTCGACCGGGTCCAGGAACCTGTCGAGACGCGTGGGGGCGCCCGTGAGGACCCTGACCACGTAGGGGGCGAGGAGGCTACCGGAGACCAGGGCGGCAGCCAGGATGCCGATGACCGCCAGGGCCTGGATGACGTCTATCAACTATCTCGAGTTCCACTGCTGCCCCTGGGCCTCTAATGTGAGTCTTTCGAGGGCGCCCTAGCGCCCGGAAACCCTTGGCTTCGAGTCTCCGTTGAAGCGCGGTCCCTTGTGCGTGTGGAGGACCATGGCGCTCACTGTGCTCTTGATCCCCTTTATCTTGAGGATTTTGTTCTTCAGTATGTCCCTGAACTCCTCTATGTCTGCAGCGGACACGAGCGTCACAATGTCGAACTCCCCGGTCACCTCATAGAGCTCCTCTATGTTCGGGATCCTGCTCAGCGCTTCGACCACATCGTCCATGCTGGGCGAGTCCACGAATATGTCCACGAAGGCAAGCATTTTGGCCATTTAGCAGGACCGTTGTTTCGGGCGGCCCCCCTGTCGCCGATATATACGTTCGCAAACAGGAGGTGGAACCCTGGCCGCGCCCTGCCAGAGATAAATAGCGAGGGCGGTACCTAGACCAGATTGAGCCCGTGGCTGCTGGCGGCGCTGTTGATTCTTGCCGTCTCATTCGTCTCCAACATCTCCCCATTCTTCGGCGCCTCCTACACCTTCTTCGCCACCCTTGACCTCATCCTATTGGGGTTCACCCCCGCCAACTTCCTCCTGGTCGTCGCCCTCTCCGCCGCTGGGGCGGCGCTTGGGAAGCTCGTGATCTACTATGGGGCGTTCGGTCTAAGGCGGTTCCTCGTCGGTAACAGGAACGTCCAGCTGATAGGCAGGAACGCCTCGACCCGCACCTTCTACGCCGTCCTCTTCGTGGCGGCTTTCATACCAATCCTCCCCCTGGACGACTTCATCTACATAGGGGCGGGCGCGACATCGGTGTCGCTCCCTGGGATATCGGCCGTCACCCTGGGAGCGAAGCTGCTGAAGAGCGGGGTGGAGATAGCCGTCGAGTTCGCCGTATTGAAGGCGGTCATCCAGGTGTTCACCTTCTCCAACATATGGCTGACGGTGGCGGTCACGGCCGGCTTCATGGCCCTGGGGATCGTCGTCTATCAGCTCGACTGGGAGGGGCTCGTCAAGAAGTACCTCCACATCGAGCTGGACAAGAGCAGGCCTCCCGACGCGGGCGCGCAAGCCATATAGTTTCACCGGGAGGACCGACCCTCGCGCGGGGGTCGCCCAGCCTGGTCAACGGCGCGAGGCTTAGGACCTCGTCCCTTAGGGGTTCGTGGGTTCGAATCCCACCCCCCGCACAGCACATCCTAACTGATGGATACCGAGGCTGAAGACGCCGTTACGGGGAGGGAAGGGCGATGAACGCTTGGTTTCATGATTACATGCTTCCTGACGCCCCTCTTGTGGGAGAGGCCGACCTCTGAACCGTTGTGCGGTCAAGGACCCGCCACGAGTTAGGTTCAGGGGCTGCTTCGTCTTTTCGCCAGGGGGAGTATTCTGACCCGCGATCCCAAGTCCGTCGCGAAGAGTGATCCGTCTTTCGCGATCTCGACCTTTACCGCAGAGGTCAAACGGTGGCCGTGGATCCTCTCTCTCCACCTGAGCCGAATTGCCTTGAGGATGTCGTCGGCGGAACCGTGGAGCTTGACGCCAAGCAAGTCCGCACTGAGGATTATCATTGAGACGGCCTCGAAGATGGACGTCCCGTTGGGCACGAGCACCTCTCCCTTCGCCTCGAGCTCACTGAGGGCGGCAATCGTGGCCTTCGCAGCGGCGATATTGAGCCTGGCCCTGTGTTCTATTTCGCTCACGTTCTCCCTTGTGGTGTTGAGGAGCACCGCGAGTTCTTTCTGCGTGATCCCCTTGGCTCTGTAGCGAACAACCTGCCACTGCCGCGGCGTCAGCGTGGTGCTTCGGAAAGACTTCATGTCAGACCTCGCTCGATGGAGCTGGCCGTGGGCGTTGTCTGTTGGGCAACCGATCCTCTAAGTGTACTGTCTTCTCAGTTCGACCGCAGCTTGACACATCGAGGTCAGCTTCCTCTTGGCTGTCTCCGCGGCGTTGAGGGGGACCTCGGCGAAGGTGGCAAAACCGCAGTCTGGGTTCAGGCAGATCCGTGAGGGGTCGAAGTACTTCGTAGCTTCTCGGGCCCTCGCGACGATCTGGCCGGCCGTTTCAACCTGGTCGCTGCGCGGGTTGACGACGCCTAGGCCTATCTCCTTGCTGTCAGGAGTCCCTTCGAAGACGCCCATCGAGCCTGCTCTGTCCGTGGAGAACTCCAGCACAAGCTGGTCGACCTTCATCTGTTGGAAGTAGGGGATGAGGGGGGAGTAGTCGCCGGCGAGTAGTGCATCGTCCTTCCTGCTCCAGTTGCCCCTGCAGACGTGAACTCCAACTTTGATTCCTGAGATACCCTTCGTCACCTCGTTGATGAGGTCTGTGGCAAAGGTCAACTCTTCCCTGGGATTGACCTTCGACATGATGGCAGCGCACATGAAAGTGGTCTGGTTGGACGCGCCATAGACGACCTCGGTCAGCGTCGGTTCGTCGAGCTGGACGAAGGACGCGCCTGCATCACGAAGCGAGATTATCTCCTCCCGAAGCGCCCTCACATAGGCAGAGGCTAGCTCTTCCCTCGTTCTGTAGGCCTCCCTCGTCAGCGGTTCGACCCAGCTCGCCCTCGTCAGCATGAACGGGCCGGGGAGAGGGATCTTCGTCTTTCGGCGGGTGTGCCCCTTCAGGAAAAGCAGCTCGTCACCAGCCAACGGTCGCCGTCTCTTGATCTCGCCCACCGCCACCGGGCTCTTTATCGCGAAAGCGGGCACATCGAGGGTCCTGAGCATCCTTTCGTACATGGCCTTCTCTTCCGCGTAGTCTATCAGCTCCGAAACCGAGAGAAGCTTGATCCCGGAGAACTTGTCTGCGACGAAGGAGTAGAAGCTGTCTCGCCTCTGCTCGCCGTCGGTGACGATGTCCAGACCCGCCTCCTCTTCGCCCTTCAGCGCGAGAAGGACGGCCTGGTCGGCCTTGGCCGAGAATTCGTCATATGTGGCTTCGCCTTCGTTCTTGCGCTTCAGCTCGCGCAGCAGCCAGTCCGGCCTGGGCCAGCTCCCCACCATCGTCGTCTGAAAAGCTTCGTCTGGCAGGGCTTATTTCGCCACGCTAATCTGAGCCGTGATTTTGACGTTTCTCGTCAGAGAGTTGCCCACGGGCGACCTTGCGAGGGTCTCCGTCCACGCTTCCTCGACCTGCTTCTCATTGGCCGACGTCTTCACGAAGAGTTTCGCTTTGATCTCCTCATAGCCCGGATGCCCCTTGTCGCTGAGACCGAAGAAGGTCAGCACGTTGTTCAACCTCCCCTCGAGGGCGACCTCCATGGCGTCTACCTTGATGCCCCTCTTGGTTGCGTTGAGCGCGAAACCAACGCTGTAACAGGCGCCCAAAGCTGCCAGGATGTACTCAGTTGCGTTCGGAGAAGTGTCGACTCCAGCGAGGTCAGACGGCTCGTCTATCAGGAAAGCGTGGTCCCTGATGTACGCCCTAGATCTGAAGCCCCCAAGCCACTTCACCCTCGCCTTCCAGTTGTTGAATTGGGCGCCCACCGTCTCGGGCTCCTTGGTCCCCATTTCCACGATTTCGCCCAGTTTCTTCAGGTTCAGACCATTGAGCTCGGTCGGCTGCTCCTGGGACTGTGCCATGGAAAGCGTTCGGGATACGTAACCGATATCGGTTACCCCTAATTGCTTAGGTTTAGATGCCTGAGATGGCCGCTTTGGCCACCACCCCCCAGCTCTGACGTAGAATCCAGTGCGGAACCTGCGCCGAGAGAGGATCGGTCACCCCAGTAAAGGAGGCAGTGGAGGGCGACAGGCTTTCGCGCTGGCCCTCGTCCTCTTCGCCTTCGAGCCTGCGCTGGGCGCCGACTCGGCGCGGCTCACGAGGAGCCTCCCGAGGAGGCTACCCAACCTGTACCTGTCCAGGGTGTTCACCTGGTTCGTCCTGTCTTTGTTCTCAGACTTGGCAATCGACTCCCTCCGTTAAAGCTCTGGCCCTCCTTCGGCCCGGCCATGAGGGCGTCTTCGGTCTTCATATTCCTCTCGGCCGT
The DNA here is from genome assembly GCA_021811485.1 of archaeon. GTDB lineage: Archaea > Thermoproteota > Nitrososphaeria > Nitrososphaerales > Gagatemarchaeaceae > UBA183. The sequence continues at coordinate 11,265 of JAJZOO010000015.1, forward strand.
CGGCGTGGGCGAGGCCTTCTATCACGCCTGGCTTGAGAACGCGTTCACCACGAACTGGCTCATTGTGAAGTTCGCGCCATATGGTTCATTCTTCGGCGTTCCTTACTGGGCGTTCGGGGTCGTCTGGTTCCCCCTCGTCTTCGTCGTGGCTCTCTGGACCACTCGCCTTGGGCGCGAGGCCCTGAAGTGGCAGCTGCTTCTCTTCCTCACTGTCGGGAACGTCTTCACCGGATACCTTTGGTTCGTAGACCTTCTCGTGGCCAACTCGTTCAACGCGGCCTACGTGGGCCTCTACGCGACCAACTACGCCCTCACCGGCATCGTCGTCGCGCAGAACTGGTCTAACAGAGCAGCGCAGGACTTCGCAGCCGGGACCGCCCTGGGGATGGTCGTAGGGGTCTTCTTCGGCGCCTTCGGCGTCGCCTTGCTGGGAATCACGGGAGGGGTCATCGGGGCCGTCGAAGGATACACGTCGACCACCTAGCCGCTGCGCCTCCTCCGCGAAAGCCTCATTGGAAAGTCCACGGACTGTTTTCGTGGGCCTTGCGACAGAATTTCGCGCAGTTTCTTGAATGTCGAGTCGAAATGTTGCAGTTGTTGCGGGTTTAAGACGGTGTTAACTGAGTTTGGCTGAAGACTCTACTCGGTTTTGTGAGTCTCAAAAATCGTCGCAATGCAGTTTTCGTGGCTAGAGCTATATCCCGGCGAAGGCAGACCGTCGCATTGAAACTGCATCGGGCGCTGGCGATGAGCGCCGTGCTGGTCGTCCTCTTGGCCGCGCTCCTCTTCGCCCCCGTATTCTATTGGCATGACGCGGGCGGCGGCCCTCTCCGCCAGGGCAGCCCTCCTCCCTATCGGCCCGTCTACCACTCGCTCGGGTGCGTCTTCCTTGGAATAGGGACCACGTACTCGCCGAACCTGGGAGGCTTCGACGTCGGGTGCGCAGGCCCTCTGGTCCCGCTCTGAGGGGGGCCGGGATTCGAACCTGTGTTTCGCCTCCATGTGGGGATTCCCTGCTCACAATTCTCCGGTTCATCGTCCTGAATCATGTCTGCAGCAGCGGAAAGGTCTCGTGAGCAGCCCTGTGACCCACTTTCTTGCTTGCTTCGACGCCGCTCACCAACCGAGATTATCAATCCATTATCAGCTTTGACAATTGATATCGTCTCTTAAATAATGACAAGGCGACGCACAAGAACCGAGTCTGCTTGGCCCCCAAGGGCGAGACAGCGAAGGGAAGCGAACAGAGGCCCACTTCAAGGAGATGGGGAGGTCGGTATCTTGACATGAAGTTCGCCTTGTGGTGGACATTGGCGTGGGCCGTCGTCATAATGGCTCTGTCCCCCATCGTGAACTACGTGACGCCCTTCCTTAACCCCGCGTACAACAATCAGTGGACCCCAGACTTCTTCTATAGGCTTCTCCTCTACTGGCATGGCGGACTATTCCTGCCCTGGGTGATCGTGCTCGCCACGCTTGCCTACCTGGTGCTTGGGTTTGACAGGCGAAAAGAGCTCCCGGCGAGGGCCCTGAGGGCGCTCCTCTTCTGGGCTGCGCTTGTCGCCGTGCCCCTAGCGGGCATCGGGGGCATCTTCAACGTCACGGACAGTTTCGCTTTGAGCATACCGCACTGGATGGAGTCCACCGGCTTCGCATTCCTTGACCTGATAGCCATAACCTTGATTGTCACCATGATTGTCTATCCATACGTGTCCGGCAAAGGCTATAGGAAGGTTGGGTCGCCGTTTTACGTCATCCTCCTCAGCGTGGCAGGGACTTTCGTCGCGGCGTCCATGGGGTACGTTGGCGCTTACATCACTATAAGCGGGCCTTCGCCAGCGCCTGTAGCTGGTTACATAAACTCGACGATGTATCCGGTCCTCGGTTACTACAACTCATCCGCTGTCGTAACGTTCACGGAGAACGTCCTAACCTCGCACTCACATACGATGCTTCCGATGCTCATGGCCGGGGTCGTGGCTCTTGCGGCCATGGTCTATGGGTACCACGACTGGCCGAGCAGAGAGAGGTTGATCGCGTCGTTCGGCTTCATGATCATGATTTGCGCCATAGTCGCCACGGTCTGGATATACTGGGTGTCCGGGATGGGGAATTTTTCGATTCCCTCGCTGCTGACTTCAGGCCCGGGCGGCATCAACGGGGTTGCCGAGGACGACCTGGTGACCGGTTTCGTGGGGCTCGGCGCCGTCTTCGTATTGATAGCGCTGGTGGCGCACGCGACCAATGCAAAGACGCGGGACGGGCGGCCGTTGATAAGAGACTCTCTCTTTCTTTCGGTAATCGCAGGCTGGATCATCATCTATCTCGTGATTCCTGTCACGGGCTACTACATCGAATTTCATCAAGACTTCTATAGCGCGGCTGGAGCCGGCTTCGATGCCGCGTTCACCAGGTTCCACAACGACTTCGCATTCTTCCTTCTCCCGGCCTTGGTGACCACCGTGCTCGTCTTCGAGACCTTCGGCATGCAGGGGAAGGTGAGGAGGTGGACGGGTTACCTCTATCTTTCTGGGATGATAATCACCTTCGTCTTCGGAGAGACATACGCGATGGTGACGTTGGACCCCCTTGAGCTCTACTTGGCCGCCTTCGGTGGGCTTCTCATGGGGCTGGGAGCGATCCTGGGAACGAACTACCTCCGGAAGGCAGACGTCACAAGCCTGCACCACATCACGGCGCAGGAACAAATCGTCTAGGCAACCGGTTGGGCCGCCGCAACGAACGAACCTGGGGGATGCCCGCTCTCCAAGTTCACCTATTCGCAGCCACCATCTTCATTGGAGGGGACAAGGAGGTCAGCGGCGAAAGGCAGGGGTCGAACGGCTCGAGACGCGCCGCCGAGACCTGGACGTCTATGATGGGCTTAGCGTGGTCGTAGCCCACTATGGCCACCGGGCACTCGATCGTGCCGACGGGGCCTGGTCCTCGGGGTTGAAGGCTACGGGCTCGGCTGTTCCGGCGCCTCAGCCTCCCCCGCTTCCCCCTCGTTCAAGAGGGCGTGCTTTCCGAAGAAAAGGAGGTAGCTGACGACCACGAAGTCGAGTATGATGGCGACGTGCATCATGGTGCAGTAGACGCAGATCGCGTGGAGTATGCCAACCTCGACGAAGACGAGGTACGGGACGAGTATCAGCCCGATGAACCTCCAGCCGAAGAGCGCCTCGAGCATGAAGTCGGAGACCCGCTTCGATCCGAAGGCGATCAGATACACCATCCCCAGGTTGACTATGAAGTAGGCCATGGCGAGGAGCTCGAGGGGCACCCCGAAGATCCTGCTGTAGCCGCTGCTGAGGACAGCGCCGCAGTCGAAGTGGAGGCCGAGGAAGGTCCCCGTCGGGCACAGGGGGAGCTGCTGGTTCAGGGTGTAGAAGATCACCAGCACGGTCCCCGAGGCCCAGAGCCCGAAGGCGGACATGGCGACGAGTATGAGCAGCTTCAGCCTGGAGATCCTCAAGAGACGGCCACCCGCTGCAGCCCGGGCTGCGAGGCTCCCGCCGTGGGGGGCATTTCGGCGGCGAGGGCCGCGGCCTTCAGCCTCCCCATCCTTCGCCTCCGCTCCATCCGGGCCAACGCGCTGGGTTCCCTGCCCCAGAGGCCGGGGCCGCCCGTTTAAGGGAAGTCCCGAACCAGATAGGCAACTCTTTTAGTCGTTTGAGCGGGCAGACTCCCGCTTGCTTTCTGCCGGCCTGGAACCTAGAGAGTACCAAAAGAAGATAGCCGACGTGGCGTCCACGACCAACACCCTCGTCGTCCTCCCGACCGGCCTGGGGAAGACCATCATCGCCATGCTCGTCGCCGAACGGGTCCTGAGCGCCAGGCCGGGGTCCAAGGTAGTGGTGCTCGCACCCACCAGGCCCCTGGTCCTGCAGCACCTCCGCTCCTTCGGCGAGGGGCTGACGCTCCCGGAGGGGTCCATGGTGGCGCTCACCGGCACCGTCGACCCCGGGGAGAGGGAGCTGCTCTGGAGGAAAGCCAGGGTGATTTTCGCCACCCCGCAGACTGTCTACAACGACGTCCGCCAGGGGAGGGTCTCCCTCAGGGACGTCGCGCTGGCGGTGTTCGACGAGGCCCACAGGAGCGTCAGGGACTACACCTACACCAAGCTGGCGGGCGCCTACAGGGAGGAGGCAGAAAAGCCCCTGATCCTGGGCCTGACCGCGTCCCCCGGGGCCTCCAGGGAGAAGGTGAACGAGATCAAGAGGAGCCTGTTCATAGAGGCGGTCGAGGCCAGGAACGAGGAAAGCGACGACGTGAAGGGCTACGTCGAGAAGACCGCCGTCGAGCCCATCAGGGTCAAGGTCCCCGACGAATACTACGAGACCGTCCTGAGGCTCAGGGAGCTCTTCAATGACAAGGTGAAGAAGCTCCTCGCCGGCGGGTTCCTGCGCAGCAACCGGGTGTCGAAGAAGGCGCTGCTTGAGGCGAGGGGGACGATCTCCGCGAGGCTGAAGGTCGCCCAGGCCGGGGGGGGTCAGAAGGGGTACATCTTCGGCGCCATCATCAACCAGGCTCAGTCCGTGGCCATCCTCCACGCCATCGAGATGATCGAGACCCAGGGCCCGGGGACACTGCTCAGGTACCTG
>JAJZOO010000067.1 GCA_021811485.1 archaeon
AGATGCCGGCGTACCTGGTGGGGGACTACGTCGTCTGGGGCCTGACCCACCGGGTTCTCAGCTCGGTGCTGGTGGACGCCCAGGGCGCCTGAGCCGCTATTTCTCTTCCACGAAGTCTTGTATCGCCCTTAGCGTCTGGGGATTCTCGCGGAGGTACTCGGCGAGCCTTTCGAGCCGCCTCAGGGTGCTGGGATGCACGTGATGCTCTATCCCTTCAGTGTCGACGTATGCGGTCTGCTCATCTACCCCGAGCATGGAGATGAAACCAGAGATGACCCGGTGCCTCTTGATTACAGACTTCGCCACTTTCTCCCCGGCAGGTGTGAGGCTCATCCCTCGATACCTCTCGTGCTCGAGGAAGCCCTTCCGCGTGAGGTTCCGCACCATGCTGGACACCGTCGGCGGTCTCACCCCTAGCTTCTCGGAGACGTCAGCTGCGTTGACATACCCCTTCTCGGAGTTGAGGTTGTAGATTGCCTCCAGATAGTCCTCCAGCCGCGAGATGTCCCGCTTCGACTGCAGCAGCGCCGCCATGCCCGTGGGTCGGAACCCTGAGCTCCCGATAAAAAGATTCTCGGGTGCCCACGAGTTTCATGGATGGACATTTGTGAGGTGTGCTTAGTTTTGTTAGATTTATCTAACTTTAAGTAGCCACCACTCCGTCGACGCCGAGGATGAGGTGGAGTTCAGCCCGCGAGTTCTTCGCCTACCTTGGGCCAGCGCTCATCGTGAGCATGGCCTACATGGATCCGGGGAACTATGGGACGGCCATTCAGAGTGGCGCTCTCTTCCGGAACGAGCTCGTCTGGACGGTTTGGATGGCCAGCCTCATGGCAATGGAGCTCCAGTACCTCTCGGGGAAGCTGGGAATCGCCACCGGGCGGAGCCTGATGGAGCTCCTGAGGGGGTCGTTGCACTCGAGGTACTACAGGCTCACGTACTGGCTGGCTGCCGAGGCCGCTGCGGCCGCTACCGACTTGGCCGAGTACCTAGGCACGGTCCTCGCTCTCAACATTCTCTTCGGCATCCCGCTGCTATACGCGGCGGTGCTGGGAGCATTCGACGTACTGATCATCCTCGCTTTCGCTTCGAGGAGGTTCAGGGTGATAGAGTATGCGTTCATGCTCTTCGTCTCTGTTATCAGCGTCGGCTTCCTCTATGAACTCTACGTCTTTGGTCCCAACCTGGCCGACATAGTCAGGCACACCTTCGTCCCGACGCTGAATAGGGAGAATATCCCCTTCGTGGTCGGGATAGTCGGGGCCACGGTCATGCCTCACGCGTTGTTCCTCCACTCGCATCTTACAAAGGAGAAACTCAAGGAGAGCACCCTCGAAGAGAAGAGGAGAGTGAGGAAGCTCCATCTGACCGAGTGCGTCGTCACTCTGACGGTGGCAGCGCTGGTGAATGCGGCCATACTGGTAGTCGCTGGAAAGGCTCTCTGTCCCGTGTATGGCTGCATCGGTAACACTGACATCAACGCGCTGACGGTCACGGGGGCGGCGAAGGTAATGGACGGGCTCTACGGCCCGCTGGCTGGGATCGTATTCGGAGTGACGCTCCTGTCCTCTGGGATTGCGTCGTCCACCACGGGGACTCTGGCGGGCCAGGCGATTATGGAAGGGATGCTGGGGATGAAGATCAACCCCTACTTCAGGAGGATAGTCACCAGGGTCATCAACGTGTTCCCCACGGTCGCGGCCATAGTCGCGGGCCTTAGCCCGCTTTCGCTCCTGGTGTACAGTCAAGTGATACTGAGCATCATGATCCCTCTCCCCATGGTTCCCCTGCTATACTACACAGCCAAGAAGGAGCTTATGGGCGAGTTCGTCAACAGGAAGTCCACCACCCTCATTGCCTTGGCCGTGGGGGGGACCATCCTGGCCCTGAACGTCTACCTGCTGCTCACTCTCTAGGCTGAGCGTCCAGGGAGGCCCGCTGTCTCCCCACCTCCCCCAGCTCGAAGGGGAAGACGATCCACTCTGACACCGTCTCGAGGTAGTAGTCCGGCTCAGCCTTGCTCCAAGGCTTCTTGAACATCACGGCGGTCTCCAGCGACTTCGGCTTCTGGTCGCTGAGGTACTTTTTGAGGAAGACCATGGTGTCGCCTTGGTCGACGAGGTCGTCGACGAGCAGCACGTCCTTGCCTTCGACCCCCTCCACGAGGGTGGAGAGAATCCGTGGGGCGGTCCGCTTGCCGATGTCGTTGTAGGACTTCACGTTCACAAAGTCTATCTTGACGTTCAGGTGGTCTGACACGACCATGGCCACGGGGATGCCCCCTCGGGCTATGCCAACGACGAGGTCGTAACGCTTCCCGTTGGCTCTGACCTTCTCGGCCAGGGCCTCGGCCAGGTTGCCGTACTCGGACCAGCTGATGTACCTGAAGTTGGGCATCTGTGCCTAGGCGGGGCCTCTGGATAGATAACCGTTCGAGGTCGACTTTGCTGGGATTTGCTAATATGGGCCGGGGCGGATTCGAACCACCGACCCTGGCGCGCGGAGCGTTTCGCCGTGTAAGGGCGACGTCCTAACCATGCTAGACGACCGGCCCGTTTTCGTGCGAGTTTTCGACGTGTAATAAGCTTGGAGCTTCGCGCCGGGAACTAGGTTTTAACGCCCTGGTCCGCGCCTCCAGGGGGATTCATGGCAGTCAAGACAAACATCCTGGACGTCAGGGCGAGGCAGGTCCTAGATTCGCGCGGAAACCCCACCGTCGAGGCCGAGGTTGAGTCAGGCCGCGCCATGGGGAGGGCGAGCGTCCCCTCTGGGGCGTCGAAGGGGAGGCACGAAGCGCTCGAGCTCAGAGACGGGGGGGAGAGGTTCCATGGGATGGGCGTGGCGAAGGCGGTGGGCAACGTCAGAGGCGCGCTCCGCCGCGGCGTCGTGGGTCTTCGCGTCGACGACCAGCGGCGCCTGGACCACAAGATGATTTCGTTGGACGGCACTCCGGACAAGAGCAAGCTGGGAGCCAACGCGATACTTGCCGTCTCCATGGCTTCGGCGAAGGCAGCCGCCAACTCGAATGGAGTGAGCCTCTTCGTCCAGCTGAGGAAGTCAGGCCGGTACATTCTCCCCGTGCCCATGATGAACGTGATCAACGGCGGGGAGCACGCAGGCAACGACCTGGCTGTGCAGGAGTTCCTCATCGAACCGGTGGGGGCGTCGTCGTGCGCTGAGGCGATCAGGATGGGGTCGGAGGTCTACCACTCCCTGAAGGCGATCCTCGTGTCGGAGCATGGCAGGGGGGCCATCAATGTAGGCGACGAAGGCGGCTTCGCCCCCCCGTTCAGGCTTACACGCGAAGCCCTGGGGTCCATCCGCAAAGCCGTTTCAGCCTCCGGCTACAGCGAGAAGGAGGTCAAGCTGGGCATTGACGCTGCAGCTTCCACATTCTATGACGAGAAGAGCGGAAGGTACACGCTGGACGGCCATGCGATGAGCGGTGAAGCCCTCGAAGACCACTACGCCCGGCTGAGGGACGAGTTCGGCCTGCTCACCATTGAGGACCCCTTCCATGAGGAGGCCTTCGACGACTTCGCATCGATCACGAAGAGACTGGGACGCAGCACCAAAGTCATCGGGGACGACATCTATGTGACCAACGTTGCGAGGATAAAGTTGGGCATCGAGAAGAAGGCAACCAATGCCGTCCTGATCAAGCTGAACCAGATAGGCACAGTGTCCGAGACCGAGGATGCCATCGGCCTTGCCCGCGCGGCGGGGTGGACCCCCGTGGTCTCACACCGGTCAGGGGAGACCGAAGACCCGTTCATAGCGCACCTGGCGACTGCTTTCGGGGCGGACTTCATCAAGACGGGTGCTCCCGCGAGGGGCGAGAGGGTGGCGAAGTACAACGAGCTACTGCGGATCGAGGAAGAGTTGAGGTCGAAGGCCGGGTACGCGGGACGAGAGCTGGGCTGACCCTGTCGGCAGAAGCGAGCCGCTGAAAGAAGCCTCGTGGGGGCGTGGGTGATGGTCCCAAGGAGAGGAGAGCGCAGGGGGTGGGACTATCGCCCGCCTTAGGCGGGATTCGAACCCACGAGTCCCGTTAGAGACACAGGCTTAGCAAGCTTGCGCCCATCTGGCTGCGCCTTACCAGGCTCCCCGTCCAGGACTCTAGGCTACCCCTGCGCGAGGTGACCAGCGATTTCGGAGTGTTAAAAACGTGAGCGGCGGTAGATCCCCCGGAGCTCACCATCACTCTCCGCCCCCATCTCGTCGGGCCAGGGATCCCCCACGTAGACGAGGCAGCGTGGCCACGTCGCCATAGGGCTGCTCCCTCCCGGATCTCGCCCGGTTCGGCAATCAAGAGTCAGGCCCTCTCCTTCGAGAGGGCTGCCCCTCATGACCGCCCACCCCGGCGTGAGTTCGTCTCCCCAGCCCGGCGCGGGTGACGGGGAAGATGGCTTTACCCGAGGGTTGCTGGCCGCTGCATGAAGCCGGTTTCAGCACTCTGGGATACGGCTACCATCCCGGCCCTACCCACCGCCGAACGCCGTTGGTTGAGCGCGGCTTTTAACGTGTTCCTCCAC
>JAJZOO010000068.1 GCA_021811485.1 archaeon
AGGACCTCCGCAACTTCGCAGTCGCGGTCCGCCCTGACTGCCACCTCCATCTTCATCGACTCCAGTATCACCAGGGGGTCCCCAGCCTTCACCTTCGCCCCTTCCTGGACGAGGGCTGAAATCACCTTGCCAGGCATAGGAGCCACGATGACGTCCTTCGGACTCGCAGAAGTCGGTGCGATTGCTGCGGCTACGGTGCGGGTCGCAGGTGCTACACGTCGGTAGGCGAAGCGCTCCCCGCCTATGGTCAGCTCTAGACTGGACTGGGTCGCCCTGACAGAGGTTACGATGAGAGGCCTCCCCGACAGTTCGGCGACGAGCGTCCCCGCAGACGACCCTGGTCTGATCTTCAGCCTGTACGCCTTCCCTGACACCGTCACGCCGTACGCGTCGCCCGCAGAGACCGCGTCGACGGTGAAGTCGCCGTCGTCGCTGTTCAGCTCATATCGCGTCATAGTGCCTCGCCTTCTGGACTGGCTGCTGCCTCATGGGGGCGGGCCGCGTTCGTACCACCGGCCCCGTGCCTGTTCCAGACTCCATTATCACTGCCGCGATGGCCGCTCCCTGACTGGCGAGCTCGGCCCGGTCGGCGGCGACCCTCTCGACGTATGACTCGACGATCCTGTTCCTCTTGAGGAACTCGACGTCGAGATTCCAGCCCGTGAACTCCTCGTGCTCCAGGATGAACCTCTGGAGCCGGACAGTCGTCTTCACCCCCTCGATTTCGAACTCCGACAAGGCGAGGAGCATCCTCTTCCGGGCATCCTCCATGTCGTTTCCCCTGACCACCAGTTTGGCTAGCAGGGAGTCGTAGTACTCGGGGACTTCGTAACCGGGGTAGACGGCGGTGTCTATCCTCACCCCGGCGCCCCCGGGAAAGAAGAGCCGCTCTATCCTCCCGCTCGACGGTGCGAACCCCGCCGCGGGATCTTCAGCGTTGATCCTGCACTGCATGGCCGCCCCCGTCAGCTCAACGTCGTCCTGCCCGTAGTCCACTCCCTCCCCGGCCGCGATCTCGAGCTGCTCCTTCACGAGGTCCAAACCCGCCCTCATCTCGGTGACGGGATGTTCTACCTGGAGCCTGGAATTGACCTCGATGAAGTAGAAGTTCTGGTCTTTGTCCATCAGGAACTCGACTGTCCCGACGTTCTCGTAGGAGAGCGCCTTCGCGAGGTCGACGGCGTATCCTGCGACCATCATCCTGGCGAGCTCGTCCAGGCCAGGGGCAGGGGTCATCTCGAGCAGCTTCTGGTGCCTGCGCTGGATGCTGCACTCCCTCTCACCAAGCTGGATGACCTTCCCCCTGCCGTCCGAGACTATCTGGACTTCGATGTGCCGGGCAGGCTTGACGAGCTTCTCGACGAAGAGCCCCGACTTCCCGAGGGAACGCCTTGTCTCGGTCGAGGCCAGTTTGAACCCCTGGGCGAGCTGCCTGTCGTCGTAGGCTTCCCGTATCCCACGGCCTCCGCCCCCGAACGCCGCCTTGAGGAGGACCGGGTAGCCGAGCTCGCGGGCCGCGTCCAGGGCGCTCTCCGGGGTGTAGCATACCGTCTCTCCCCCATTGATAACGGGGACCCCGGCCCGTCTCGCGACCCTCTTGCAGTCGACTTTGTTCCCGGCGATTACCAGGGTTCTGGGGCTGGGGCCGACGAACTTTATCCCGGCCTGACGGCACTTCTCAGCCAGGTTCCAGTTCTCGGAGACGAATCCGTATCCCGGGTGGAGGGCGTCGACCCCGGCGTCCGCGGCGGCCTGCACGAGCTTGTCTATGTTCAGGTAGCTGTCCCCGGGGTCGGCGGGGCCTATCCTTACCGCCTGGTCGGCCAGCTTGACGTGGAGCGCCTCGGCGTCCACGTCGGAGTATATCGCCACCGTCTTGACCCCAAGGAGCCTGCAGGTCCGGATTATCCGGACTGCTATCTCCCCCCGGTTCGCTATGAGGACGCTGTCAAACAACTGAAGGTCACAGCTGGATGTTCCCGTGCTTCTTGGCTGGTCTGAACTCGGACTTCGACTTCAGGGACTCGAAGGCTGCGACGAGCTTGGGCCTGGTCGAGGTCGGCGAGATCACTTCGTCGATTATTCCCCTCCCCGCCGCGACGTAGGGGTTGGCGAACTTCTTCCTGTACTCGGCTGCGAGCCGCTTCCTGGTGGCGTCCGGATCGGCAGAGGCCTCTATCTCCTTCCTGTAGATTATGCTGATCGCTCCCTCCGGGCCCATGACCGCGATCTCCGCCCCGGGCCACGCGTAGCAGATGTCTGCCTTGCTGTATTTCGACCCCATGGCGCAGTAGGCGCCTCCGTAGGCCCTCTTCACTACCACTGTGACTTTCGGGACGGTCGCTTCCGAATAGGCGTACAGGAGCTTGGCGCCGTGGCGGATGAGGCCCCGGTGCTCCTGGTCGGTACCCGGTATGTACCCGGGGACGTCCACCAGGGTGAGGATGGGGATGTTGAACGCGTCACAGAAGCGGACGAACCTCGCGGCCTTGTCAGAGCTGTCGACGTCGAGCGCCCCTGAGAGACATGCGGGCTGGTTAGCGACTATGCCGACGGTGCTGCCTGCGAGCCGTGCGAACCCCACGATGACGCTCTGCGCCCAGGCGGCGTGCACCTCGAGGAGGTCCTGATCGTCTACAAGCCTCAGGATGATGGTCCTCATGTCGTAGGTCTTGTACGGTTCGCTGGGAGCGAGCGCGTTCATCTCCGGGTCTTCCTTGGCCGCCTCGTTCGGGGTCGTGACGGCGGGCGGGAGCTCTGAGCTGTTCTGTGGGAGGAAGGACAGGAGCCGCTTGATGGACGAGAAGCATTCCTTCTCGCTCTCAGAAACGAAGTGGGCTACTCCGCTCTGTGCAGAGTGGACGGCGGCTCCGCCCAGCTCTTCGGATGTGACAGTCTCCCCCAGCGCGGCCTTCACCACCTCGGGGCCGGTCACGAACATCTGTCCGATCCCTTTTACCATGAACACGAAGTCGGTCAGGGCGGGCGAGTAGGCAGCGGCGCCTGCGCTCGGCCCGAGGACTGCGCTGATCTGCGGGATCACACCGGACGCCAGGGTGTTCCGGAAGAACATCTCGCTCACCCCTGCGAGGCTTAAGACCCCCTCCTGTATCCTGGCACCACCGGAGTCGTTGAGCCCGATGATCGGCGCGCCGTTCTTGAGCGCGAGGTCCATCACCTTCGTGATCTTTTTCATGAGCGCCTCACCGAGGGAGCCGCCGAAGACCGTGAAGTCGTGAGAGTAGACGTAGGCGAGCCTGCCGTCAATCTTCCCGTACCCAGTGACCACGCCGTCCCCGAGCGGCTTCGAGCGGTCCATCCCCAAGTCTGTCGACCTGTGGGTGACGAACTTGTCCAGCTCGTTGAACGTCCCCGGGTCGAAGAGGAGGTCTATCCGTTCGCGGGCCGTAAGCTTCCCCTTCCTGTGTTGTTCGTCGATCCGCTCCTTCCCTCCGCCCAGCTCCGCGACCTTGTTCATCTCTCCGAGCTCCCTCTCGGCGTCGCCTGCACTCAATTGGGGGTCGGGCCCAGTCTGTCGATAAAAAGGATGGGCGGCCGAGGCCGTGCCGTCGGTCGCCAGTAGTCGATTGACGAAGCGCTAGCTCTGCTCTCTGAGCCACTCGAGATCCTCGGCCCGTACGACCCTGCCTCTCCCGGCAAGCGAGATCGACAGGCTTCCGTCGTCTTCGAGCGCCGTTGCGGTGCATGAAAACGGGTTTTCTTCGGTTTTCAGCTTGACCAGGACCTGCTTCCCGAGGGTGGCCACCCTCCTCGTCCATTCCTCCCGCACGTCCTCCCCGGCGGCCCATCTGGCGTAGAGCACGGAGAAGGAGCCGAGGATGGAGCGCATGACTTCGGGGATTGCGACAGGCCTGCCCAGTTCTTCCTCGACCGTGGTCGCCTCTCCTCCCAGAGACTGCAGGCCTGCCGAGCGCCTGTTGCAGTCTACCCCTATCCCGACTATGATTGAGGACACCACGCCCCCCGACGCTTGCGCCTCGGCGATCACCCCTGCAAGTTTCTTCCCACCGAGCATGACGTCGTTGGGCCATCGAATCGTTGGAGCAAGGCCGGTGCTCTTCTCGATGCCCTCGGCAACCGCCGTGGTGGAGACGATGGTAGCCAGCTCGGGGAGGGCAATCTGGTCCGGCCTGAGCACGAACGACAGGTAGAGCCCGCCTTCCGGGGACAGCCACCTCCTCCCCAGCCTCCCCGTGCCTGAGATCTGAGACTTGGCGACCACTGTCGTGCCTTCTGGTGCGCCCTCCGCTGCGAGGCCCCTCGCCACTTCCTGGGTGGACCTGACTTCGTCTAGCTCTATGAAGGACCACCTGATCAACGGCGCGTCGCGGTCGGGGTCGGCCGATATGCTTTGCGTCCGCTCGTGGGGAACCAGTTAAGACATAAAGACGGTCGGCGACCCGCCGCAACGAGCGGCCCTGGTGGTGCAGCTTGGTTAGCATAGGAGGCTGTGGAGCCGGCCCCGTGACACGAGGCCTGCGCCGTCACCTCTCGATCG
>JAJZOO010000016.1 GCA_021811485.1 archaeon
CATCGCCGCGCGGGGCGGGGACAGGGAAGGGGGGATGCTGGCCATCAAGAAGCTCGAAGGCGCCAACATGGGGCCGGTGGTCTACAACTACATCGCGTACGTGTATCACGCCCTCGGGGATTTGGATGCGTACTTCGACTACATGAACAGGGCTCTGGACGCCCGCTCCATAATAGCCTCGTTCGTGATGTACTCACCTCTCCTCGCCAAGGCCAGGGAGGATCCCAGGTACCTCGAGCTAGTGGAGCGGATAAAGCGCCAAGGAGGGCTGTCGAAGTGAGCAGCCCGGCTCGAGCCGCTCTTCTGGATAATCATTAGGGACTGGGTTAATTTCACGCGATGACCCCAAATCAAAGGTGGAAAGTCTTCGAAGAAGGTCGGCCACCAGACCTATTTTGGGATAGGCTCTAAATCAGGCGGTCAGGTCGCAAGCGGAAGGTCACCTAGGCGGCCGATTCGACCGCTTTGGTGATCCCCGCGAAGATTTCTGCGACCTTCTTCGTCGCGAACCCCTTCAGGAGCGTCGAGCCGAGCCCCGCCATCACCCCGGTTATGTCGGCGTCCGCCGACCAGGACATCGTGGTGGGCGCGTCCCCTGAGAGCTCGAACACGCTCGCTATCTTCAGAGCGCTCCCGCTACCAGACCCCTCGGCGGTCAGCGTCGCCTTCGTCGTGGGCTCGCTCTTCCCTATGGTCATCTTCATCCTGACCGTGCTCGACACGACGGAGACCCTGAGTTTGACCTTCGCCTCCAGGGTCGAGCCGTCGAGGACCCGGATGTCTTCTGCGTCCGGGAGGGTCTTTGCGATGAAGCCTGGGTCGGTAAGGAGGGCGTAGACCCGGTCGCGGCTGGCGCCTATCTGGTTGGATCCGTCGAGATGGAGCAGCACTGTCCTGCACGGGGCTTGAGCCCCCTACTTGTAGGCTTCGAACTCCTGGCCGAGGACCGACGAGGCTATCTTGAGTTCCATGATCTCGTCCGTCCCTTCGTATATCCTGGCCACCCTCGAGTCGAGGAAGTGCTTCGCCACGGGTGACATGATGGAGTACCCGAACCCCCCGAAACACTGGACAGCCCTGTCCGCCGACTCGAACGCCGACCTCGAAGAGACGTACTTCGCGACGGCGGAGAGCCGGTCTGCGTCCGCCCGGAGCCTGAGGTCCTTTCGGTCGCGGTCGCACTCGTCCTTCTTCATGGCCGCGCGATAGACGAGCCATCTGGACGCCTCGAGGCTGGACTCGATGTATGCCACGTGCTTCTGTATGAGCTGGTGCTTTGCGATCTGCTTGCCATGCTGGACCCGCGAGGTGGCCCTCTCCTTTACCTGGTTCAGGCAGTCCTCCATGACCCCCAGGCACCCTGACCCGATCCCAATTCGGCCGTTCAGGAGGCTAGAGTAGGCGACCGAGAACCCTTTCCCCTCCTCGCCTAGGACGTCCTCTCTGGGGACGTAGACGTCGTCCAGGGTGAGCATGGAGGTGTCCGAAGTGAACAGCCCTATCTTCTCCTCGAGGCGCATGTCCACGCTGAAGCCGTCAGACTTCGTGTCGACTATGAACGCCGTGGGCTTCTTCCCTTCCGCCTCGGGCCGAGCGAAGGTCAACATGTGGGTGGCGATGGAGCCGTTTGATATCAGGTACTTGGACCCCTTGAGCCTGTAACCGCCCCCGTCCTTGACGTAGCTCGTCTTCATCGAGGAGGGGTCGGAGCCGGCCTCTGGCTCGGTCAACCCGTAAGCGAAGACCACCTCCCCCTTCGCTGCCTTCGGGAGATATCTCCCCTTCTGTTCCTCTGTCCCCCAGTCCTGTACCCCGAGGCTCCCGAGGCAAAGGTGGACGTCTGCGAAGGTGATGACCCCCATCCCTGTCTGCCCCATCCTCTCAAGGAAGAGGGACTCTGCCAGCTGCCGAGCCCCCCTCCCTCCATACTTCACGTCAATCGGGACCCCCATCAGGTCGTGGCGCTTGAGCACCTCGGACGCCTCAGGGTTGAACTTGCGCTCGACGTACTTCTCAAACTCGGACACCAGGAGCTCGCCAGCCGCTGCATCTGCGTCCTCCAGCATCGAGAGCTCCTCCTTCTTCAGCCCCACGAGGCGGTCCACCTCGTCGACCGAGGACTGGAACAGAGGCTCCATGCTCGTGCTCCATCCCTCCCCCCAGGATTTAACCGTCATCGATGGCGAACTTTTTCTATACGTCTACAGCCAATGGCCTGTGGCCGGAACGCGAAGGCGCTTGTGAGATGAAGACGGACGTCTCCCCCCTGTGGCTGACATACTTCATGCTCGACTGGGGGAAGGTCAAGCAGTACGACTCCGGGCAGAAGTGCACCTCATGCGGCCGCCCCCTGAAGAGGACAGAGCCGGTCACCGACAGAAAGGGCGCCAGCTTCGAGGGATACGTCTGCCATGCAGACAAGCAGGTTGCTTGGGTGAAAGCAGGCTAGCCGGCCTGCTTCGAGCGGAACCCTTCCCCGTACTGGAAAGGCCGCCCCATGTTCTTGGCCCATTTCTTCTCAAAGGCCTCGTCCATGTTGGCGTTCGGCGCTATCAGCCTCGAAGCGTCCAAGACGTAGAAGATCACGTCTATCAGCTCCTCGACAGTCTCTTCGACGGCCTTCCCCTTCTTCCATGAGTCCCCGGCCTCTCCGAGCTCGATGAACGCGAAGAGCAGCTTGTTGGGGATATCCTGCGGAGTGTTGCCGAACCCTTTCGCTTTCACGAGCTCTTCTATCTTCCTCTTCGACTCCTCGAGGGTCGGCACGGCCGTCCACGGCAAAGATGGTGGGGCTATGAAGGTTTGCGCTTCGCGACCACGTCCCGGTAGTAGACGCACGTCGGTTTGAGGCTGCATGTGGGGCACTTCGGCCCGATGGGCTTGCAGGTGGTCTGCCCGAACCTCACGAAAAGGTCGTTGAGCTCCAGCCAGTAACGCCTGGGGACCGTCCGGACCAGCTCCGACTCGGTCTCTTCGGGCTTCCTCGTCCTGACGAGTCCGAGCCTGTTGGATATCCTGTGGACATGAGTGTCGACCGGGATGGCGGGCTTGTCGAAGGCGTATACCAGGACGCAGTTCGCCGTCTTCCTCCCGACGGAGTGGATCTTGAGAAGGTCTTCCTCGTTGTCCGGCACCTCCCCCCCGAACTCTGTGACGAGTTGCCTGGACGCCTTTATTATGTTCCGGGCCTTCATGTTGTAGAACCCGGATGGCCTGATGAGGCGGCGCACCACCCTGGGGTCGGCCTTCGCGAGCTCCGCGGGGCTAGCGTATCTTGAAAACAGGTTTTCAGTTGCTCTGGCCGTGTTTTCATCCTTCGTCCTGTGAGACAGGATGGTGCTGATGAGTATCCTGAAAGGGTCTGAGCCCTCCGCTTCCTTGAGCTGCGCGAGCGCCGTGGCCCTCCTGTCGACAGAGGCTCGGACCATCCTCCGCATCTCGCGGAGAATTTCCGGGATGCCTAGCTGCTCTCCGTCACCCAGGGTTCCTTTCTGTACCATGCAGCTATCTCCTCGCAGGCGCCTTTCAGAGTGTAGTCAGGGGCGTAGCTGATGTCCTTCCAGGATGGCTGGACGTCTATGCGGAGCGAAGCCTTCAGCTGATCTGACGTGTATCGGGGGAGCGCGCCCCCGGCGAACAGCCCCTCCTTCTTGACCTGGACCTCTTTCCCCAAGGCTGACGCGAGCGCACCTGCCAGCTCCTCGGGGGTGGCTTCGAACGACTTGACCGAGTAGGCGTTCCCTCCCGGGGGGTTCCCGACAGCAGCTCCGTACATCGCCTTGGCGACGTCCCTGGGGTGCGTGTACGACATCTGCCCCCCCTTCGGGACTACGACCTTGCCTCCACTGACCATCTTCAGCATTGGGACCACAAGCGACTCGTCCCTCGAGCCCAGCGCCCTTGCGGCCCTGATTATCGTCACCCTCGGCGTAACGCTCCGCTTTGCGAACTCTTGGAGGAGGCGCTCGGCCTCCGCCTTCGACTCCTGATACTCTCCTGAAGGGCGGAGGGGGGTCGAAGGGCCTATCTGCCCCGCCGCGAACCCGTAGACGTCCAGGGTACTCAGGTGAACGAAAGCTTTTGCCTTCGCCTCTGAAGCGACCTCCAGGAGGTTCAGGAGCCCCTCCGTGCTCGTCTTTTGGAACCCATCTGCCTCGCCGGGCATGGGCGACGCGAGATTGTAGACTACGTCCGCCCCCTCCATGGCTTCGTGGAGGGCGTGGTGGTCTGTAAGATCGGCCTCTATCCCCTGCACCCCGTTCAGGTCCATTATCTTCAGATGGGACCCCTTCCGGAACACGCCTTTGGAGATCTCCCCCTGCTGGAACAGATACTCGACCAGGTGCCCGCCGACAAAACCAGTTGCGCCTACCAGGAGGTTCAAGCAGGCGGCTCTCCCAGATGGTGATGATGGTGATGCTCGTCCTTGCCAGGTTTCGCCTCGAACTCCCCGCGGACGAGTCTCATCTGCATGTCCTCCTCGAACTTCGGGAAGTCGCCCGTGAGCCTCGTCAGCTCGTCGCGGGCGCGCTTTGAGAACTGGGGGGAGAAGTTCTGCCCGCCGAAGCGGCCATAGGCCACGCCGGAGAACCTGACCCGCTTCCCCTTCACCTCGATGAACCCTTTGACGAGGTTGGCGACCTCTCCTTCGCTCACGAAGTCCACCACTATCTGGTACTCGGGCAGGGCCAAGCGGTTCGTGCCCCGCCCGAAGGGTGCTTAAAGGAAGTTCGCGACGCTGGTGGCGGAGGGTCCTTCACATCTCGAAGTCGGGAGGCCTGTAACGGGCCTCCACCATCTCTTTCAACGAGGTCACCAGCGAGAAAGTGGAGCCCACGATGTCCGTCTGTGTGATGATCCCGACGAGGGCACCTCCTTCCATCACCGGGAGCTTCTTGACCCTCGCGTCAGACATCATCTTCGCTGCCACCTCGACCTTCTCGTCCTGGGCCACAGTCAGCAGTCTCTTCATCCCAAACTTCCCCAAGGCGGTGGACGGTTCCACGCCGTCGGCGACGCTTCGAGAGATGTCTCCCTCGGTCACCATCCCTACGGGCTTCGTCCCCTCGACGACCACGAGGGAGCCGATCTTCCATTTCGCCATCGCCTTCGCCGCATCCAGTATCGTGGAGCGCAAGTCGATGGTCTTGACGCCCCTCGTCATCACGTCTCTCACGTATATCATCGGCTCACCTCACCACCAGGACCGGGCAGTGGGCGTGACTCACTAGCCCCGAAGAGACGCTCCCGACGACGAGCTTCTTGAACCCCGTCATCCCCCTGGTCCCCACGACCAAGAGGTCAGCATCCTGGTCAGATGCGAACCCCACCAGCGCTTCGACCACGGAGGATGCTTGTATGAGCTCTCCCCCTGCCTTCACCCCCGCCTGCGCTGCCAGCTGGACGCCGCGGGAAAGGACCGACCGGCCCGTGTCCTTGGCCGCCGCCTCCAGTTCCGAGTAGTCGGGCATCGGCATCCCGGGGCCGCCAGCGAGCGCCATGGCGGGAGAGTTGTATACGTGGGCGACGATGAGCCTAGCGCCGTACTTGGCCGCCACCGAGGCAGCCAGCTGCACTGCGGTCGCCGAGTCCGTCGAGCCGTCGAAGGCGACGACTATCAGCCTGAACCCCCCGTCGCTTGTCATGTTGCGTCGTTCGTTGGAACCTCCCCTCTCTATTTAACGCGCTCCTCCGATTCCCACGGTTGAGAACGTGACATGCTCCAACGGCTAGAGCCGCTGGCTTCTTGTTTCAGGTGCCTGGCTCCATTTCTGGTAGCCCCACCTTAGAAGCAAGGGCTGTGCCATCAGCCCGCTACCGCTCAGGGATTCAAAATTGGCTTGCTGAGTCCCGCCTGCGGCTACCTTCCCGTTACCGTAGAGGAGGTTGACGGCCCCGCCCGCGTCAGATGCGCGGGAAAGTTGCCCTCCGCCTTCGGGGAGAGATGCGGCGGGCACGCACGCCTCAAGGCGGGCGGAAGGCGCGGTTCGGGCGGCCATCGTGGGCGGTCAGAGGCATGTGATGCTCCCCACGAGTGATTATCAGGTGCGAAAATCGTGTCATCTCGTTATAAGCCCTGGACATGAGCGCACCACCCATGGAAAACACGACACGGTCGCTTGCTTTCAAGAGCAAGTGGGCCGGCAGGTTCATCCTGGCAGCAATCATCGAAGGTCTGTTCGCGGTTATCGCGACGGTCCTCCTCATCAACCCCATCAACATCTTCACGAGCAACACGTACTACGCCCCGTCGAGGGTCATAGCGTCCAACGGCGCTGGGACCTGGCTGTTCACGGGGTACATCTCCTTCCTCGTCGTCGGCGTAGTCGCTATGGCGGTCACGGCCATCTTCTACCTCTACATCGAAGGGATTCAGGGGAAGCCGTACAAGGGGATCACCAACCTCCTGGCATGGGGACACATCATATTCATGAACGTCGGCGTGGCAGGTTCGATGTTCCTGATGATGTGGGGGGGTTACCTCGCAGGGTGGGCGAGCGCTCCTGTCTCGAGCGGGGGTGAAGGCCTCAACGCGGGGCAGGTCCACGTCCAGATCCTCGGGGGGCTAGTAGACCCGATCGGCGGGCTGGTCCTCGTCGCCTGCCTTGGCGCGCTGCTAGGCGGACTAGGATACCTGATGAGAAGCAGGGCGAACTAGGTCCTGCTTCTCCCCCTCTTTTCGGTCACGGGCGATATATACTCAAATAAGCTCAAGAAAGGATTCGAAGAGGTTGGAGATAACCGAGCCGTCTCGGGTCCACGCGCTGGTCCAGGGGCTCGCGGACGAATATTCCAGAAAGATCATCCTCTCCGCCATCCCGAAAAGCAAGTCAGTCGAGGACATGAGCCGCGAGAACGACATACCTCTGAGCACCTGCTACAGGAGGGTCCACGAGCTCCTGGCTTCGCAGATACTCGTGATAGAGCGGATAGTCGTCACCCCCGAGGGGAAGAAGTACGAGCTCCTGAGGAGCGCCTATCGGGCGGTCAACGTCTCGTTCGATGGGGGGGTCATGAAGGTCGAGGCGACAATCAACGAGGACGTGGCGGAGAAGCTGAAGCGCCTCTGGCTCACTATGAGAGAAGCCAAATGATTGCCAACATTGAGAATCGGCTTCAACGCTATAAAGGCCCCGGAGGGTGACTTTGAGCAGTGATCGACCTTCTCTATCTGGACGTAGCTCAGGCGCTCATCCTTGTCTTCGGAGGAGTGGTGGTGTACTACGCCGGGAGGGCCTACGGCAAGACGAAGAGCCAGGCGATGATCCTGCTTTCTCTCGGGTTCGCCTTCGTCACTCTAGGCGCCCTTGCGGCTGGAGTGCTGTACAACTTCGGGACCGTGGACCTCGGGACCGTGATCACCGTACAGGCATACAGTCAGGCGGCCGGGTTCTTCATCATAGTGTATTCCCTCGCGCGGGCGAAGGGCTGACCAGGCCAAGGGCCAGGCTGGACTAGGTAGCGCCAAGAGTCGGACTCGACGGGAGGCCCGAGGCGCGCCGTCTGCACTCGGAGCCCGCCGCTGGGTCGCGGGGGCGCCTGCTAGGGGGTGGCGGGGCGGCTCACTTGGATACCTTCAGCTCTATGATGCTGCCTGTGACGCTGCTCCCGACCACCTTCAACGAGTAGGCGCTGACGATTCCTTTGATGAAGGCCTCCGCGCATTTCGTAGACTCCATGGAGAGCCCGGCGCCGATGACGCGGATGACGACCTTGCTGTCCTCTTCCCCCCTGATCTCGACCCTCTTCACAGGGAGCAGGTTCGCCTGAGAAAGCGCCCTCACCTCCGAAGAGAGCCCCTCAATCTTGGGCGACGAAAGGTGGAGGTAAGCCCCCGTCCTCACCCCCTCCTCGAACCAGTACTTCAGCAGGGAATCGCTGTCAGCCGCATAGAGGGCCTTCACCATCTTTTCCAGGAGGTCCCCTGGAATCGGGACGGAGTCCAGGTCTCGCAGGATGCGCACAAAGAACCAAGACACGTAGACGTCGTCGGGTTTCCCCCCCTCGTCGCAGACCCTGAGGACCGCCTTCATCGCCTCGTTCGCCAGGGCGTAGACTGTCTTGTTCTCCTTCGAGGCTTCGTCGGCAAGTGAGCCGGCTATCTCGTCTTCGACGGCGATGTTGGTACGGCCCATCGCATGCGGCTGTGTGTACAATCATACATAAGGTTAGTTTCACGTGGCTAACCGTACAGACCGCATCAAATACCCTGGGCCCCTTCTCAGGGGTAATGGAAGTCGGGACAGCCACGGGGCGGGCGTACAGCAGGTCCGGCATGTCGGACACGAAGGTCGCGGTAGTCCTGGTGGTTTTGACGTTGGTATTCATGGTCATAGGGATGGCCATGATCGGCGTGGCTTCCAGCCAACAGGGCACGATACGGACCCAGCAGTCGCAGATACAGTCGCTCCAGAGCCAGGGGAGCGCGGGCGCGGGTTCTCAGAGCAGCAACAGCACGGCCGGACCTTTCAAGCTTACCCTCCTGATAGTCGCGGCAGCGCAGTGGAACTCGACGGCGACGGCGCCGAAGTATTGGGTGCTCACGCCTGACGGCCTGAAGTCTCCGGCCAACATCAGCCTCCCGGCCCACACCCTCATCCAGCTCACAATAGTTGACTACGATACGGCATCGCCTCTGCCCTCGGAGTACGGTCAGGTCTCCGGCACCGTAGGGAACGTCGTCTACGTGGTGAACGGGACCGCGGCCGCCAGCAACTTCACCCAGGCGAGCGCGACGGCCGTAAGCTCGCTGAACCCAGAGACTCAGATCGGCCACACGTTCACGATCCCGCAGCTGGGGATCAACATACCGGTGGCGGCAAACTCCGTAGAGATGGCTGACTTCTACATCAACCAGACGGGGACCTTCGTCTGGCACTGCGAAGACCCCTGCGGCTACGGGCCGAGCGGCTGGCTTGGTCCGATGTCTGCCAACGGATGGATGGGCGGGTCCATAACGGTGAGCTGACGCCTGACGAAGGCGAACCTCGCCCTTGCCCGCAGAGTCTTACGAAGTCAAGGCTGAAACCCCGGGAGGGACATATGGTCCGGGGGCGGCAAGCAGCGTCCGGCGCTGGATGACCTTGGGGCTCGGGGCGCTATGGGTCATAGACGGTCTCCTCCAGCTCCAGCCCCGGATGTTCAGCCTGTTCTTCGCCAACAGCGTGAACGGCGTGTTGGGTAACGCTCTCCAGTCGCTGCCTCCTCCGCTCTACTTCGCTTCGATCAACTTCTTCCTGCGGTATATGGCCCCCCAGGCGGCCTTCTGGAACGCCTCCGTTGCAGCCATACAGCTTGCCCTGGGATTCTTGCTTATCCGAGGCGGCGAGAGGGTCAGACGGGTCGCGCTTGCGGCCTCGGTGGTCTGGGGGCTCACGGTCTGGGTTTTCGGCGAAGGGATGGCAGGGCTGTTCGCAGCGACCATGTCGGGCGGCGTGTTCCCAGGGACTCCGAGCATCATGAACGGGTTCCCGGGGGCAGCCCTGGTCTACGCCTTTGCGGCCCTCCTTCTCCTCCTTCCGCGCGGGTCCTGGAACCTTGCCGGGCGGTTCTCGATAGTCAGGGACGCTCCCGCCGTCCTCTTCCTACTCCTTGCAGCGGTACAGGCCGCACCCCTGATGTGGACGACATTCGGCCAGTCGTCCATATTCGCCGCGAACATAGAGTCGCTCCCTAGCCAGGCGTCGTACACCCTAGTCCCGATCATAAGGTTCGCAGGCGCCCATCCGGTGCTCTGCAACGCCGCTGAGGTGACCATCACCTTTCTGGCTGGCGTAGTGCTGCTGGTCCGCCGGCCCCGATTGGGGTACGCCCTCGCCCTGGCATGGCTCGGCTTCATCTGGTGGTTCGGGCTCGGGCTCGGAGGGACGCTGACGGGGCTTGGCACCGACCCGAACACGCCTCCGGCCATAGCGCTTCTGATGATACCGATCATCTCCGTGTCGAGAGGGCACGGACGGGAGGGAGAGACGTGACGCGCAAACCAGGAACTCCCATCAGCCAGCAGAGCTTCGACAGCGAGGAGCGGGAGTTCTGGGCCCGCCCCGCGCGAGTAGAAGGCGCGCAGCTGAAGCGCATCGCAAGAGGAATGAGGCGATTCCTCCCGCAGAACCAGCGACTCAGGAAGGCTGGGATCACTCGGGTCAGGGCGACCGAGAGCGGTGCCGAGGTCGCGGGCGTCCTCTTCACCTCCTGTACCGTCGAGGGAAAGAAGTTCGTCGTCGACTTCACGGCGAGGACTGGTCCAGACGGGCGCGTCGTCTCGGCGACCATCAACGGTAAACCAGCCTGCTCGGGCGCCCCATGCAACTAGCCGACAGAGGCGCCGGACGCCGCGGGCCGCCTGGTTTAAGTCATACCTGCGCCCCGGACATCTGCACGTGAACGACAGATCCACGAGGAGGGGCCTGACCACGGCAGGCGGCCTGAGCGTCCTCCTCCTTGTCGGGCTCGCGGCCGTAGCCGCCGCATACGTGACGTCTACGCAGTCCTCGGCTGACCAGCTCAGCGCGCAGGAGCAGCAGATCTCTTCGATGCAGTCGCAGCTCAAACTGCTGGCTTCCCAGCTCGCGTCGGGAGCAGGCGCGAACATAAGCTTCCCCGTGATGGACCAGCCGCCGGCCATAAGGACGGTGAGGGAGACGTGGTACCTTTCCCCCTCTGCCCATCAGGACAGGTTCAACCCGGCTTTCATCATAGTCAACCAGGGAGACACAGTGAAGCTCACGCTGATAGACAACGATACAGTGGGCCACGACTTTGTGATCGGGCCGCCCTACAACATCATCGTGAACGCCACGGTCCCCGGGCTCATCAACGACCTCACCGGGCAGACGTTCACCACGCCGGCGACCAACAACTCGCCCGGCGCGGTGGTGACAGGGACTCCTGGCAACGTGAGCGCCAGGTACTCGTTCGTTGCGAGGTACGCCGGGATCTACGAGTTCGTCTGCACCTATCACGCGCAGGTCGGAATGATAGGGTACCTCGTGGTCCTCCCGAACGAAGCCTACACCAGGGCCACGACCACGCTGACATCAGGAGGCGCTGCTCTGGCCCCCGTGTCGGTGAGCATCGCGCAGGGGGCGGTGGACTATCCAAACACCGGCTTCACCCCTGACAACATCACCGTCGTGATCGGCGTCAACAACACGGTCACCTGGACGAACAACGACCTGTCGATCCACACCGTCACCTCGTCCACGGTGCCAGCTGGGGTGCCTCCCTTCAGCTCGGGGTACCTTAACACAGGAGACAGCTACACCTACACCTTCACGGTCCCCGGAGTCTACGTGTACCACTGTCAGCTCCACCCCTGGATGGTCGGGGTCGTGACCGTGCTGGCAGGCTAGCGCAGAGCTTCGGCCTGGATGAGCTCGGACAGTTTCTGGAAGTACAGCCGTGTCGCCAGAGGCATCCCGTCGAGGTTTCGGTCGATGGCTTCGGTCACGTACCTGATGGCGCGCCTCGAAGTCTTGAACTCGAACTTCATCGGGAGGATGGGGTCCTGGACCACGTCTATGGACTCCGTGAGATGCCTCGGAGCCTCGGCCCTGGCGTCGCTGGCTATCTTCTGATACCATCCCTCGAGGACGTTCGGGTCAAGCCCCAGCTTCAAGTCCTCTATCTCCCGGAGGAGCCTGTTGAGTACCACCATCTCTTCGTTGGCCAATGGAGTTACGTCGTGTGACGGGGCGCGGCTCGGTTTAAGGAAAAGTGTGTAGAGTTGTTGCTCTGGCGCTTAACTGCATCTCATCTGGAAGATCTCGGTCTTCTCGTACTCGGCCTCCCAAAGGTGCGTGCTGTTCCTCCCCCTGCGGACTGCCAGCAGCGTGTACCCCTCCGGGGCCTCCATGTAGGCGCGCCTGAGTATCGAAGCGGCAGGCTCGGCATCCTCGTCGAAGCTCTGCACGATGTGCTGCCTGAACTTCTCGACCCCCTTCATGTAGTCAGCCAGGCAGACCGTCCTCCCCTGAAGCTTCGCAGATGTGATGCGCTTCACCTCCTCCCCGCAGGATTCGCACTTCACCTTCGTCATCCCGTCGGCGATGCAGACCTTCCCTACCCCGACCACCATCGGGAAGGTCCCTGCCTGCGGCTCGGGAGCGCCGCAAACGGCGCACTTGGCCAGACCTCTTGAAGCAGGGTGCTGCAAACATGGCGAAAGCCGCAGCCAACCAATTTAAGGTTGCACCGGCCGCGGAGGCGGGATGAGGGTCAGGTCGGTAGAAGCGTTCCCCGTCCGGGTCAAAGCCGAAGAGAGGCTGAAGGGAGGGACGTTCAGCTACGCCTCGTATCAGGCGGTGATTGTCAGGGCTGAAGTGGACGGGGTGCAGGGGTGGGGGGAGGCCATGACGAGGTTCGACCCGGGTGCCACGGCGCTGCTGGTGAGGTACTTCGGGAAGACCGTCGAAGGGAAGGAGTGGGACGGAGAAGGGTCGGCGTGGGAAGCCGTCTGGCGGGAGCTCCGAATCAGGGGGCACACCAGGGGGACGGACGTCGAGGCACTCAGCGGGATAGACATCGCTCTCCACGACTGCCGGGGAAAGCTCGAGCGCAAGCCGCTGGGACGCATCCTGTCAGGGCGAGCGGCGGGGGAGGTCCCAGCCTTTGCCGGCTCACTGTTCGAGTCCAGGGGCCCACTAGAGACACAGGTCGCAGCGTCGAAGGCCAAAGGGCTTTCAGGAGCCAAAGTAAAAGTGGGGTTCGGGGTAGAAGAGGACAGCCGATTGCTGCGTCGGGTCAGGGCCCTTTGGGAGGACGGGATGCTCGTCGCCGACGCCAACGGGGCCTACGACTCCTCGACCGCCCTGAGGGCGTGCGACGCGTTCTCCGACCTGGACCTGGCCTGGTTCGAGGAGCCTGTCCTGTCAGACGACGTCGCAGGCTATCGCGCCTTGAAGGGGGCCAGAACGAGGATTGGCGCCGGGGAGAGCTGGTTCCCCGGGGACTTCCACATCCCTCTCGCGGAGGGGCTGGTCGGGGTGGTTGAGCCGAGCGTGAGCCGGTGCGGGGGGGTGAAGGTTGAGGCGGAAGTCGCGCGCGAGGCAGCGGCGCGCGGGATATCATTCTCACCCATGACAGGGATGAACTCGGGCGTGTCCGTTGCCGCATCGATACACGTCGCCTCGGCCTTCCGCTCGGCCGGGGTCGAGTTCAACCCGTTCGCCAATCCGCTCCAGACTGAGCTCGTCCGCGGGCTCCCCGAACCGAGGGGAGGAAGAGTGAAGGTCCCTGCGGGGGACGGCCTGGGGGTCGAAGTGGACGAGCGTTTCCTGAAGGAGCACGGGGCGTAGTCGGGTCAGAGGAGCGGGACTATGTCGTCGACGTTGTCGAGCGTAGCCAAGACACTGTAGGGCCCGGGGTCCTGGTCTACCCCGCTCCTGACAAGGACGGAGTCGATCCCGGCGTTCGAAGCGCCGGCTATGTCAGTGTCGACCTGGTCGCCGACCATGACCGCCCTGGCCTTCTCGGAGTGAGCGCGGCCCAGCGCTATCTCGAACATCAGCGGAGAGGGCTTCCCGATGACCATGGCCCTCCTGCGGCTGGCATACTCGATGGCCTTCACGATAGGCCCCGTCGCGACCGCCGGCCCCGTCTTGTACATGTAGAGGCGCGAGGCGTGGGTGGCTACGATCTTCGCCCCGTTCCTGGCGAGCCTTGCGGCGTGGTCGAGCTTGTCATAGGTTATCTTCCTGTCGAGCCCCACCACCACGAAGTCGGCGGTCTCCCCCCTCACCCGAGCGTGGCCGCGCTTGGCCATCTCCTCCTCCAGCCCTTCCTCGCCCACCAGGAAGTAGGCCACCCTGCCGTACCTTTCCAGCAGGAAGTCGGCCATGAGGAGGGTTGTCGTGAGGACCTCCTCCCTGCGGACTGGGACCCCCGTGCCCACCAGGCGGGACCAGACAGTTTCGGCGGAGTCGGTCGAGTTGTTGGTAAGGACGAAGAGCTTCTTCCCTCGCCTCCTGAGGGCCTCTACGGCGGCGGTCCCTCCGATCTTGACCCTGGTCTCCTTCCCCTTGTAGAAGACCCCGTCCAGGTCGAAAAGGAACAGGTCCTTCTCTGAGAGGACCCGCTTCAACCCTGGGCCTTCACCTCGCCCCGCTCCGAGTCCACCCTGACCTTCGACCCGGCGGCGATCTTCGAGTACGCGTCCCTCGCTATCCCCGATACGACGGGGACCCCCTTGCCGTACACCTCGCGCGCCATCACCGACCCTATCACCGCAGACAGGTCCACCCCCTCGGTGACTATGGCGGAAGGCGAGTTGCCCATGCGCACAGTTTCGAGGAACCAGGCAGAGGCGGTCGTGGACCCCTTCCCGAACGGGTAGAACAGGACCCGACCCCTGACGTTGGACCCTCTGATGTCGCTCCTCACATCGGTCACGACCCCGGTGGATGGGTCGACCCCGTGGGCGAACGTGAAGGCCTTCAGCGAGAGCAGGGCGGGTCCTTCCGCCTTCCCGGAGATCAGCCCCCTTCCCTTGAAACTCGACTCTGTCACCCTGTCACCCGCTCGACTATCTCCTTCTGCGAGGCGTAGCGCATTCTGACCTCCCCCTCAGAGGAGATGATCTCCGCGAGCTTGGCCGAGTTGGTCATGACCACCTCGAAGCCGAGCGCCTTCAGGGGCGAGATCTCCGCGTCCGTGCTGTGGGTGATGCGGGCCCCAGACGCCTCGATCGTGCTAGCGATCCCGGTCCTCGCCGCCATGTCGTAGGCGTGGGAGGAGGTGTACAGGTACATCTTCGTCCCTGCCTTCAGCTTTTTCCCTTCGAGAAGATTGGCGAGGGCCCCGAGCTCGTTGGCGGATAGGTGAGGCACGCCGAGCGCGACGAGGTCCGGGGCTTCTTCGGTCTGGTCGAGGTCCGCCCTCACCTCGTCCAGGTCCCTCCGCGTGACCTCCACCTCCTCGACCTTTTCCCCCCCGGACGCGGCCGCGAGAGTGGGCGACCCCGGGGTGATCCCTGGATAGTGTATCATGGTGACAGGGCCGGCGGAAGCGGCCGCGGCCCCCAGGTGCTTGAGGTCGTCGGAGGTGACCGTGGGAGGGAGCCCTTCCAGGACGGAGACCCTCGACCCCGAGCTCTTGCCCACGAAGTACCCTAGGGACCGGTAGTCCAGCTCCGAGAGCCAGTCGAACCCGACCCGGAACGCGACACTCGCCCTCCGCCCCTCATCTTCCAGCATGCCGAAGCTTGGGGTCATCCCCAGCACGGCGCAGGCGACGTCCATCCCGGCCGTGATCTTGTTTGACCTGCACCCCAAGACCGAGTTGGCGAAGACGACGGCACTGGATTCGGCCCACGCGACGGCTTCCCCTTGCTTGGGGAAGTTGCAGACCTGATACGGGACACAGCTCCAGCACCGCATCCCTCCCAACCTGCCGTACGCGTCGCAGAGGCGGAACTGCTTCCGGGCGTACTCTTCCGGGATCCCGAAGCTCTTCCAGTTCTGGAGGTCGATGCTTGCCGGGTCGACCGAGGTGGGGACGGCGAACCTCCCTCCTGACTCGGCGAACCTTTCGAGGACGTCCACGCCCGCGTCGTGCAGGCTGCTGTAGTGCGCGAGGACGTGGGCTGACTTTATCGGGACCAGGGAGCTCGCCCAGA
>JAJZOO010000069.1 GCA_021811485.1 archaeon
TCCGATCTAGGCAGCCGGTGGCGACCCTCACTTTCGGGGTGGTGATGCTGAGCATCCTCCTGCAGGGGCCCCTCCTGGGGCGCTACGCCAACAGAGTCTTCGGCCACCAGGAGACGCTGAAGCCAGACGCCCCCGAGAAGGCCACCCCCGCCCCGGAGGGGGCTCCTCCGTCCGCGGAGGCTTTATCACAGAAGCGCGAAAGGCCGGACCCCGATGAGCTTTGACGAGATAGTCAGGCTGGGCCAGCAGAGGGGCTTCTTCTTCAAGACGGCCGAGAGCTACCCCAACACCCCGGCCGGGTTCCTCGACTACGGGCCCCAGGGGGTCTCGCTGAAGAACAGGCTCGTCGAGCTATGGAGGCGGGTGGTGGTCAGGAGGGACGGCATGCTCGAGATCGACGGCGCGCAGATCCTCCCCAGGGCGGTCTTCGAGGCCTCGGGGCACCTGTCGAGCTTCACCGACCCGTTCGTGAAGTGCGCGAAGTGCGGCTCGGTCTTCAGGCCGGACAAGCTGGTCGAGGAGAAGACGGGGAAGGGGGTCGCTGAGAAGCTCAGCGACGCCGACTACGACCAGCTGATGGAGAGGTCAGGGGTGAAGTGCCTGAAGTGCGGCTCCAGGCTGGCGGGGACCACCAGGTTCAACATGATGTTCAAGCTGGGGATAGGGCCCTCCCAGGAGGAGGCGTACCTGAGGCCTGAGACCTGCCAGAGCATATTCGTGGACTTCCCTCTGCTGTTCAAGACCCAGAGGGCCAAGCTCCCGGTGGGGATCGCCCAGGTGGGGCGGAGCTTCAGGAACGAGATCGCCCCCAGGCAGGCGCTCATCAGGCTCAGGGAGCTCAACCAGGCAGAGGTGGAGGTCTTCTTCAACCCGAACAAGGCCGACGACAAGCGCTTCGACGGGGCGCTGGAGAGGGCCCTGGCGTTCAGGCTCCCCGACGGGACCGACGCCAAGCTGACCGTGGCCGAGGCGAAGGGGAGGGGGTTGGTCCCCAACAAGCTCGCCGGGCACTACCTCGCCCTCATCGCAGGGTTCTACGAGGACGCCGGGATCCGCCCGGAGGACATCAGGTTCAGGGTCCTGGCCGAGGAGGACAGGGCGTTCTACTCGAGGGCAGCCTTCGACCTCGAGGTGAAGCTCTCCTGGGGGTGGGTCGAGCTGGTCGCATGCAACTACAGGGGGGACTACGACCTGGGAGGGCACGCGAGGGTGAGCGGGAGCAACTTCACCGTCGACGACGAAGGGGAGAAGGTCCTCCCCCACGTCTTCGAGCTGTCGCTTGGGATCGACAGGAGCGTCTTCGCCGTGATGGAGTCGTCCATGCAGGGGGAGGGGGAGAGGAGGGTGATGGCGCTGCGGCCGTACCTGTCCCCGACCCAGGTCTGCGTCTTCCCGCTGGTGAACAAGGACGGGCTCCAGGAAGCAGCGAGGGGGGTCTTCGAGGAGCTCAGGGAGTCCTTCGAGGCGTTCTACGACGAGTCGGGGGGGATAGGGAGGAGGTACGCCAGGGCGGACGAGGCCGGGGTCCCCGCCTGCGTCACCCTGGACTACGACTCGCTGAAGGACGGGACGGTCACACTCAGGGACAGGGACACCAGGGCCCAGGAGAGGGTCTCGGTGGCCGCCCTCAAGGAAAGGCTCGCCTCGCTGACGAGGCTCCCCCCTATAGGGAAGAGAGCGCCAGGAAGATAGCCAGGGCGGCGGCGGCCCCGGCCACGGTTGAAATCACGTTCACCACGTTGTTCTCCACGTAGGGGGAGCCCCGGGTGGCCCTGGTCCTCTCCCCGCAGTGCTTCAGGGCTTCGGTGGGCTTCAGGCAGACGACGCAGTACCCCTTCCTCTGGACCGCGGCTCCCACCAGGCTGTCGACCACGGCCCCGAAGAGGCCCCCGGCGAGGCAGGCGGGGATGACGAGGTACGGGTCGCGGAGTATCCCAAGCGACAGGGCGATGACACCTATGACCAACGACGCCACCGCTGCCCCTCCGAACCCGAGGGGGGAGACACCCCCGGAGGTCCCCGGGGCCACGGTCCTCGACGGGTTGGTGATCAGCCTCGGCTGGGAGTGGCTGAGGAGCCCCAGCTCCGTGGCCGCGGTGTCGGCCGCCGACGCGGCTACGGCGCCCAGGAACATGGCCGCCAGGGGCTGGCCAGGGTGGAGGAGGTTCCAGACCGCCAGGATCGACCCGAGCCCCCCGTTGGCCAGTATGTGGGGCCAGTTGCGGGCTCCCCCCTTCCCCTGGGCGCCCCCCAGGCGCCTCTTGTACCCGTACTTGTAGAGGGTGAAGCCTACCCCTAGGACGAAGAAGACCGCGACGATGAAGAACCACCTGAGCCCCCCGCCGTAGATCACCGCGAACCCCACCGCGGCGCTGGCGAGGAAGCCCCTGGAGTCGATGGCCCTCACGAGGACTGCGGTCAGGGCGACGGCGAGGACCAGGAAGAACTCGGCCACCACCTCCACGACAGCGAACAATGTCCCCCGCCCCCTCTGGCGGCGTTAAAAGCGCAGGTACGAGGCTCGGCCACCAACCAAGCCCCTCGGGGGTCCCGGGTAGCAACCCAGGAGCGGGTCCGGGGCTACGCGCTACGTTACGTGCCGCGAGCCAGCCCCTCTGCCAAGATATGCTGAGGCGAGAGTGCACCCCACACGCCCACAATATCGGGCAGGAAGGACGCACCCTCCCAAACCTGGCGTGATAGCTTTCGGATCACCTGGCTTTCACCCCTACGCCCTCCGTCCTCTTCTTGAGCGTCAGACGGATGATTACAGATGCAGGTTGGTCCTTACGTTGCGGGAACGATGTTGCTCATCCAGTTGTAGTGTATGTGGTAGAAGTCGCAGTTACGGTGGTGGTGCTAGATGTGGTGCCGGGCAGGCACCCCAGGCCAGAACATGCGATTGCATGCTCTGTTGCGATGCCTGAAGGGATGCTGAGGGTCACAAGGCTGACTGCAGCAGAGGTTGACGCGGGAAATGTGTAGTTTGTGCCTGCGTATGATACGCCTACGACGAAGTCACCGGTCCAAACCACTCCACTAGAGTAGCCGGTGGAGTTGGTCAGGCCCAAGCTGATCTTGTAGTCAGGGGTACAATAGTTGGTTATGGCGGCGGTGACGTTGGCTCCTGTCACGGGCTGGTCTGCGCCGTCAGTGACCACGCGCACATAGAGAGTCCCATGGATTCCGCTTTGGATGCAGTACGTCGACGCGCTGCTTGTATCGACCACCGTCTTAGTTATGGTATGCGTGACTGTGTGCGTCAGCGTTGGCGGCTTCGCAACGATGAATGCCAGCGAGCCGGCCAACAACACAACGAAGACAAGCAGGGCCGTGGTTACGAAGTTGATGGCCTTCCGCCGCTGCGCCATTGGTTAGCTATGGGAACTGCTTGGCGTATAGTTCTTTTGCTCAGAACGCTTCCCACGAAGCGGACTGGTCAGTCTCTGATAGTCTCCTATGGTAGTCCGCACACAAGATCTGTAGGTCCTCCTGGCTGCCGCCGCCCGCCAGCCATCGGATGGAGGGCTGTCCTCGGGAAGACTGTCTCAATTCACCTGGTCGTCAATGGTTGACCTTGCAATTATTGCATGTCCTTAGCAGGTCAACGAAAGAGGAAACATTACCCCACCAAAAGAATGCCATCGCCGAGGAGAGAACGACGAGCACAAGCTTCTCTAAATCAAGCCTGTCGACAAACGCGTCGACGAACCGAACCGGATTCTCCTCAGTGACGTACTCGTCGAGAGTCTCTGGGAAGAGGATTGACTGACTCCTCTTCTCTCCCGCCACGTAATCATCGGACATACGACCGCATCACGTCGTTAGAATATAACTTTCCGTCCACCTTGCGACTCGGATGAATTTTCACACAGTCTGGAACGGGTTCAAGTCTGCGGCCCGACGGGACACGCCGCGAATTCGCAGCTAGAAGCTGTCCTGAAATGAGCGGTTGTGACTGAAAGACAGCGAAAAGAAATCCTGGCATCTTCGCTGTGGAGCGTCGGTGGGCTAGCTAATCCACTTCAAAGTCACGCCTTCGATTCCCCGGAAATGCGGGTCGTCTGTGTAGCAGGGAATCTTGAGGATTCTCGCCGTAGAGGCTATGAGGCTGTCGGCGAAAGGGATCCCATGCTTGTGCTTGATCAACGCAGCCTGAATCGCGACTTCCTTGTCGACGCTGACGAGCCTGAAATCCTTTGCCAGGGAATTTGCCCTCAGTTCGGCAACATCCTTGCCCTCCTTCTCCAAGGTCAGCTTGTATATTTCAGAAAGGGCCGCAGTTGAAAGGTAGTTGGGTTTGGATTCCAGGAGCGCCCTCCTCACCTTCTCCTTCGTATCGGTCCCGCCGGCGTAGAAGAGCTCGATCAGGAATCTCGTATCGAAGGAGCTGCCTTTCACTCTTCCTCGGCTCTCATTTCGTCAAGCAGCCTC
>JAJZOO010000017.1 GCA_021811485.1 archaeon
GGGACCCCGGAGTGGAACCAATACAGGAGCGACAAGTGCGACCCGGTGAGGGAGATGGACTGCATCTTCTGCATGGCCTGCGAGACCAGCTGCCCCACGCAAAGCATCAAGATCACTCAGCCGTAGCCGCGGACTAGTCCTGGCCGGGGCGAACTCGGACCAGATTATCCCCGTTGGTTCAGCGGGGTTGTGCTGCTGAGCGACCTTTGCTGGCTCCTACGCAAAGCAGCTAACGGAGGAGGCCGGGCATGGCTCTGTCCATGGGTCGGACGGGGTGAAGCGGATGGTGCGCCAAGCGGCCTAGTGTAGGTGACTGGCCGTAGTTGCCACCGGTTTATAGCGCGTGAAGCAGGCTTGGTTCGTCCTTCGGGAAAGTCGAATGCTGGCCAGCCACTTGAATCGGTACACATGGGGAGAGTCAGGGGGTCGAGAGCCGTTGTCGGGAAGACGGCAGCCGGTTCCCCACCTGAGGCCAGAAGGGGCAGTGACGTGAGCGGCGGGTCCCAGACCAGCGGTGGGGAGGTGGGTACCTTCGCCTGGGAAAGGTGGGGGATAGACACGCTTCTGGTGATAGGGGCGTTCATCAGCGGGGGGTTGGTCCTCATCGTCCGATGGCTGAGCACCCGTGGCCCCTTCTCGCTTTCGGTAGCGACCATGCTCTTTGTGGGGGCTGGCATCTTTTTCGCCATAGAGGCGAGCGGTCCCTTCAAGCTTACCGAGTTCAGGGGCTACGACCCGGTCGGCAAGACTGGGGTCGTCACCGGGAGCGGAGATGGAGGGGCTTGCTCGGTCAGGGTCGACGGGATGGAGTGGTCGACGAGGTGCAAGGATGGCCTCGTGGTCGGCGACGAAATAACCGTCGTGGGCAGAGAAGGCCTCCACCTTGCGGTCCAGAAGACAGGGAGGTTTGCCGGACCCGACCTCAGCCCTTAGGGTTGCGAGAGAGCAAGATGACCTCGCGTTCTCAGGCCGCCTTGGCCCGCTGTGGCAGCCCGGGAACGTCAGACCTCGAGGCGACGTCGGGTCATCGGACCTTCTCGACCGGTTGGGCCCTTTTCCTCTTGGGTATGATTGGGATGATGGTGTCGGTATTGATTGGCGGCATCGGGGCCGACCTGGTCCCGCACGCCGACTACGCCGCCGTCGTCAGGCTCACGGTCTTCGCCGCCATAGCATTCGTGAGCCTAGTGTTGGTGGGAGTCGCTTTCGTGAGCATGGGTGCTCCTCACGCATCGCCTCCGCCCCTGGCAAGAACCCGCCGGACCGGTCACAGAACCAGAGGCTAGCCTTGCTGGTGCGGCGGACCCGACCTGCCCCTCCGAGCTCCGCCTCTGCTCTATTGGACCGTGACTGTCCCTCGCATCCAGCCTGGCCCGCTCATCGGCCCTGCCCGTCCGGTCGGCCCGAACCCGCAAGGGACTTCGCAGAGCCATGTGAACGTCCCCCTCTGGGTCAGGGTGAACTCGGCGGTCTCGGTTACGTGGGCGCCCACGGGTATGTTCAGGTTGAGCTGAGGGATGCTGAAGGTGTGCCCGACCTGGGTGTCGTTGTCCAGCGAGTTGACCGCCTTCGTCACCCCCGTCGTGCCGTTGGTTATGGTGATCACGTTGGTTATCGTCCCCTCCACGTAGGAGTAGGGTGCGGTAACTGGCGTCGACCCGTCCTGGTCTATGATGGTCAGCTGGATTGCAGTGTCGACAGGGAGGGTGATGTTGGCAGAGGACTCCAGCCCCTGTGGGGTGACCACCCAGTAGCGAGGGCCGCCCGTGGTGGCGTTCCACGGCGAGTCTGCGGTTATCAGCAGGGTCAGCTTGTACGGCCGGGGCACCCCCACGGCCACGTTCACGCTCGTGGTCGTCCCTATGACCCAACCCCATCCGACCACCCCGAGGGCTATCATCATTATCGGGATGATTGCCACCAGTTTCATTGGCCGAGCCTTCGGGGTCGCTTTCTTCTTTTAAGCCACAGGACGATTCTCAAAGTTGGGAATCACCCGGCATTCTGGAGGCGAACCCAGGCTCCCGGGGGGACCCAGGCGCATCACAAACATCTAAATCGGTGTCCCTCGCAGTAAGCCCATGCGAAGATACGGATTCACAGAAAGGGACGTCAAGCCAGCGGATGTCTATGAGAACATAAAGTCGCTCCTGCAGGGGGAGGGCTTCAAGGTCACGTCAGAGGAGAAGAGGGACAACTACCTTGACCTCCACGCCAGGAAGTCGAGCGTTGAGAAGATAGTCCTGGGAAGGGTGCGGGACGTCGACGCCGTGGTCGCCGGGACCACAGGGAAATTCGAGGTTCAGCTCCACGCCGGGGTGTGGGGGAGGGACCTGATGGTCCCAGCCATAGAGGGAATCGCCACCCTGGGGGCCGCGCCTGCGGTGGAGATCCACGGGGCTCACGAGTTCGAGGAGAGGCTCTGGGAGCAGGTTGTCAGCAAGATCGACCCGTCCCTGAAGATATGCAAGCTGGACGGCATGCTCTTCCAGACCCAGGAGGAGCTGGACAAGCACGTTCAGGCGATTCAGCAGGCCCAGCAGCAGGCGGCGAACAGCATGATGATGTACGGCGGGATGGGGATGATGGGGATGGGCCTCATGGGCATGGGGATGATGGGAGGGCTCTGGATCTGACCCTCCCGCACCGATAAGGACCGACGCCGACCACAGCCGGCGTGAACGTACCTCCCGTGGCCGGTTTCGGGGAACTTCCGCGAGACGCAGCGTGCAACCTCCCGGGGATGGTGCGCCCTTTGAGACCAGAGGATGCGCCACTCCCCGGGCCAGGGTCCACCGGAGAGGGCTTTCCATCCTGAGCGCTGCCAGTCAGCAAGCGTTTTATTGCGATGGGGGACGGCGGGCTGAAGACAATGGAAGAAGACGCCGACCTGAAACTACTTGAGCTGCGGAAGATGGAGGAGCTGAGGAAGAGGCTGAAGGCAGCGGAGCCAGCCGCCAGGAAGGAGGAGACCGATAGGGAGGTCGTCGAAAGGATGCTGTACGACAGGGGGACGGAGGTCCTCGAGGCGGCATACTCATTCTATCCTGCGGAGACAGATAGGCTGGTCCGGGAGCTGGCCGGGATGATACGCGCCGGACGGCTCAGGGACAGGATCGCAGGCGGGGAGTTGCTTTCGATATTCAGGCAGGTGGGGCTGAGGTTCAGGATGAAGACATCCATCAAGGTGATGGATCAGGGAAAGCTGGTGGACCTGAGCGAGAAGCTCGGGAAGAAGGAGGGGTGAAGGAGCGACGTCGGTAAAGGAGAAGGTCCTCGCGGTTCCGAAAGGCCGCCAGCCTGTCCTCGTCTGCGGGCTCCCCGGGAGCGGATATGTGGGGAAGCTCGCGGCGGACCACCTGGTGACCTCCTTCAAGCTGAAGAAGGTTGCCGAGTACGGCAGTGCAGCCTTCCCGCCTCAGGCGAGCGTGAAGGAGGACGGCACCGTGGATGCGCCCAGGGGGGAGCTGTACTTCGCGCCTGTGAAGAGAGGGAAGAGCCTCATGGTATTCACGGCCGACGCCCAGCCGACCACGTCTGAGGGGGAATACGAGCTGTCCGACAGGATCGTGAAGTTCGCCAAGAAGTGCGGGGTGAAGAAGATCTACACGCTCGCCGCGTACATCACAGGCTCGTTCTCGCAGTCCCCGAAAGTGTACGGGGCGTGCACGTCCAGGGAGATGGCCGACGACCTGTCGGCCAACGGCGTCACTCTGATGAAAGACGGCGGGATCAGCGGGATGAACGGGCTGCTGATAGGGATGGGGGCGCTCAGAGGGCTGCAGGGGGCGTGCCTCCTCGGGGAGACGTCGGGATACGTGGTCGACGCCTCGGCGTCCAAGGCGGTCCTCGAGCTGCTGTCGAAGATCCTCGACATCCCGGTGGACACCTCCAGGCTGAAAGAGAGGGCAGACGAGACGCAGAAGCTGATAAGCCAGCTCCAAGCCATGGCGGAGCAGTCACGGGAGGCTGCCCCCCAGTCTTCGCGCGAGCAGAGGCCGGGCTACATCGGATAGACGGTCAGAAGGGGAAGAAGTCGGGGAACCTGACCCCGAAGATGGCCACCAGGATTACGTCCAAGACGAGCAGAATGATCCAGGCCAGGACGACGATCCCGACCGCGCCGAACCAGGACGTGTGGAAGGCGCTCCGAAAGACAGCAAGCCACGCCAGGAAGCCGAGGACCAGGGCCATGACCCCGGCAGCAGAACCCAGGAACGCGCCCAGGGTGAAGGCGACGACGAAGTAGACGACGTAGTAGACCACCACCCCGCCCAGGGTGGCGCCCATGGCGTTGCCGAAGCTGGCGCGCTCGCCCTTGACCAGCTTCCCGGCGAAGTACACCGGGATTGAGACCACGACCCAGAGGACCACAAGGCCTACGAGGTAGACCAGCAGACCGAAGACGCCGCTGGGTGGTTGGGGCGGGAACAAGCCGTGCTCACCCTTTGATGTTGCCCACCGGCCGGAGAGCGACGACCTTCTTCGAGATGCCGGCCCTGTCCATGGTCTCCACGACCTCGGAGATGTCCTTGTAGGCCATCCCGGCCTCCTCGGCGAGCCCGTCCATGGTGGCGGCCTTCACGTAGATCCCCCGGTCCATCATCTTCCGCTGCAGCTCGGCGCCCCGCACTTCGCGCTTCGCCGCCGTCCGGGACATGGTCCTCCCGGACCCGTGGGCGGTGGAGCCGAAGGTCTCTTCCATTGCCTTCTGGGTACCCAGGAGAAGGTACGACCCGGTCTCCATGGAACCTCCTATTATCACCGGCTGACCGACCGAGCGGTAGGGGGCAGGGATGTCGCGGTGCCCCGGGCCGAAGCTGCGCGTAGCGCCCTTCCTGTGCACCAGGACGTCGGCCGTCGTGCCATCGTAGGTGTGCCTCTCCACCTTCGCCACGTTGTGGCACACGTCGTAGATGAGATGCATGTCCATGGCCTCCGCGTCCCTGTGGAAGACCTTGGAGAAGGCCTCCCTGACGCGCTGCACGATGATCTGCCTGTTGGTGAACGCCATGTTGGCCGCGCAGACCATGGCGCCGTAGTAGTCCTTCCCCTCCTTCGACGCGAAGGGGGCGCAGGCGAGCTCCCTGTCCCTGACCTGGATGCCGTACTTCTTCATCGCTCCGTCGAAGACTCTGAGGTAGTCGCTCCCTATCTGGTGCCCGAACCCGCGGCTGCCGCAGTGGACCATCACCAGCACCTGGTCGTCTTGGACGATCCCAAAGTGCCTGGCGAGGTCGGGGTCGAAGTGCCTGGCCGGGTCGACCACCTGGATCTCGAGGTAGTGGTTGCCTGAGCCCAGGGTCCCCAGCTGGTCTATCCCCCTGCTCCGGGCCTGGCGGCTCACCTTGGAGGGGTCGGCCCCCTTGATGTACCCCCCTTCTTCGACATGCGAAGGGTCGTCCTCCCACGCCTGGCCATTCTCGGCGCACCACTTCACCCCGTACTTCATGATCTCGTCGAACTGCGGCTCGCTGACCTTCAGGAACCCCTTTACGCCGACTCCGGCAGGAACAAGCTTGAAAATGAGGTCTACCAGCTCCTTTACCTTTGGTTTGACCTCTGGAAATGTAAGGTTCGTCCTTATCAGGCGCATCCCACAATTGATGTCGAATCCGATACCTCCAGGTGAAATCACGCCATTTTCGACGTCGAACGCCGCCACCCCCCCTATCGGGAACCCATATCCCCAGTGGGCGTCGGCCATGGCGTAGGCCTGCCGCACTATCCCCGGTAGGCAGGCGACGTTGGTCACCTGCTCGATGACGCCGGCATCCATGCCGTCGAGGAGCTTGCGCGTGGCGTAGATCTTGGCCGGGACGATCATCCCCTCCTTGTAGGACCGCGGAATCTCCCATGAATAGTCGGAGAGCTGCTTGAACGAGCTTGTCTGTGCCACCCAGAGCCCCTGCCTTTTCTTTTGGTCACGCGCTGAGCCTTTAAGGGTTTAGAGGGTCAGATGTCGAGGACGACGGTCGCCTTCCACGCGCTACCCTCGTGGCGTATTCCAAACATGTGCATGGTCACCGCCTTCACGTCGTTTCTGAGGGAGTGGCGCTCCCTGTCGATGGGCTCCCCTCGTGCAGTCGCCCTGAGCGACCGGCCGTCGGACGAGACCTGGACGCCGTAGTCCCTGAAGAGGAGGGAGTCGACGTCCTTGGCTATGATAAGCTCGGTGAGGAAGTCATAGAGGAGCCGGTCGGAGTCATCGGACGCCAGAGCGATGTCCCTCCCCACCGTCGGGCGGAGGGTCGTTGGATCGACCATGATGTCGGTGATCGCGCGGGCGCATGCCTCGAAGAGCTCGCCGAGGGAGGCGGCTTCGGCCTCGAAGGCGATGTCGGCGAGGGCTACGTCCGGGAGGTAGCGGAAGGTCAAGGGCGTCTGTTCCCGCCGTCCCGGCCGTCCTCTTAACCTGTGCGCGGGCTAGGCCGCGGTCCGTGCCTGGACCACGCCGAGCTCCTTCCCCGCGGTCTCGAAGGCCGTTATGGCGAAGTCGAGGTCCTCCTTGGCGAGGGCAGCGTTCATGATCGTCCGTATCCTCGCCTTCCCCTGGGCGACCATCGGGTACACTATGGGGAGGGCGAAGACCCCGATCTCGAAGAGTCGGGCGCTGAGCTTCTTGGCCTTGCCGCTCTCACCCACCATCACAGGTGTTATGGGGGTCTCGCTCCTGCCTATGTCGAACCCCAGGTCCTTCATGGCCTTCTTGAAGTACCGGGTATTATCCCAGAGCCTCTGGACGTGCTGCGGCTCGCTCTCCAGGACGTCCACCGCAGCCAGGCATGCGGCCGCCACCGCCGGTGGGTGGGACCCGCTCAGAAGCCAGGTACGGGACTTGTTGTAGGCGAAGTTCACCAGGTCCTTGGACCCTGAGACGTGCCCCCCCACGACCCCGAAGGCCTTGGAGAAGGTCCCCATCTCGACGTGTACCTTGTCCCGCGAAAGGCCGAAGTGGGACACTATCCCTCTCCCTCCCTTCCCCAGGACCCCCTCGCCGTGGGCGTCGTCGACGTACACCATGGCGCCGTGCTCGGCGCCGAGGGCCGCTACCTTGTCGAGGGGCGCGACGTCGCCGTCCATGGAGAAGACGCCGTCAGTGATTATGAGGATGCGCCTGTATGGAGGGGTCGACTTCTCTGCCTCGGCGAGCACCCGGGCGAGGTCTTCAGTGTCGGCGTGCTTGTAGACCTTGCGTTCCGCAGCGGAGAGCCTGACGCCGTCGATGATGCTCCCGTGGTTCAGTTCGTCGCTTATGATCAGGTCCCCCTTCCCCGCCAGCTGCGGTATGAGTCCGGAGTTGGCGGCGAACCCCGTCTGGTACACCAGGGACGCCTCGGCGTCCTTGAACTTGGCCAGCCGCCTCTCGAGCTCCACATGGGTGTCCATGTTCCCAGCTATGGGGCGGACCGACCCCGAACCCGCGCCGTGCGTCCGGACGGCCTCGATGGCAGCATCCTTCAGCCTCGGGTGGTTGCTTAGTCCGAGGTAGTTGTTAGAACAGAACATCAGCACCTTCTTCCCGTCGACCACGCACCACGGGGTGCTGGGCCCTCCGAGGACGCGCAGCTTCCAGTCGAGCTCCTGGCGGACCAGGTCGTCATATTCCTGCCTGAGAAAGGTTGTAGGGTCTCTCAACGCTTCTCGACGCGCCCCTCTGTGTGGTTAAACGCCTTTCCCCTCAGCCCTTAGCCGCGGCCCCAGTTTGGCGAGCATGTCGGCCACCATCCCCCCCAGGTCGTAGTCAGGCTTCCAGCCCCAGTCGCGCCTGGCTTCGGTGTCGTCTATGGACTGCGGCCAGGAGTCGGCGATCTTCTGCCGCGAGTCAGGAGAGTAGCTCACCTTGAACCCATGGACCCGCTTCGATATGGCGGCGGCGAGCTCCCCGGCAGAGAAGCTGAACGCTGCGAGATTGTAGCCGAGGTGACGGGGCACCTTTGACCCGGGCGCCTCCATCAGCTGGACCGTGGCCTTCAGGGCGTCGGGCATGTACATCATGGGGAGTATCGTGTCCTCGCGCAGGAAGCAGGTGTATGCCCCCGTCCTGATGGCCTCGTAGAATATCTCCACGGCGTAGTCCGTGGTCCCCCCTCCGGGCGGGGTCACGTTGCTGATCAGGCCAGGGTAGCGTAGGCACCTGACGTCGAGCCCGTACTTCCCGTGGTAGTAATTGCAGAGGAGCTCTCCGGCGACCTTAGTCACGCCGTACATCGTGGTTGGATTCAGGGGCACGTTCTGGGGGGCGTCTGTCCGCGGCGCGTCCGGTCCGAAGGCTCCGATGGAGCTTGGCCAGAACACCCGGGAGACGCCGTTCGTCCTGGAGGCCTCCAGGACGTTCCTCAGCCCGTCCATGTTCACCGTCCAGGCGAGCTGGGGGTCCTTCTCCCCCGTCGCGGACAGGAGGGCTGCGAGGTGGTATACGGTGTCTATCCTGTGCTCCTTCAGCGCGGCGGACACGGCGGCCTGGTCTCCGGTGTCGAGGGTGACCAATGGGCCGTCCCTGAGCGACTGCCCCCCCGGGGACCTGTGGATCGCCGCGACCACGCTGTCGCTACCGTAGAGCCCCCTGAGGTGCGGGACGAGCTCCGCGCCAATCTGACCGGCCGAGCCGGTGACGAGGACTCTGTGGGCCAACTCAAGACGGCGCCGGCGCAACCCGTTTAAGGCTTAGCGGGCTACAGGAGGATCTTCATCGTTATCGTGGAGACGACCCCGGGCTTGGACCTGAGGTTCTCAGCTATGATGGACTTCACTGCCTGATCGTCCGCCCCCTCCACCATTATCAGCAGGTCGTAGAGGCCGTAGAGCTGGTAGACCGACTTTATCCCCGGAGTCCCCCTCAGCGAGGCGACGCTCTCCTCCTCTGAGCCGGGGCTGAGGTTCACCAGGACTATCGCTCGCTCCATGCCTCACCGGGCGAGCGGGGGCCCATGGATTAAAGATTACTCCCCCGACTTCAGGCGCGGGAGATGCGCTTCACCGCGTCTTCCAGGGGCATGGTCTCTTCGCTGTGGCCCCTCATGTCCCTCAGGGTTACGGAGCCGGCCTTGGCCTCCCTCTCGCCTATGATCACCGCCCAGGTTGCCCCCATCCGGCTGGCGTCCTCAAGCTGCTTCGACAGCGGCCGCCCCTGCAGGGAGGTTTCGCATGGGATGCCCGCTTCCATCAGCGCCCTCCTGGCCCTCGACGCCTGGGCCCCGAGGCTCCCCCCCGCGACCGCCACGTAGGCGAGCAGCCCCGGGGCCCTGCCCTGGGCGGCGATAGACAGAGCCATCCGCTCTATCCCCCCCGCCGCGCCGGTGGCCGAGAGGTCGGGCCGGCCGAACATGCGAGGCAGGGCGTCGTACCTCCCACCCCCGAACAGGGACCCGAGGCGCGGGTTCCTGTTGTCCGTGGCTTCGAAGACGACCCCGGTGTAGTAGTCGATCCCCCTTACTATGCTCATGTTGTACTCCACGTTCCTAACCCCTCTGGAGTCGAGCATGTCGGCCAGGGCCCTGAGGTCCTTGGCCGCGTCCTCCCCCGACTCCATGACCTTCGACAGGACTTCGTCGGGCTTCCCCCGCAGGCGGCCGAAGTCTAACAGCTCCCGCACCTCCCCGGCGCTGAATCCTTTCGCCACGTACTCGCCTGTCAGCTCCTCGGCGGTCTTCTTCTCCACCTTGTCGAGGGCGCGCATGAAGTCGACCAGGCGGGCGTCGTCGGTGATTCCGATCCGCCTTCGGATGAAGCTCTCCACCACGCGCCGGTCCCCGACCTTTATCGTGACGTCTGACAGCCCAAGCCGGCCGAGCATGGCCGAGGAGGCGTCCAACACCTCGGCGTCGGCTTCGACTGAGGGCGGCCCGAATATCTCCAGGTCCCACTGGTGGGACCACCTGTACCTGCCGTACTGCGGCTCGTCGTAGCGCCAGATCCCACCGGCTGCGGCGAGCTTCACCGGGAGCCGGAGGCCCTTGCGGGAGCAGACGTAGCGGGCGATCCCCACGGTCATGTCGAAACGGAGCCCGACGTCCCTGCCGCCCTTGTCCTTGAAGGCGTAGATCTCTTTGTCGACCGCTTCGCCGCTCTTGGCCCTGAGGATGCCGAGGTGCTCCAGCGAAGCGGGTTCCATGAGCTGGAAATTGTAGAGCTTGGACACCTCTTCGAAGGCCGCCCTCACCCTCGAGTGGAGGGCGTACCTGTCCGGCTCAATGTCGTCCACCCCCCTGGGGAGCGAGAGGTCCAACCTAGGCGGCCTTCTCCTTCAGCGAGGAGAGCTGGGCGAGCATGGCCGTGAGCTGGAGCTCTGGCTGCGACCCCTGCACGAGGCGGAAGTCGTACTCGGCGAGGATTGATATGACCTTGCCCAGGTCGGGGACTTTGATCTCCCCGAGAGACTCG
The DNA here is from genome assembly GCA_021811485.1 of archaeon. Lineage (GTDB taxonomy): Archaea > Thermoproteota > Nitrososphaeria > Nitrososphaerales > Gagatemarchaeaceae > UBA183. The sequence continues at coordinate 10,384 of JAJZOO010000017.1, forward strand.
TTGGCGAACTTCAGGAAGTCCCTCTCCGGGATGCCGTAGACCCTGGTAAGCTCGATCATCTTCGTCCGTGCGGCCTCGAAGTCCCCGTCCAGGGCGGCCTTCATGATGCCCGCCACGCGCCCCTTCACCGCGGAGCCTGTGACTGACTTCACCGAGTCGAGCGTGATCTCTCCGGAGGCTGACGCAGCCTGCAGCATATTGATCGCCTGCCTCAGGTCGCCCTGGGTGGCATCGTAGATCGCGGTGAAGACGGAGTCGCCCGAGTGCTTCAGCTTCTCCTTCTTCGCTATGACCTTCAGGTGCTCGACCACCGGTTCCTCGGCGTACCTCTGGAACCTGAATATGGCGCACCGGCTCTGAAGGGGCTCGATTATGCCGGACGAATAGTTGCAGATCAGGACGAAGCGGGTGTGCTCCGAGTTCTCCTCCATGATGCGGCGAAGGGCTGTCTGGCCGTCGGAGGTCATCTCGTCGCTTTCGTCGAGGATCACGAGCCTGTACGGGACCCCCTCCCTCCTGTCCGCGAACCTGGCGAAGGTCTTGACCCTCTCCCGGACCACGTCTATCCCGCGCTCGTCGCTGGCGTTGAGCGAAAGGGTGTAGTCGCGCCAGGGCTCACCGAGCACCTGTCTGGCTAATATCATGGCGGTGGTGGTCTTCCCTGAGCCGGGCGGGCCGGCGAAGAGGAGGTGCGGGAGCTGCTCCTTCTTTTGGAGGAGCGCCTCCAGCCTGTGCTTTACCGACTCCTGGTCGACCATCTCAGCCATGGTGTACGGCCTGTACTTCTCCACCCACATCATGTCCGCCAGGGGCGTCTACGCTCCCCCCTTCGCAGTCCTTCGGTCCAACTCTGAGAAGACTGGCATCCGGTTCTTATTTATCCGTTCAAGAAAAAGTTGGCCAGTCCCTGGAATCCTTCGCCGCCGCAGGGTTTTGGGGATCGCTGTCGGGCCAAAGGGCTTCGTGCCCCCCGGGGGGAGGCGCGGGCGGGAGGGTCTCGGGCGCTCGCTCAAGGTCCGGCGGAGCCTTCTAGAATCGCCCAACATTTATTATCGAGGTGGGGCCCTTGGCGCCCGGTTTGTCCGGAGAGCAAATCGCCCTAAGGCAGATGCTCGAGCGCAGGGAGAGAGAGTACCTCCTCCGGACCGTGAGGGCGAAGATGCGGTCGTCCATCGAGAGCCTTGACGTGGGGGACTTCCATATCGAGAAGCTGTCCGAGGGCGACGCCGTCGAGCTCCCCCGGTGGGTGGCGGACGAGCTCGCCGCCCAGGGGATGGCAGAACCCTCAGAGGCGCCCTTCGAGAACGAGGTCTTCGGCGCGCTCAGCAAGGAGAAGATGATGGGCCCGCTTCAGCTTTCAGGGCTCGCCCAGGACTTCTACCTCAAGATGAGGAGGCGCCTTGGCGCCCTCAACGCCGCGGTTGCCGAGGGGAAGGCGAGGAGAGAAGACTTCGAGCGCCTGCGGGTGGTCTGCTACGACCTGATCGGTATTAGGCTGAGCAAGCTCCTCTCCCTGTCGAGTTCGTCCACCCCCGCCTCCACGCTCGCGGACAAGCTGACCCCTGAGGAGAAGGAGTTCTTTGCCATATCCCAGTCTCTGTCGAAGGAGTGGAAGTCCGGCCTGCTCGGAGGGCCGAACTAGATGGCGACCCTGGCCAGTGGAAAGCTCTCCGAACAGTTCGAGGACTTCCTGAAGTCCGTGTTGGACAGGAGTGGGAACGCGGTCTACAGGGGCAAGATTTCGCAGCTCATAGCGACCGAGGGGAAGTCCCTGGTCGTCGACTTCGGCGACCTCCTGCGGTACAACAACGACCTGGCGAACAGGTTGCTTCTCGAGCCTGATTCGTCTCTTGCGTCCTTCAAGATCGCCGCCTTCGAGACGATGAGGAGCGAGAACGCTCTCTACGCCGACAGGGTCAAGCGGGAGCTGACGGTCAGGCTGCGAGGGCTCCCTGACCTGGTCCCCCTAAGGAGGGTGGATACGTCATACATAGATCACATGCTCGCAATCTCTGGGATGGTCGTGAGGACGTCAGAGCTGAGGCCGATGATGACGGAGGCGGCATGGGTCTGCCCTAGCGGCCACCTCACCTACCAGGGGCAGGACGACCTGATCCTCAAGCGCCCCCCGAAGTGCGAGCTTTGCGGAGAGGCGAAGAGCTTCGAGCTCGACAAGAAGCGCTGCAGGTTCGTCGATTTCCAGGTTCTGAGGGTCCAGGAGCTCCCGGAGGAGCTCCCGCCCGGCCAGCTCCCTCAGTTCTTCGACGTCAACGTGGAAGGGGACATCGTGAACATGGCGCGGCCCGGCGACAGGGTGGTGCTCACCGGGGTGGTTAGGGCGGTCCCCGACTACACCCTCGGCCAGGTGAGGACGAGGCTGTTCAGGTCTCAGGTCGACTGCAACCAGGTCGAAGTGAAGGGGAAGGAGCCAGACCAGGTGGTCGTTTCGAAGGAGGACGAGGAGTTGATCAGGAAGATTGCAAGCGTCCCCGACGCCTACGAGAGGCTCATCAACTCCATCGCCCCGGTCATCCTGGGGCACCAGCAGGAGAAGGAGGCGATACTGCTCCTGCTCGCCGGAGGGAGCGCCACCCTCCTCCCCGACGGGACGAAGCTGAGGGGGGACATCAACGCCCTTTTCGTCGGCGACCCCGGTACGGGGAAGTCTGAGCTGCTAAAGTTCGCGTCGCAGGTAGCGCCTCGCGGGCTCTATGCGTCTGGGAGAGGCACCACCGCTGCCGGCCTCTCGGCGGCCGTGATACGGGAGAAGAACGTTCTCATGCTCGAAGCCGGCGTCGTCGTCCTGGCAGACCTCGGCATAGCGGCCATAGACGAGTTCGAGAAGATGAAGCCAGATGACAGGACGGCCCTCCACGAGATGATGGAGCAGCAGACGGTCACCATCGCGAAGGGCGGGATATACGCCACGCTCAACGCGAGGACCGCCATCCTGGCGGCCTGCAACCCGGTGCTCGGGCGGTACAACCCGTTTCAGAACCTCATCGAGAACATCGGGACCCTCCCTATACCGCTGCTGACTAGGTTCGACATCATATTCGTATTCAGGGACCAGCCATCGCCGGCGGACGACGAGAGGCTGGCTAGCCACATACTGTCCGTTCACGCGCGACGGTCATACAGCACGCCCCCGCCCATCGAATTCAGCCTCCTCAAGAAGTACCTCACCTTCGCCAAGAAGATCTCCCCGACGCTGACGAAGGCTGCCATGGACCGGATCAGGGAGTTCTACCTCGAGCTGAGGAAGTCGAGCGGAGCGGAGGACTCGATCCCCCCCACCCTTAGGACGCTGGAGGCGTTGATCAGGATCTCAACGGCCAGGGCTAGGGTGCTTCTCAGGGACGAGGTGACCGAGGAAGACGCGCTCTCGGCCATCGCCCTGATGAACAGGATGGTTGAGGACATACTCACCGACGCGGCTACGAAGAAGACGGACTTTGGGATTCAGCTGGGCAAGCCCGCGGGGGAGACCAAGAACCTGAGGTCGGCCCTGGAGGTGCTGAAGAGCCTTGAGGGCCCTGAGAAGAAGCCCGTGGAGCGGAAGCTGTTCAAGGAGGAGCTCGTGAAGGCGAAGTTCACCGACGAAGACGCTGAGAAGATGATCAGGACCATGTTCAGGGAGGGGATGGTCTACGAGTCTAAACCAGGGTTCATCCGGAGGCTGGGCTCCTAGGATGGGAGAGATGAGCGCGGGAGACCGGTCGAAGATAGAAGTCATGGGGCGGGGTTCCACCGCGCCCCCCGGCTAGAAGGCTGGTGGCGGTCCCTGAAGGTGGATGAGGTCAAGATCCCCGACGAGCTGGCCCGGTACATGAAGGACAAGGGCATCACCGAGCTCTACCCGCCCCAGGAGCAGGCGGTCCTTGCGGGGCTGCTCGATGGGAAGAGCCTGGTTGTGTCGGCGCCCACGGCTTGCTACGACGCGCAAACGGAAGTGTTGACAAAAAATGGTTGGAAGCTCTTCGAAGACACGGTTTCAGACGAAATCGTCCTCTCGATGAACCCGCTCACCTTCAAGATGGAATACGTCAAGGCAGTGGGAAAGGTTGAGCAAGAATACACCGGCAGAATGGTCTCTGTGAAAGGAAAGGAGATTGACTTCAGGGTCACTGAGAACCATAACATGTTCGCATGCAGCATGAACGACATGCGAAGAACGCCGGACCGTGCCCGTTCAATCCATCCGCCGGCCAGTTACAGTCTCAAGCCCGCCATAGGAATCACCAGCACGTGGAGATTCAAGTCGGGCGGCATCTGGACTGGGAAGCGCAAGTCCCAATTTCTCATTCCTCCGTTTAGGGCAAGGAGGAAGGGCAAGCATCATGCCGGAAACGTCTTGCCCGGCATCAAAGTGAGGGCAGAAGACTGGTTGAACTTTTTGGGATGGTACATGGCTGAAGGGAACACAAAGCGGAGAGGCGGCTCCTATGAAGTGACATTGTGTCAAGTCAAGAATCCGGCACTGGTCCGAGAAGCCATGGAAAGATTAGGCGTCGGCGCGGTTCACAAGACGGGAAGCAAGAATCATCTTCACTTTAGCATCTACAACCCTCAGTTGGGGTCGTATCTCTTGCGCTTTGGCCTTGCATACGAGAAGTACGTCCCTGAATACGTCAAAGAGCTGCCCCCCGACCAGATCGAGATCTTCCTCCATTCCTATAGATTGGGTGACGGGAATCGTGGAAGAGATGGCACAAGCCCAGTCTTCGGAACAACCTCAAAGAAGCTCGCAGACGATATCCAGGAGCTTCTGCTCAAGTCAGGGACCAGCAGTTCGGTGAGGAACAGGGGACTCGCGAAATCCCATGAGATGCCGGACGGACATACAATCGTCTCCAAACATCCATTTTACGAAGTGCCCGGCAGGAGATGCTCGGAACATGGTGTCGACCCGAGGAAGCCGAGCAAGCCGGTCATAGAAAGAACTGTAGGAGAAACCGTCTACTGCCTTGACGTATTCCATCTT
>JAJZOO010000070.1 GCA_021811485.1 archaeon
CCCGCTCCGAACGAGAAGTACCTGGTCCCTGCCAAACCCTACGCCGCTTTTGAGGCGAGCTTAATGTATGATTCCTTCCTCACGGCTGCGACAAGGGCCAGCCCCACGCCCAGCATGGAGAGGGATGTCACTATGGGGTCGAGCCTTATCCCCCACGGGGTGTAGTTGAGGAGGAGCCCCACGAGCGGGACGAGGGCGAGGCTCAGGCCGATCGAGAGGGCGAGGCGCTCGAGGCTGTCGAGGTCCTCTTTCTTGGGGTAGAGGGCTTCGATGAGGGTGTACCCCGGGAAGTAGAGGACCGCGATGGCGCCGAAGACGTACCTGACATAGACGAAGGGAGGGTACTGGGGGAGGAGGTAGATGGAGCTGACGGTCACCAGGAGGTACGCCATCGCCCCCCAGAACCACATTGAGTATGCCCGGGTCAGGTACTCGAACGTGGAAGAGGGAGGGGAGGGGTCCGACATCACGGCCTTCTTCTCCTCCAGGAGCGAGTAGAGCCCCCTGGCCGCGTCCTCGGTGGTGGCGCCCGTCCCCTGGGTCGCCCTGGCGACGGCGTCCTGGACCGTCGTCTCGGCGGCGAGGGCCGAGGTCAGCACCTGCTTCGCCCGCGTCACCTTGGGGCGCTCCTGGTCGCTCATGCCGAGGGCCCCGTCACGTTGAGGTAGAGCCAGTCGGACGTGTAGAAGGCGATGCTGGAGGTGTTCGTCTGGTAGTACCAGAGCTCGAACACGAGGCGGACGTTGGTCCCGTTCCGCCCCAGGCTCAGGGTCATCGGGGAGGTCACGTTCTGGTTGTCGAGGAGGACCCGGTCGTAGGACGCGATGACGGGGGAGTCCAGCGGGACGCTCTGGTTGGCGTTCGCCTGCGTCCCGAGCTTGACGAGCACCTGGTAGTACTCGACCTGCCCCTCGTGGTTCCCGACGTAGAGGTAGATGGTGAAGTTCTGCCCTGTCAGGACGCTGGAGGGGTAGTCGGCTATCTTCTGGGTCGGGCCCAGTATCCCCAGCTCTGAGAATGGCTCGACGTTCCTGTTGGCCAGGTAGTAGCCGGAGACGTTGAAGACGGCTATCAGGACGATTATCCCCACGGCCGCGACCTTCAGGTCGTCGTCGATCATCGCTTCTTCACCCTCCAGTCCCTGTGGGTGCGGAGCCAGAAGCGCCAGAAGAGCCTCGGGACGTAGACGTAAGCCAGCACGGCGAGGGCGCCCAGAACCGCGGTCTCGACGGCAAGCGATTCCTCGGTGGCGACGACGGAAGCTTTCCCTGCAGCGGTGAGGGCTGGGAACTGGGCCAGGACGCCCGACGTGAGGTTCTCTGCTCTGAGGTAGAGGGCCTGGGCTCCCGCCGGGTTGGTGGAGTTGATCTGGTCCGCTTCCTGTATCAGAGAGATGGCGGTGTTCAACGTCGCGACGGCGGAAGTGACGTTTGCCCCGCTCTTTTCCGCGCCTAGGACGGCAGAGTACGCCTGTATGACCTGAGACCTGGCCTGCTGAGAGGAGGTCTGGGAGTAGCCCACCGGCGCCGTGAAAGCGATCGCGCCCACTAGACAGGCGACAGCGAGAGCCCAGACGACGCGGGCCATTCTTCTGCTCAGCTAGACACTCCCCAGGGGCCAGGGCGTCGGGCCAATTCGCTGGGGCGGCACAGGGCCGTGGATAAAACCCTGTTCATCGTCCCGTATGACAAGACGGGAAACCGCAGGGCCTCATTTAAGAAGGGACGGGCATTCCCGCAGCGAGGGATCCGATCCTCATTGCGAAGCGTCAGCCTCGGCGAAAGCTATGTCTTTCCGCTTGGGATCGCGACCGTCGTAACTCTCGCCCTCTATGGAAGGGAAGCGACGCTGCTCCTCCTGAAGGTGGGCGAAGTGGTGAACGGGGTGTTCGACACGAGCGTCCCCGCGTTCCCGCTCGCAGGGCTCCTGTTCGTCGTATTCTTCGTGGGTATGAGGTGGAAGGACTTCAGGGCGGCACTGAGCGACGGCAGGGCCGAGATGCGGACTCGTGCGGTGGGCCTGGCGCTGGTCGTCCTCCCCCTCGTCCCGCTGCTCCTCTTCCCTGGCGAGCTCCTCGGCTCCTACGCCTATGCTGCGGTCGCCCTGGCGACCTGTTGGACAGGGTCAGCCGCTGCTACAAGGCCGGCGACCCTCAGGTTCCTGCTCCCCTATCTGCTGGCGTACGACGTGACCATAGGGTCCGTGAGCCTCCTTACGGCCGTCGCAGGGGACCCGCTCGCCGTGGTGGTCGCGGCACTGAGCGGCGCCATGACCTGGATTCTCGGGCTCCCCGTCCACTGGTCGTCTGTCAACATCGCGTTCAACGCGGCAGGGGGGAGCCCGGTCAGCCTTTACATTTCGCAGGAGTGTTCTGGCATAGCTTCAGTCTCGGTCTTCCTCCTCCTGATCGGGCTCATGCATATCGACCTCCGCTCTGATGCGCGGACCACGGTCTCGATCGCCGTCTGGGGCGCTGCCCTGTTCATCTTCCTCAACGCGCTGAGGGTGGTGCTGATAATAGCAGGGGGGCTCTACGGAGGGGTCGGGCTTCTCTGGAACCTGCACGGTTGGGTCGGGTACGCGCTCTACATCGGAGGATACTCGCTGGTGCTCTTCGCCTACAGCAGGTCTGCCAGACGGCTGACGACGCCTGGAGCGCCGGCGTAGAGTCGGGCGGCGGCTCCCCGCGGTGACGCGCGAAGACCCTGTATCCTACAGTATTATCGACGCGTTGTATACCAGGTTCTGTTCGGTCATGGAGCCTTTGTAGACGACCGCGTTCGCGACGACTCCCTGGACGGGCACCGGCACATAAACGAACGCGGAGAACGGGAAGTTGCCGACCAGGACCCGGTTCTGCCCTGCGATGGCGTGACCTGAGGGGGATTGATAGCTGATCACGTAGAAAAAGTAGGACGGGGCGGGCGCCGTGTAGTTGATCTGCAGCTGGACGTCGGCGTTGTTCCCGATCGGGTATCCGGGCTGCGGGAAATAGGCGCTGAAGGCGTAAGCAGACTCGGTCCGGTTTGTGAAGCCATCGACGCCGACCACGGCCGCGATCCCCACTATCGCTACGACTAGCAGGGGCAGGTAGCGCCTCATCGCCCTACGAGTGACCAAGGCTCCTCCTCATCACGAGATAAAGCGCGGGCACTATCAGGACCAGCGGCAGCACGCCGAACGGGATGTCCGGGACAGCCCCGTTGAGGGTGAAGGTCGGCGTGCTCGTTTGAATCTGCTCGGCCACTGAATCGGACGACTCTGTCACCGTCACGGTCCAGTTACCCGTCTGGGCGTTCGAAGGTACGGCGTAGCTGACGCAGTAGGAGCCCGAAGTCGCGACCGAGTCGGATGCCGCCGTCGTCGATGACGGGCTGACGAAGTTGACGCTGAAGGGCCCTCCCGTCTCGGTCCCACCCGCATAGATCGTGGTGCCAGCGTTGAAGCTGCTTGCAGAGGTCGTGCAGGCGGAGTTGCTGTAGGTGGCGACCGTTGCGGTGTCGATGTAGAACGTAGAAGTAGCGAGGGTGGTGATGCTACCCGATTTGCAATTGCCACTGTTTCCATTCTCCGTGCAGGAGGCAACGGTCAGGGTCCACGTGCCGGCCGTTGCCGGAGCGTATCCTGTAGCGTCGCACAGCGTGCTGGCGAAAGCCACGGTAGAACTGGTGAAGGTCGTTGCACCGGATGTGTATTCGAAGACTATGTCTGGTCCACCCGTGAGTCCGCTGCCGTAGCCGTGGACGGTGTCGCCGAGCTTGAAGGCGGTCTGCGAAGTCGTGCAGGCCGAAGACCCCGAGTAGGTGGCCGCCGAGGAAGCAGCAAAGGAGACGGGGACGAAAGCGGCTACGAGGAAGACCAGCGCGCACGCGAGCACAAAGAACCGTTTGAGCGTCAGAGCCTTCGGCACGATTGCCGGCCTGTTCTGCCTCAACGTCTACTTCCCGGGCCTCCTTTTCACCCGCCTCTTGCTGACCGCATTCCAGACGGACTCGGTGGTCCCGTTCCCGTCGAAGAAGTCGTCGAGTATGGCATTGACTATCTCACTCCTGTCTACATGGAGTTCGGTCAGCTTCTGGGCGTGGCCGTCAAGGGCCTCGACCAGTCCGGAGTCGAACGATATGCCCGCGCGCGTCTTCCTCGTCGAGCTCAACGCCGCCCTCAATGCGAGCAACCGACCCCTGGTTCCGCGTCGCGGTCCTGCCCGCTCTCTCGCCCCGACAGCGTCACCCCTCTCTTCGCTTCATCCTTCGCCTGCTGACCGCCTCCCAGACCGCCTCCGTGGTATCCGATTCTTCCAGAAACCCCGATAGGATGGCGTTGACGGCCTCGCTCCTGTCTACGCCGAGCTCCTTCAGCGCCTGGACGTGTTCGTCCAGGGCGTCCACCAATCGCCGATCGAAAGACACCCCGATCCTT
>JAJZOO010000071.1 GCA_021811485.1 archaeon
GGACCTCTTGAGCAGGGCCACCTCTGCCTGGTCTTTGACCTCCCTCATCTCCTGCAGGACCGGCTCCGCACTCCTGAACTTGGGGGACGCTTCCTCCATCAGCTTCGCGATGTATTGGTACGGCGCGCTCCCCTCCACCCCCCATTCGCCTTCTAGCCCCGCCCCGGCCACTGCCGCCCTCACCGCCGCTCCGGGACCTTCCGAGTCCGTCCATGCGAGCACTCTCACAGGCAGCTGCGCGTCTCCGTAGGGCCCGGCCTCGAGCTTCGGCGCGACAAGGTGGGGGACCCCTTCGGCGGGGACGAGGAGCATGAACGGGCGCTCGAGCATCAGCGAGTCGACCCCGGTGAGGTACTTCAGGTTCGGCCCGGGGACCAACACCGCTCCCTGGAGCCTTTCTTTCCGCATGGCCTCCTTCAGCCTCTTCATCCGGCCGGCCAGGGCCGAGCCCGCTGCCATTCTCGCCCCCTGCATTCGTGTGCACTGTTAATATGTGGTCTCTCTGCCTCGGCTCGTCCATGGGGCTCAAAGAGCTGGTGGTCCTCCCTGTCGCGAAGAAGTGGATCGCGGGGCCTGACCTCCAGTCTGCAGTCAAGGACGCCCAGAACGCCAACTCCAGAGGGATCGGGGTCGTCGTCAACTTCCTGGGCGAAGATATCACGGACCCAGCGGCCATGGACGCCCAGGTCGAAGAATACCTCAGACTCCAGCAGGCTATGGCAGACAGCGCCGTCAAGGGGTTCGTGTCCGTGAAACTTACCCAGCTGGGACTGGGCGCCGACGAGGGCGGAATGAAGGGGCGCCTCGAAAGGATGATTGCGAACGCCGAAAGGCTGTCACAGCTGCTCTGGATCGATATGGAGGGGTCGGCCTTCACCGGCAAGACAGTGGCAGCCTATCTTGAAGCCCACCAGAAGCACCCAGGCACCGGGATAGCCATCCAGGCCTATGCCCGGCGGAGCGAGGCGGACGTGAAGGCGGTCCTGGACGCCGGCGGCCGTATACGCCTGGTGAAAGGGGCGTACAAGGAGCCTCAGGACTTCGTCTTCCCTACCAAGGACGACATCAGGAAGAACTTCGACCGTCTGATGGTCTCTCTGTTCGAGAGCGGGGACGGGTTCGCGATCGCCACCCACGACAGCGTGCTCATAGACAGGGCGAAGGCACTCTCAGACTCCAGCCACGCCAGCTTCCGTTTCGAGTTCCTCAAGGGAATCAGGGACGAGTTGAAGGACGAACTAGTAGCTTCCGGCTACGAAGTGGTGGAGTACCTCCCATACGGCGGAAACTGGTGGGCCTACTCAAAGCGGCGTATCGCCGAGCACCCGAGCAACGTCTGGCTCCTGGTCCGATCGGTCGTCTGAGCCAGCCATGCGGGTAGCTGCCATTGATTACTGGCTCAACTAACGTAGACTCCGCTCGCAAAATACCGGACAAGCGACGAAAAGGCAGGTCAAGCAAATGGCCGAATATCAGAAAGGACAAGTCTGGGGAGCCCTCCGCAAGGCGTGGAAGGGCTACCGAATAGCCAAGGTCCAGGGTGACAACGCCCGCATGAGGGAGTACGCCACCCGCATCAAGACCCTCCAAGGCCAACTTGGGGTTCCTCAGGCGAGCTTTCCAAATCTAGGAATGTAGAGGAGCTTCCGCTCCTCTATCCCTTTTTAGTCGGTACCGAGTTCTTCTTCCATCTCTTCGAGGATGTCGCCTACGACCTGTTTCTGGATTCCGAGCGACGAGCAGATAGAGAGGATGTCATCTCCGTCTTCCTTCATCAGGTAGCGGAGCGCCTTCTTTCTGTCTAGCCCAGGGAGGGAGGTCGTTATCCGAGCGGCTTCCCTTAGCGCGAGGCTCCTTATGTAAAGTAGCACAGCCCTCTCTTCCTCCATCTCCTTCAGCTTCCTGTCGACGTCGGCGACGACCCGAGTCAGGGGCCGGATGCGCGCGGCGCCTTCCGGGTACTTCTGGACCTCGCTGATCTGGGTCATCATCTGAGCATGTTCGTCTGTCTCTTCGATTCCTGGGACCGCCCCGAATGAGAATATCCTGGTCCTGAAGAGGTTGGGCGCGAGGTCCACGGTGACCGAGAAGCTGTTCTTCAAAAGGTACTCCTTCCTCTGGGGCCCCCTAGGGCTGTCCTGAGAGATTGTGCTGACGAGCCCTGCCCTCTCCATCGTGACCAGGTGCTTCGCCACCAGCTGCTGGCTGATCTTCAGTTCCTTGGAGAGCTGCAGCTGATAGTTCGGTTCTTCGCTAATCCTTGATATGATCCGCCTTCGGATGGGGTTCTCAACGGTTCCGAGCACGGCGTCCAATTCAGACTGGCTCACTGGTTATCTCCCAACGGTTGTATAGAAACCGCTTGTTCTATAAATAGATTCCCAGCACCGTTTCCCCGATGGCCCTCAGCAAGACGTTGGTAGGACGGCGTTCGGCCGTGGCCAGCGAGCAGCCCCTCGCGACCATGGCGGGATACGACGCACTGAGAAAGGGCGGAAACGCCTTCGACGCCGCCGTTGCGACCAGCTTCGCGTTAGCGGTGACGTTCCATCCGGCAGGAGGACTGGGTGGGGACTATTTCGGCATGTTGTACGAGGCGAAGTCAGGAAAGGTCCACTGCCTGAACTCCAGCGGATGGTCTCCCTCGGGACTGACCGCAGACCTGATCAGGGAAAAGGCCGGCAGAGAGGTGCCCCTCTTCGGGCCTCTCACCTGTGTCGTCCCGGGGTACGCGGCCGGGATCTGGGCGATGCACAAGAAGTTCGGGACCCTCGACTTCGGCGACCTGCTGAAGCCCGCGATCAACCTTGCCTCAGATGGATTTCCCGCGGGGGAGGGGATATGCAGGTCTGTTGCGGGCGCTTACAAGGAACTTCCGGAAGACGCCAGGAAGGTGTTCGCCCCCCGCGGGAGGCCGCCGATCCCGGGAGATCTTATCAGACAGCCTGCGCTCGGGAAGGTGATAGCAGAGATCGCCCGGTCCGGTCCGGAGGCCTTCTATTCCGGATGGCCCGCGGAGAAGGTGGCGTCCACCATCGAATCTCTCGGCGTCCCCTGCACCCGGGCCGACTTCGCCGACTTCAAGCCCGAGTGGGTCTCCCCCCTCGTGCTCGACTATCGGGGGACCATGGTCTACGAGGTGCCTCCCAACAGCATGGGTGCGACCAGCCTGCTCATACTCAAGCAGCTGCTTGAAGCCGACCTTTCAGCCATCGGCCCGCTCTCGAAGGAGAGGATAGAGAAGACCATGGAGGCGGCGCTCGTGGCATACGGGCGCAGAGACCAGATGCTAGGAGACCCCCGGTTCGTCAGCATCGACATGAGCTCCTTCATGTCAGCGAAGGGACCCGCAACCCTTCCCAGTTCCAGGATACGGTCCGGCGACACCACTGCGTTCTCCATTGCGGATTCGGAGGGGAACATGGTATCAGGGATACAGAGCCTGTTCCACCACTTCGGCTCGAGGGTCTTCGTCCCAGAGGTAGGCATAGCCCTGAACAACAGGGGTTCCGCCTTCGCCCTCTCCGGGCCTAACAGGGCAGAGCCGAGGAAGCGTCCGCTGCACACCCTGTCTTCGCTCATCCTCGAGCGGGATGGGACCCCTTATCTCGCCATCGGGGCAAGTGGAGGAGACTATCGCCCGATGCAGCACGCGCTCTTCGTGACCAACTCCGTCGACTATTCGATGCCTGCAGAGGCGAACGTCGCCCATCCCCGGTTCCTCTGGGGAGGGGGGAGGAAGCTGCTCGTGGAGAGCGGATACGACGTCCCCGCCGGCTTCGAGGTCACGAGTCTTCCCATGCCCGGCCGGACCGGAGTCTGCCAGGCTGTGGAAGTGGCGCCCGGGTACAGGAAGGCGGTCTGCGACGTCAGGGGAGACGGGGTCCCGGCGGGATTCTAGAACCAGACCGGTCCATGCCGTCAAGCTGCGATGGCGGAGCGCCTCCGTCCGGATGGCGGGGGCGAGAGCTTGGGGGCGCACGACGATCCGCTCTACCAGGAGCTTCGCGGCAACTGTGTTTGCGCGCCGGCCGACGCTTTGCTCGCGACGGACGGGACTGCCATCTGTCAGCAACGAGGAAAGGAGTGAAACTATCTCGGCCCGACCGCTGACCGTACCGCTTCGGGCCCATTGCGTCTCCCGCTCAGACGAGAGCCTGTTTTAGAAGGCGGGCCCGGTGCGATTTGAACGCACGACCTCTGCGAGCGCACGGCTCACTACAGCTATCTTCGGGAGGATAGGAGGCTCGGTCTCGACGAGTCTGCCGCGCTATCCGTACTTCGCTCGAAGACGATCTGCGCTACGGGCCCGATTT
>JAJZOO010000072.1 GCA_021811485.1 archaeon
TGACCCTGGCCTCTGCCAGTATCTCCGAGGGGTTCAGGCTCAGGCAAGGCTCGACCTTCGAATACTCCTGGACGAAGTCCTCTTCGTGGAGCTCCGGGCGCCGGTAGACCCAGGAGATGGCTGAGACGTGTCCCATCCAGAACTCCCGCACTTCCCTGTTGACCTCTGCATGGGCGCGCTCGGTGGAGAAGGAGTGCCTCGGGGCGCAGGCGTGCCAGGAGTCCGGGCCCCCCTTGCGCAACCAGCCCCTGCCTGTGGAACCTCAGCCGTCTTCTTGAAGCAGACGTCGATCCATTTGCCGCCGTGCCTCTTCCCGTAGAATCCCAGGCCGCAATCGGTTGGTGGTTCAGCACGAACACTTCCAATTCACACCGAAGCAACAGACCGACCGTTGCGGGTCCGCGCGTCAGGAGGCTGTCTTGCTCCAGCGACAGTTACCTGAAGGAAACTGTTAATATGCATCTGTACACTGACCAAGGACATTGATCGACGAAAGGGCCTTCAGGTTAATCAGCCGAATCAAGGCTGCCAAAGCTGCCAGTTTCACCTCGCTCAAGAGCACGGTCCCGAATTCCAAGACCCTCGCCTCCAAGCTCAAGATGCTCGAGGCCCTGGGCCTCGTCCTCCACAAAGACGGGCGCTATTCCCTCACCCCTCCTGGAGAGGAAGCCCTGGGCGCCCTGGAGAGGTACGTGCTAGCAACCCGGAAGGGGCCCCAGCTGACGAACCTGGACAGGATACCGCACGCTGGCCTGGCGCCAGTCATAAAGAAGTACTGCGAGGCGTTGCTCAAGGAGTACGGCGAGTCCCTTGTCGGCCTGGTCCTGTTCGGCTCGGTCGCCACGGGAAGGTGGGCCAAGGACAGCGACGTCGACCTGCTTGTCGTTCGAGAAGGATGGGAGAGGAAAAGGACGTGGGAGAGGGCTGACGAGCTGGGGAAGCTGAAGCTCGAGCTCGCCAGCACTGCAGAGTACGCCGAGGCTGTCAGGAGGGGGCACTGGCCCATCATCCAAAACGTGCCCCTGGCGCCAGGCGAGCTGTCCAGGATGAGCGCCTTCCTCTTGGACGTGGCTTTCGACGGGATAGTCCTCTTCGACAGGGACGGGACAGTGGCACGCTTTCTGAAGGCTGCGAAAGGCTGGGGGGAACGGGAGGGCGTCCGTCGGGAGGTCCTCCCGGACGGGACGAGAAGCTGGGTCTTCGGTGAGCCCCATGTCGTTCGATAGGCGGAAGGTCGCGGCAAGGGCGATCGCCAGGGCCCACGACTGGTTGCAGGGCGCGTCGCGGGCGTTGGCCGACGGGAGATGGGACGACGTCGTGTACAGCTCACAGATGGCGGTCGAGTTCTCCGCCAAGGCCGTGCTGCTGCTGGCAGGGAGGGAGTTCCCGAAGCAGCACGACGTCGCCGGGCCTTTCGTATCTCTCTCGAAGGCTCCTGCCGCGCCGGGGTGGTTCAAGGAGGAAGCGGAGGCGCTGGGCTCGCTGATCTCGAAGCTAGCTGAGCTGAGGATACTGGCGGGGTACAGCTACGAGACGGCCCTCGACAGGGGCCATTTCAAGGAGTATGCACCCGAAGCGTTCGAAGGGGCCGGCAAGAACCTCAGATCCTGCGAGAGGCTGCTGAGGGAGTGGGCAGAGGCGGAAGACTGACGCGCCGCCGTCGGGCAAGACCACTGGCGGCAGGCAGACCGCGTCGAGGAGAGGCGCCCCGGTTCAGTACGTTTCGACCTTCAGGTCGGGGATCCCTGCGAAGTCGCGTCGGTTCCTCGTGAGCACCGCCTGCCCGTTCTCCACGGCGATGCCTGCGATCATCGCGTCCTCGGGGTCGATCTTCCTCCCCTCCCGCGACTTCTGGGCGTAGTTGATGCCGGCCCGCCTCGCGGAGTCCTGGTCCAGAGGGAGCTGGACGAGGGAGTCGAGCGCCTCTTCGACCTTCCTCTTCTCTTCCGGCGACCTCGAGCTCAGGCCCACCCCCACGTACAGCTCGAAGACCGATGGGGCCCCCACAAGCAGGGGAGAGGAGGCGTCTGCCAGCTCCCTCCCCTTTGCCGTCGTTCATCATGACGTCTATCAGGAACGTGGTGTCGGCGAGCAGGTTCAGCCCGCCCCCTCTGACGCCTCAGCCATGCGCTGGGAGCTCGCCCTTCTCAGCTCGGACACCCTCCTCTTCATCTCAAGGCCTTCGGCCCTCGTGAGTAGCCCCGCCAGGTCGACCACCCCCCGACTCCCGGTCATCCTCCCGATGAGCTCCGTGAAGCTCTCCCCCGGTCGTTTGAGGGACTTCAGCCTCTCGTAGGCCTCGTCCGATATGGAGATGTTCCTCGTTCCCATACCATGTGTATATGTGCGTGTTCGAGATTTAAGAGTTACATCTCTCCGCCCCGGTGATGTCGCTTCTCTTGTCGATGTCCAGTTCCGGATGCAATTTCGTTCGGGAAATCAGCAATCGAAGCGCCCGTCAACCATCCAAACAACGTCACCCCCCGCCCCGTCCTTCCTTCTCCAGCCGTCGCCGTACGCCGGGAGGCGCAGGCGAGCTTCGCCGACGCCTTCCCGTATTATGTTTTCTTACGGCGTAATACATAAAGAGAAGGCGGCCAACTCTCCCGGCATGCCTGTGAGCAACGCGAGCCCCCTGATACACATGTCAAGACTCGGGAAGCTCAGGTTCGCCCAGACGACCTTCGGCAGCGTCTTCATCCCTGACGCGGTCAGGCGTGAGACCA
Organism: archaeon; assembly: GCA_021811485.1. Lineage (GTDB taxonomy): Archaea > Thermoproteota > Nitrososphaeria > Nitrososphaerales > Gagatemarchaeaceae > UBA183. The sequence continues at coordinate 2,727 of JAJZOO010000072.1, forward strand.
TAGAGGCAGGTGCGAAGGAGGGGTTCCCTGACGCGCCGGCCCTGGAGAAGCTCGAGGCTGACGGGTGGCTCGTGACGTCGCCGCTGTCGAAGAGGTCGCTGGAAGTCGCAGACTCGTTGAGCGAGGGGCTCGGGAGGGGGGAGGCGGAAGCCATCGCGCTCGCCCTCGAAAGGAAGGAGCGGCTGTTCATGGACGACCAGAAGGGGAGGGCCGCGTCGAGGCTTTACGGCGTCGAGACGGTGACCACGCTCGGGCTGATGCTGGAGATGAGGGTGGGCGGGGCCATGGAGCCGGGCGAGTACCAGAGGAACGTGAAGGAGTACGGCTCCCAGGGGTGGATAGGGGCGGACGTGGTCCAGCTGTACCTGGAGAAGGGGCGAGAGCTTGGGTGAAAGGATCTCGTTCGTGGTGCCGGCCGAGATGAAGAAGGCGCTGGAGGAGCTGCAGCGGCTGACGGGGGAGGACAAGTCCACGCTGCTCAGGGCCCTCATAGACAAAGGGCTCGCAGAGACGAAGATGGATATCGCGGCCGACCGCTACGTCAAGGGGAGGGCGTCGCTGGGGAAGGCGTCGGAGGTCGCAGGGGTGTCCCTCTGGGAGTTCCTGGACGAGCTCAGGAGGAGGAACGTGGGGCTGAAATACTCCATGGCCGACGCCGAGGAGGAGATAGCACGGGCGCTGTCCAGGCGGAAGGGTTCGTAGCGGCTAACAGATAACACATGTCAATGTGTATTTAGATATCAAAACAGCTTGGAGCGCAGCTACAGCCCGAAGAAAGCGGAGGAGACGCTCGGGGTGACCACCCACACGATACAGGCCTGGGACAGGCAGGGGAGAATCAGGTGCCTCAGGCCCCCGACTGGAAGGAGGAGGGTGCCCGAGTCTGAGATCAGGCGCCTGATGAGCATCGCCGAACAAAGAAATGAGGCTGTCTACGCCAGGGTGTCTTCGCACGACCAAAGATCTGACCTGGACAGTCAGGACGCGGACACTAGGTTTATACCCGGCATGAAACCCGTTCGAATCGATGTCTGAAAGACGCAAATTCACCGTAAGCATCGTCAAAGACCCTGACTCTCAGTGGTTCGCGGCCCGTTGTGTCGAACTACCTGAAGCGATTAGCCAGGGGAGGACCGAAGCCGAGGCTCTAAAGAACATCAGAGAAGCGGTCGAGCTCGTTTTGGATGAGCGCAGACAGAGCGCCAGCAAGGCTCATGGCAAACTGGTCGAGCTGACCGTCAACGCCTAGGCTGCCGGTCACTTCGGGCAGGGAGGTCGTCAAAGCACTTTCGAGGATAGGTTTCGAGCCTGTTCGCCAGAGGGGGAGCCACGTTTTCCTCAGACACCCGGACGGAAGGCGAACGGTGGTCCCGATGCACCCTGAAATCAACAGGTCTACTCTAATGGACATAATCGAACAGACAGGGTTGACGCGCGAGAAGTTCCTGAAGTTACTCTAGGCGTCCTTGGATGCAGCCCGGCGTAACTCT
>JAJZOO010000073.1 GCA_021811485.1 archaeon
TGATAGGCGACTTCATCCTTGTAGTCGGAGACTCCCCAGATGAGGCTCTCGGAATCGTTGTCGGACCCGAAGACATCGACGGCTCTGTAATGTTCGTTCTCTTCGAGGTATCCCGTGGCTTCGGCGATGTCGGCTGCCATCTTTCCGGTGTCGACATCGCCGACGTTATAGAACGCCCAGGGGAGAGAAAAGTCGATGAAGTCATCCGGGTCCCGGAAATCCTCGGGCTTCGCGGCGCGTCTTTGGAGCCAGTTTATCGGCTCCATCATCACGGCCTGACGCAGGGACACGGGAGATCACTGGGCAGCGGCGAGCTTCGCCACTGCGTCGAGAGTCGACTGGTCTATCATGTTGGACCCAAGGAGAGAGTAGGGATTCTGAGTCTGCTGAGGAGGCTGGTCGATGACGATGGGCAGCTCCGGCTCGACGTTCGCCTTACCCCACGAGGCGTCCGCGATCTTCTCCATCCAGGGGATGAGGTTCCGCTCAGCCCAGGCTGTGACCCTCTTCCGGACCGTCTCGCGGTTCTTGACGATGGTGTACTCGTCAGGCTCTTCGTAGAGCTCCCTGCGCTTGTCGGCCCACTCCGCCAGGAGCATACGGTAATGCTTCAGCACCTCCCGGGCCCCTGAGTCATCCATGGCCATCAGGTAAGGGACTGCGACGGCGTTGAGCGCCTTGATGCCTATCTTTATCCTGGACTCGACCTTTATCGCCCTGTTCTGCATGACGTCGTCGGCCAGGACCCAGACCACGACTCGGAGGTCGAAGCGCTTCGTCTTCTCGAGGTTGATCCCCAGCTTCTGTAGAGAATTCTGGCGCGAAGTCCCCGACTTGGCTTGCTCGGACAGTGCCGTCTTCAGGGCCTCCTGCGCCTTCCCCAGCTGGGAGCTCAACTAGGCCTTCCCCCTCCGGCCCAGCCTCCCGCTCCTGAACAGGAGCACGAAGACGGCTGTGACGGCCGCGACGACCCCGAGGACCTCGAGCTGCGCGGTCAGGGATTGGAGCGATGCGCCGACCGTCGCCACGAGGACCTGGTTGGAAAGCGCGGAGTACGCAAGGACCGTCCCGGAAACGAGGAGGGCCAGCTGCATCACGGGGATCCTGGTCTTCGGCCCCATCCTGGCGAGCCCCCTGTCTATGCCTCTCTGGTGGTCCACGACGCGGTAGTTTTTCATACGGAAGACCTGCCAGACCCCTGGGACCTTCTTGTTTATCCCGCCGAACGCCTGGGCCATCCCCTCCTCGGTCTCGCCCGCGTCCTGGTTGTTCTCGAGGCCCTGGTGGTAGTGGGAGTCCTCGTCCTCGGCAGGCCGTCCGGGGAGCTGGGGGGATTCCTCCCTGTCTTCCTCCCCGAGCTTGAAGATCTCCGCGAGGACCTCCTCCAGCTTAGTGTCTGTCAGTTGACCCTCACCTCTTCAGCAGCCCCATCGAGCGGACGCCGGCGTACGCCAGGACGGCCAGCAGCGCCAGGAAGATGACGTTCGCCTGTCCCCAGTAGAGCGCGTTGTCGACGGCCCCCTCGTGGGTGTAGTAGAGCAGGGCGACCGCCCCCAGGATGGCGAAGGGGATCGCCTGCTTGAAGCTGAAGTGCCTGGAGAAGAGGGCGTCCTTGACCGCCTGCTCCCCCCCGAACCGCTCGTCGTAGGCGAGCTCCAGCTGGTTGGCATAGGAGGAGCCCCGGGTCGCCCCCTGCAGCCTGCCGCTGAGCTCCGACTGGAACCCCTTCAGTATGACGAGCTTCTCCTGGAACTTGCCCCATATCTCCCTGGAGTGGGTCCTCGGGTCCTGTTCGGGAGCGGGCTTAGGCTGTCGTTCCTTGCGCTGTTTGTCGCTCAAGCTCCTCTCCCCCTTTCGAGGCGTCCTGCTGGCCTTGATTTGGCGTCAACGATTCCAGGAGCGCGACGACGTCTCCGTCGTAGTCCCTCCCGGCCTTCGTCATGACCGCGTCGACCAGAATGTCGATGGCTCGGACGTTCCCGGTGCCCACCACAAGGTCGTAGATCGGGATTATCTCGCCGTCCTCCACCACCGGCCTCTTCTCGTAGTAGACGACCCTGTCGACATGGTTGTGCTCCGTCTCGATCCCGTGATACGTCGTGAACCCCAGGTCGGGCTTGACGACTTCCTCCCACAGCCCCCACACGTCGACGTAGATCTTCTTCTTCTTACCGTACCTGCGGTGAGTGAACTCTTCCCCGTCCTTGAACCTCACAGGGTATCTCAGCTTCCCCGGCTTCCCGTCGATGGGGACGGGCTCGTCCGGCTTGACGTGGAAGAGATGCAGGGTCGGCTCGCGGCTCGGATAGTTCCAGACGTTCGTCGCCTCCCCTGCGCTCGCGCTCTTCATCTTGGTCCACCACCCGACGACGAACATGGACGCGACGAAGGGCACGAACACGACGGGGAGAAGGACCCCGGAGTACTTCGGGAAGTACGTGAGTCCGACCTCGAGGATGACTATCCCCATCGCCATGGACGCTATCTGGATCTCGTCCTGCTTGCTCATGCCGGGGATGCTGGCCATCTCAGATCTTCTCCCAGACCTTGCGTCCCTCGGAGTACCAGTCGCGCTTCTGGGCGCTCGTAGGCTCGGGCACCAGGCCCGTCTCCCTCGCCTTTCCAGGGTCGGAGACGTCGCCGGCCTTGACCTTCCTTAGCTCCTCCTTCAGCTGGTCGACCTCCATGCGGAGTGCGAGCTCCCTGTCCTCCTTCGCCCTGCGCGCGGAGGCCATGGCCCTCCTGGACGGGATGCCCAGCGAGTAGGCGATGGACGCCGCAGCTATCAGGGGGAGCCCCCACGAGAGGAAGGGCGAGAGCCAGGAAGGGACCGAGGAATAGGAGACGCCTTGGCTGCCGAGGGCCAGGGGAAGCAGGACGTAGAGGGCCTCGAAGGTCAGGACGCCGAACACCAGCCCGACGAACGGACGGGGTGCCGCCCGCCCGAGCCACGACCTCAAGAGAAGATCATCGCTCCTACGCTGACCCGCGGAAGGGAGGCCATCTGTTCCTTCACGTCCTCGGCCTCGCCCGCGTCGAAGAAGACCGACACGGCGACGCACTGCTCCGCGAAGAACCCCCGCTGAAGGAGGGCCCCAAGGAGAGCCTCGTCGGCGAAGAAGGTGGCGTGGTGGGTCTTGTCGGGGATGTGTGCCTGCCAGTCGTCGAGGACTATGGCCCGCGAGGACCTCCCCACGTGCAGGACCTTGAGGACGCGGAAGTTCCTCCTGAAGAGCTTCAGGAGCGAATCGTCCGAGAGGAAGCGCTGGATGGATTCGTCCTTGAGGAACGAGACGACGCGGCGCCTTTCTCCCACGAGTTATACCACGGGGCTGCGGAGTTTAACGGTGTGGGTGATTGGTTGCATCCGGAGCCACACCGTTAAGTGCTCTCACAGGCCATCCACAGCTGAAAATGCACACGCGACGCGGCGCATCCAATGCGACAATCCTCGGCGTACTCCTCCTGATAGTCCTGGTTGCCTTCGCATACCAGGGCGGCTATCTCAGCCTCAGCGTCCAGCACAGCCCATCGACGCCAGCCAACACGAGCGGGAACGTGGCCGGCAAGATACAGTTCGACATACAGGACCTCCTCGCGGGCGGCGGTCAGGCCGCCACCGTGAGCGTCTACCCACAGAAGGGCACGCAGATCGGCGGCATAACGTACTCGGGCCTGACAAAGTCAGACACCGGGACGGCCTCCTCTGCAGGGACCTTCACCACGAATCTCGAATACCCCGTTGGGGCCATGCTCAACGTGGAAGTCACCCTCACCAACTACGTCAGCGAATGGTTCCAGGTCCAGAGCACCGGAGTGACTCCGGCGGCCCAAGCCCAGGGGACAGCGGCTCAGTCCAACTTATTCATCACCAAGCTCGGCACCTTCAGCATCTCGGTGGTCGACGACCAGGGCAACAGCTACACCTCAGGCACGAGCGTCGGAAACTTCACGAAGTCCGGCAAGTGCCCGACCGATAACTTCTGCC
>JAJZOO010000074.1 GCA_021811485.1 archaeon
CGCGACGAGGATAGACCAGGCTATGCTGGAGGCCCGGGTGTCGGTTGACCCGTTCCAGGACGCCAACGAGCAGATGAAGACTGTGGTGGACGCATTGAGGACCATACTTCCGCTGAAGTCGGAGAAGGTCAGGCTACAGGTGAAGGTGGCTGCCCAGTACACCGGCCAGGCCATCGGGGTCATGAAGAACTACGGCGAGATAGTCAAGGAGGACTGGCTGGCCGACGGGACGCTCTCCGCAATAGTAGAAATACCCGCCGGCGGACAGCCCGGCCTGCTGGACCGCCTCGGCTCGACCACGAAGGGGGCCGCTCAGGTCACAGTGGTGAAATAGAGATGCCAATGATACAAAGGAAACAGGTAATCCCGGGAGACGTCGTAGCCAAGGGGAACTACCGCTACGGGAGTTACATCGAGAAGCACGGAGACGAGTATGTGGCCCTCAGGGTGGGGGTCGCAGAGGTGCTGAGGGACGAGATCAAGCTCAACCCCCTCACCGGGCCTTACCTCCCGCACACCGACGACGAGGTGATAGGCAAGGTGGTGGACATCAACGGGTTCGGGTGGGTGGTGGACATCAACTCGTGCTTCGACGGATTCCTCCCCGCCTCATTCGTCTTCGGGAGGGACTTCTCCCCCGCGACCCACGACCTGTCGAGCAAGTTCAGGGTGGGCGACATCATCGGGACAAGGATAGAGACCTCCGAGAGGTCCAGGGACCCTCAGCTGAGCATCAGGGGCCAGGGCTACGGGAAGATAGAGTCAGGGGAAATCGTTAAGATATCACCAACGAAGGTCCCCCGAGTAATCGGGAGAAGAGGTGCGATGATCAACCTAATCAGCGAGAGGACGGGGTGCGACGTCAGGGTGGGCCAGAACGGAGTGGTGGTCGTGGACGGGAGCCCTGAAGGCATCATGAAAGCAGTGAAGGCCATCATGCTCGTGGAGGAGGAGACCCACGCGCCGGATCTGATGTCGAAGGTGGAGGAGGCTCTGGGAGGGAGCGCAGTTGGCGGGAACTAAGAAGAAGCTCATAGACGAGCACGGGATCCGGCTCGACGGGAGGAAGTGGAACGAGCTCAGGCCCATAAAGCTGCAGGTGGGCATAATGAAGAACGCCGACGGGTCAGCCTACATCGAGTGGGGGAAGAACAAGATCATGGCCGCGGTGTACGGGCCGAAGGAGGTGCACCCCAAGCACCAGGTGCTCCCGGACAGGGCGCTGCTGAGGTGCAGGTACCACATGGCCCCCTTCTCCGTTGACGAGAGGAAGAACCCGGCGCCGTCGAGGAGGGAGATTGAAATCTCGAAGGTGATCAGGGAGGCGCTGGTGCCGGCGGTGATAGTGGAAGACTACCCGAGGACTGCCATCGAGGTGTGGGTCGAGGTGCTCCAGTCGGACGGAGGGTCGAGGGTCGCCGGAATCACGGCGGCGTCGCTGGCCCTGGCTGACGCGGGGATCAACATGCGCGACCTCGTGGTCGGGTGCTCCTGCGGCCTCATCGGAGAGCAGGTGGTCTCTGACCTCGACGACACCGAGGATAAGGAAGGGAATGGAGACATGCCCGTGGCCATAATGCCGAACCTCGGCCAGGTGGGGCTCCTCCAGGTGGACGGGGTCTACACGCGGGAGAACTTCCAGAAGGCATTCGAGCTTGCCATCGAGAAGGGGAAGGAGATCTACCAGATGCAGAGGGAAGCTCTGACGACGAGGTTCTTCGGCGGCGAAGCGCAGTCGACCGAAGTAGAGGAGGCGGCCGAGTAGATGTCGATGAAGAAGAACTATGTGGTAGAGACGATCAGGAAGGCGCAGATGGTGCAGCTCCTGGCCAACGGGAAACGTCTCGACGGGAGGGGCCTCGACCAGCCCAGGGAGCTGAAGATCGAGACAGGCGTCATTCCGAAGGCCAACGGCTCGGCCAGGGTGACCCTGGGGAACACTCAGGTCATAGCAGGGGTGAAGATAGCCACGGGGATCCCCTTCCCTGACACGCCGGACAAGGGGATACTGATGGTCAACGCCGAGATACTCCCCTTGTCATCCCCCTACGCCGAGGCGGGGCCACCCAGCGAGGACGCCATCGAGCTGGCGAGGGTGACGGACAGAGGGATACGCGAGTCTGAGATGGTCGACATGAGCAAGCTCAGCCTGATCCCGGGGAAGTCGGTCATCGCAGTGTTCGTAGACTGCAACGTCATGAACGTCGACGGGAACCTGTTCGACGCAACCAGCTACGCCGTGGTGTCCGCCCTCAGGACCGCCAAGATGAAGAAGTACGTGGTCAAGGACGACAAGGTCGAGACGACCGACGAGCTGATCCCCGTCCCTGTAGAGAGGAACCCCGTGTCGGTGACAGTAGCCAGGATAGGCGACAGGCTGGTGGTCGACCCCAGCGCCGAGGAGGAAGGGTCAATGGACATGAGGATCACCATCACCACGGACGACGACGGGAACATCTGCGCCAGCCAGAAGGGCGAGGCTAGCACCATCACCCCGGAGCAGGTGCTCCAGGCGGCGGACACCTCCATCAAGGTCGGCAAGGCGATCAGGGCCCAGATACTGGAGGCGACCAGGTAGTGCCGAAGGCAAACGAGAGCCTAAAGGGCCTGGGCGCGAAGTACGGCGGCACCCTCAGGAAGAGGTACGCCAGGGTCTGGAGAACCCTGAAGCAAGCGAGGGAGTGCCCGTCGTGCGCGAGCATGAAGCTCGCCCGGAGCTCTTCAGGCATCTGGAAGTGCAAGTCCTGCGGCTACACCGTGGCCGGAGGGGCCTATGAGCTCGCGCAGGCGAAGTCGAGATAGCCCCATCGAGTCAGTCGGGCTGAAGATCACTTTCCGAGCCGACAGGCGGACCGCCGCGAAGATAGCCGAGAAGGTCCCCTCAGCGGTCGTCAGGGGGGGCCTGTGCGTAGTGAGCATCGAAGGGGATGGGCCCGGGGATGTGGCGGAGAAGGCGAGGGCGGTCCTCGAGCAGGTGAGATCCGTCGAATCTGCGTCGAAAGGCTTTAAGTAGAGACAGGGGTCGCTGGTCCGAAAGTTGAGCCAACCAGAACTTCCGCCGCTCCTCCGAGAGCAGCTCGCGAGGTACGACCAGGCGCAACAGAACCTGCAGGCCGTGCTGGCCCAGAAGCAGCAGGTCGAGCTCGAGCTAAGCGAGACGGAGAAGGCGCAGGAGGAGCTCGGCAAAGCGACGGACTCGGAGGCGGTGTACAAGTTCGCGGGGAACCTGCTGATCAAGACCAAGAAGGAGGACGTGGTGAAGGAGCTCAATGAGAAGAAGGAGCTGGCAAACACCAGGAAGATGGTCCTGGCGAAGCAGGAGTCGAGGTTCAGGGAGAGCCTCAAGGACCTCCAGACCAAGATAGACGAGGCCGTGAAGGCGAGGCCGCCGCAGGCGCAGCAGCAGCCGCCCGGGGACGCATAGACCGTGGCGACCCTTGGCCCTTGAAGCGAAACCGGAAGAATTCCCCTTCCTAGAGCCCTCGGTCCTCAGGAAGGCGGCCGTAGTCTGCCATAGGAACGCCGATGCGGACGCCTACCTCTCGGCCTACGCCCTCTCCACGCTCATCGGAGCCCTGGCCCCCGGTTGCGAGGTCCACATTGCTACGCCGGGGGGGATGACGACCCTGACCCAGAAGCTCAGCGCGAAGTTCCCCCACAGAATCGCCGAGGGGAGCGGGGGGGACTACGACCTCTACGTCGCCGTGGACGTGGGGGACGAAGAGCTGCTGAACGAGTGGAAGGAGAAGTTCAGGGCGAGCCCGGGGGTGAAGGTCCTCGTGGACCACCACCCGCACAGGGGAGGGGACCTCTACGGCCACGCAATCGTTGAAGAGGCGGCGACCTCGGCCGCTGAGGTGGTCTGCGGGCTCTTCGAGCGCAAGGGGGTGACCCCGGACCCCCAGACAGCCCAGGCGCTCCTGGAGGCGATGCTCTTTGACTCCTCTCACCTGGCCATTGCAGGGCCCTCCGG
>JAJZOO010000075.1 GCA_021811485.1 archaeon
GTCTTCCTGGGACATTTGCGCCGCGCCCGGTTCATGACCGCCATTAACGCGTTTCTCGGCCCTGCGCTCAGATAGCAGCACGGAGTACATTCGTTCTGCCGTCCCTCTGAGCTCATCGTAGGTGGCTTCTTCGGAGAATGCCTCCAACTCCCCCACCATCCACAGCCTGAGAGCTTGCTTCCAGCCCTCGTCCGTGAGCCGGTAAATGCTGTTCTTCCCCCGCCCGTCCCTTGCCACGAGGCCCGCGGCCCGGAGGCGCGCCAGCGCGAGCGCCAGGCCCTTGCTCCCGTACCCCCCAGCCCGCAGGAGGTCCGTGTAGCGCCTGGGCCCGCTCCCGAGAGCCTGCAGCAGCTTGGCCTCCTTGGCCGTGAAGGGTCTCCCCGGTGACAACCTCTCCCACCCACGCACTATCTGCCGCCGTCCAGCAGCAGGCGGATCCATCGGAGCTGGATCCTGACCGAGACGTCGGTCACCCCGGCGGCGTCCGCTATGCTCTTCTGGCTCTTCTGCCCCTCGGCTCGGAGGCTCGGATTCCAAGGGTGCGACTCAGAGTAGGCCTGGTAAAGGACTGCCGCTGCGACCACCGTCGGAGCCCTCCCCTCGCCGACGTGGGCTTCCTTCATGGCCGACAGGATTTCGATGGCTCGTTTCTCGACGTCCGAGCCCAGCATCGCCCTCTTCGCAATGTCAGGGACAAACGAGGCGGGGTCCGGGGCGGGCACCATCAGGTCCGTCTCGAGCAGCAGGATCTTCCTGTAGATCCTTGCCACCTCCCCGGCCTTCACTCCGCATGCCGACCCCACCTCCCTCAGGGTCCTCGGGACCCCGAGGAGCCTGCAAGAGGCGTAGACCGCCGCGGCCTGGAGCCCCCGGAGCGATTCCCCTCGGATGCTCCTGGCCCCGATGTAGATGTTCGAGGCCGCCCATCTGGCCCGGGGCGAGGCTACGCCGAGCCTGTCGAGCATGGCCGGGATTTCCGAGGCTTCGCTCTCGGTGGATTGCATGGGCAGGAAGCGGTTGCGGGATAATAACGAGGGCTACCTTTTCCTGCGAGGCAGAGGGACCCCTAGAATCAGCCTTGGGTCCGTCAGGTGGACGAAGGGTTGCTCGGTCCTGTAGGCATCCCTGACCTGCCAGACCAGCCTGACGAGCATCGCCCTGTCCCTCGAAGCCCCAGGATGGGACTCGAGTGCCGTCGCAACTGCCCTCTTCACGGTGAGCCGCTTGGGCCTCATCGAGCAGATGATTTCGTGCGAAGCCAGCTTCTCGACGTAATAGAGACTCCCGCAGAAGAAGCACCTCGCGGTTGGCCCGAAGGACATGCAAGGAGTGTCACACCGACGATAAAAGCCTCGCCCGAAAGTCGACCGGTAGGGCTGTGTCTCCCCAAGTCGAGAGAAACGCCCATTCTGTTCGAGCCGCCAGCATGTGGCGGTAAGATTCTAGCAGTCAGCATGTGGCGGCGACGAAACGCGTGCCGTCCCTCCGTCGGACGCCCCTTCGGCGGCACGCTTCTTCCAGAGCTCCTTGAACCCTTCAAGGAAGGAATCCACCCGTCTTTCGTCCCACCTCTCCATGCCGAACGCCTCGAAGAGCAGTATCCTGGCCCTCGCCTGACTCACGGCGGCCTCCTTCAGGTACACGGCTTTCATCTCCGGGCTGATTAGATACGTGTGAGGAGCAGCCTGCCTCACCGCCCCCCAGTCAAGCAGGGCCCTTATCGCCCTCCTCGCGGTCGTCTCCGCGTACCCCATCGTCACGATGTCGGTCAGGTTGAAGACCTCCAGGTTGCCTCCGTAAACGAGCATCGCCTGGGCAGCGGCTCTGAGGCACGCCCCGCTACCTCGCGTCGCCTTGCCGGTCTGGCTGGTCTCGCCTGGCACCTTCATGCTTTCGACCTTCCTCCTCTGCATGCTGCTATTTTTCGCCAGGTGGCTTTTTGGAGTCCCCGGCCTTCCTGAACCTGTAGCGCTCGTCCATCTCGAGGAGCCTGTCTTTCTCGTCAAGGATCATGTAGCGCCCGCTCTTCGAGTCGAACCTCATGGCCCCCATCATTGCTCGCCCCCTGAGAGAGGACAGGACCGCCATGGCCCCCGCCTCGGAGTCGTACCTCTGGATGAGGGTAATCCTCCTCGCCTTCTCTTGACCGCCGTCCGCGTCTTCGTCCTTGAAGAACACCGCAGCCCAGAACTGGCTCGTCGATTCCTCCTCCTTCTTCCTCCCCTTCCTCTTCCCGCCGCCGCACTCGGGGTTGATGCACTCGACGGGGGTGACGTACAGGCCCAGAGGCTCGACGGACCTCTTCTGCACCCTGCCGTCGCTCTTCAGCCCGGCCAGGAAGGTGAATGTCACTTTCTCCCTGTGCTTGAAGGGGTTCTGTGCTCCGCAGTATGGGCACTGGACGAAGGTGAGGGTCGGCTCGGCCACCTTCGACTGGCCGCCCTTCTTCTTTGCGCCATCGCCGGAAGAAGAGGAGTCCCCCTCGGCATACTCCGGAAACAGCTCGCGATACCACGCTATGCTCTTCACAAGCTCCTGTGCCGCTTTTGGCTTTACTTCTCCGGGGTCGAACCTTCCGTTGGCGGTGACGGCGGCCACCTCGAACATAGTCTTGGCGTCGGGGAGTTTTGCGAACTGCTCGGCGTGCCCCAGCTTGAACTTGAACCCGCTCTTCCTTTCGACCTCGTAGAGCCTCCTGAGCTTTTCGCTCTCGAGGGTCCTCGCCACCCTGATCTTCCTGGCCATCGTCGCGGTGTCCTTCCCCGCCTTCGTCCCTATCGAGACGACCTGCTCCTCGCTTCTGCCCTGGAGGAGGACCCTGTAGTAGGCTAACTCCTCTTCCACCGAGAGCGCTTTCCTCTCCCCCTTCCCCTCCTCGTTCTCCATGAGGGCCCTGACGATGATCTCGTCCTCGGTCAGGCCGTAGTCTATCTCCGCGCGGTAGACCGTGGGCGCGCCAGGTTTTCCCTGAAGGGACTTGATGGCGAAGTACCTCCTGGTGCCGATGTAGACTTGGTGCCCCTTGCCGTCCGGCTTGGGGACGGCCCTGCCCCTCTGGAGCTGGTCTTGGGCGAGTATGCTCTCGGCGAGGGCGGCGGTGTTGGGGTCTTCGGGGCCATACTCGAATCTCATCATGGCCTTGGGGTACGGCTCGCATTCGGCTATAGGTAGTTCAGCTGTTTCTGTCCGCTGGAGCGGCATGTCTGCTCTACCTGCCTCCTCCTCTAGCCGCTGTCGCCGTTGCTGCCTGCCATCCGTCTCTCTCGGACGGCGGGTCGCGCCCCAGCTCGCTGGGTAGCAGGACCCCCTCGACCCCGGCGTAGCTTCTGTCCCTGGGGAGGACGGCTGTCTTCAGCGCGAGCGCCCTCACGCGGCTTCTGGTTTCGGCGGGAAGGGAGCAGAAGACCTCCCTGTCCGAGAAATAGATCGATTCGATCGCAAGGGTCTCGGGGGATCTGCCGTTCGCTTTCGCGACGCTCCTCCTGAACTCCGCAAGGGCAAGCGACCTCAGCCGCTGGGTGCAGCCGGCGGCCTCGGCGAGCATGGAAGAGACCGGGTACCTGGCTTCGAAGTTCAGATAGCGCCCTATGAAACGGTCGGGGTTGATGACGGCGGTGGCGGGGGACGGCGCCTGGGAAGGACCGGCGGCGGGAGAAGCGGCAGAAGGGTTGAGCGCCACCTCCTTCAGCAACCTGTAGTAGGTGAAGCACTTCTTCGGGTCCAGCGCGAGCTTCAGGGTGGACTGGTCGTCATCAAGGACTTCGGCCTTGAGTTCGGGTGGGAAGTCGACTATGCTGGCGTTTTCGAAGTGGACGAGCACGTCCCCCTCGCTGTCGAGCGCGTCCCCGAGCAGGAGGGGAACCTTCACCGAACAGAAGACGACATCGCCGCCGACGGAATGCGAACCGGAGCCCCCGGAC
>JAJZOO010000018.1 GCA_021811485.1 archaeon
GGTGAGGGCGCGCGCCCGTACTCGGCCGGGTTCAGGACGCTCGAGGATCTGAAGGAGGCGCCCGCCGAGAAGCTTGCCATGGTGGACAAGGTGGGGGCGTCGGTCGCGAGGAAGATCAAGGAACAGGTGAAGAGGCACTGAGCCTGGGCGGCCTCGACCAAGCCGCCGACGAGCTCGCGAGCCGCGTGAGGGCCGCGGTGGCAAAGGCCGTCGGGGTCGAGGAAACCGTGGCGGTCGCATTCTCAGGAGGGCTGGACAGCTCGGTCGTGGCGAAGTGCGCCGCGGCGGAGGCTCGGGTGATCGCGTGCACCGGAAGCGCTGACGGCTCCGGGGACGCGCTCCGCGCCCGCGGGGCGGCGGACTCCCTGGGCGTCGACCTGGTGACTACTCGGCTCACCCCCGAAGTCGTGGCGGCAGAGCTTGCCGGAGTCGACCTCCCGTTCGAGGCTACCCTGATGGACAGGAGCCTCTGGTGCCTGTACTCAGCCGTCTCCAGGACCGCGAGGGATGCCGGGGCTCGCGTTATCCTCCTCGGCCAGCTCGCTGACGAGCTGTTCGGGGGCTACGCGAAGTACGCGGCAGCGATGGGCGAAGGTGGCCCGGAGGCTGCAAGATCCATGATGGATGCGGACCTGAAGCAGTACTCCATCAGGGGGAGGGTTAGGGACGTGAAGGCGTGCTCCAGGTGGGTCGAACCCAGGATCCCCTTCGAAGAGCTCGCTGGCTATGCCGCGTCCATCCCGATGTCCTACAAGCTGATGGGCGGAGTCAGGAAGGCGGTCCTGAGGAGGGCGGCGGTCCGGCTCGGGGTCCCGGCGGACGTCGCTGAGGCGCCGAAGAAGGCGGCCCAGTACAGCTCAGGGGTCCAGAAGCTGGTGGCCAGTGCACCTTTTAACGCCCCCGGGTGAAGGCAACCTATGATACCTTCGCCGCAACCAAAGGGCAAGCTCGTTGGGTTCAAACCGCTGCAGGAGAGGTTCAGCTACTACGCCTTGGACGACGGAACTGTGCTCGGGATAAAGCCAGCCATGGTGAAGGTGTACAGGCTCCAGAACCCGGACAACAGCCTCGCCACGTCGCCGGATGGGACGCCGGCGTACTTCTACACCACCCAGAACATTACCCAGGTGCTCACCCCCGACGAGTACAAGTCCTTCAAGGCCGACGGACTGACCGAATGAGCGAGGGGCCCTATCTCGCTTCAGAGGACTCTGCCCTCCTGAGGGCGGCTCTGGTCGGCTACTCGGGAAAGAGCTGCCTGGAGATAGGCGCGGGGAACGGAGGGAACCTCATCGCGCTGGCGAAGGGATTCGAGATCGTGGTAGGCACAGACGTAGTAAGGCCTTCTATGGCAGACTGGAGGGAGAAGTCAGACTTCGTCCTCGCAGACCGGGCCGCATGCCTGCGCAGCGGATCCTTCGACCTGGTGACGTTCAACCCTCCATACCTAGAAGGAGACGAGACTGGGGACGTAGCCGTCGAGGGCGGGAGGCGGCTGGAGGTGCCCAGAGCGTTCCTATCGGAGGCCTTCCGCGTCGTGAAGGGGGACGGGAAGGTGGTCTTCCTCGTCAACGGAGCCATGGACGTGGAGGAGGTGAGGGCGGCGTGTGGAGAATGGGGTTTCGGGCTCAGGCTGCTCACCTCGCACAGGGTCTTCTTCGAAGTCCTTTCGGTGTACGAGGCGGCCAGGAGGGCGGGGGAGGAACATGCCGCCAGATCGGAAGAGCGGAAGGCCGCTGTCGGGATGCACGGCCCGGGGTCGCCGGCGCCCATCGCGAGAGTCACCAACTAGCCCCGCTGCCAGATTCCATGCTCGTCTGGTGACAGGTCCATGGGCTGGCGCTCCCCGGGCCGCGCCTCTTCTCCCGGAGCCGTCCTGGGAAGGTCCAGAAGCGCGTTTCTTCAGGGGCGGACTGCATTGCCCGCGAAGCAAGGCGCTCGAGGGGCCCCCAGGCGTCGATCAGGTCACCTAAGCTGTTAGGGAGCGCCTTCATAGGGTGCGATTTCCAGTTCTGAGAATCGTCTTTCTGCGTTAAATATCCCCCCCATACCCTAACCCGTGCGGCCATGCTGAGACAGGTGACGCTGCAGGTGAAGGCTGAGAACAAGCTGCAGGGCATAGCAAGAGCTAACGGCGTAAAACTCGGCATCGTAGACTGCAAACCGTTCAACAAGACCGGGATGTCGCTCCTCCTCGAACTCAGGGGAAGGCCCAAGAGCGTCCGCGCCGCGGTGGCAGAGATCCGCAGGACGGAGGGAGTCAGGCAGGCGGTCGAGGGGGAGGTGGAGGGAGATTCGGTCCCGCTCCTGGTCGTGCTCTCCAGGCCGGTGACATGCAGGGCGTCGAACGACGCAGCCATCGTCTGCCTCGAGTGTCCCCTCAACACCGATGCTCAGCCCGCATCGTGGAAGTTCATAGTGAGGAAGACCGGGGATTTCAGGCAGGTGTTGTCGAAACTCGAAAAGGAAGGGGTGGATGCTAAGATCGAGGATGTCGCGCCCCTCGAAAGAAAGGCCACCCTTACCGACAGGCAGAAGGAGATAATGTCGACTGCCGTAGCTCAGGGGTACTTCGAATTCCCGAGGAAGATCAGCCTCACTGGCCTGAGCGGGCTGGTCGGCGTCAAGCCCTCGACGCTCAGCGAGATCCTGAGGAGCGCCGAGCGCAGGATTATGGCCAACGCCCTGAGCGTCCCGTTCCAGGAAGAATAGAAGGAAGGGCCAGAGCCTAGGGCGCGGTTCCCCTTCAGTGCGCGGAAGGGTGCGCCGGACATGCGAACTCTTTTGAAGCGTCCCCCCGCAGCTGAGTCCTCGGATTTTGAGCAGTTCGACATTGATGTCGCGGGTGAATCGCGTCATCCAGCAGGGTTACCTCGCGAAGTGGGTGACGGTGGGCCTGCTCATCGGCGTCATAGCCGGGGCGGGGGCGGTCGGATTCTACCTCGCAATCGAAGGCGTGAGCAACTACCTGCTGGGCGGGATAACGGGGTTCTTCCCTCCCAACCCCGCAGGCGAAGGGGCGGCCCCGGTCTCCGTCCACCCAGACTACCTGCTCATACCAGTCGCGACGATAATCGGAGGGCTCATCGCTGGTTTCCTGGTCTATCGCTTCGCCCCCGAAGCCGAGGGGCACGGGACGGACGAGGCCATCGCTGCCTTCCATCGGCACGATGGGAAGATACGCCGGAGGATCCCCCTGGTCAAGGCGGTGGCGTCAGCGTTCACAATAGGCTCCGGAGGGAGCGGGGGGAGGGAAGGGCCGACCGCCCAGATAGCCGCAGGCTTCGGGTCTTTCATCGGCGACGTCCTGAAGCTGCCGGTCAAGGACAGGCGCATAGCTGTCGCGGTGGGAATCGGAGCGGGGATCGGGTCCATTTTCAAGTCCCCCTTCGGCGGCGCCATACTCTCGGGAGAGATACTCTACAGCGGCGGCGACTTCGAAGTTGAAGCCCTGATACCCTCCTTCATCGCCTCCCCCATAGGATACATCATCTTCGCGTCTTACACGGGGTTCACCCCCATCTTCGGGAGCGGGCTGGCCTACAACTTCACCGACCCCAGGGGCCTGCTGATCTACGCCGCCCTGGGCATCGTCTGCGGGCTGGTGGGGAGGCTCCACACGGCGACCTTCTACTCGGTGAAGAGCCTGTTCGCCCGCCTGCCGCTCACGAAGTATCTCAGGCCAATGGTAGGCGCCGCGGTCGCGGGCGCCATCGGCGTATTCTTCCCCCAGGTGGTGGGTCTGGGATACGGGTTCGTCCAGATACTGATCGATGGGAGCGGTGTCACCGGGTTGGCGCAGGAGAACTTCACTCACCTCGCCATCCCCCTCTTGGTGTTCTTGGTGGCCGTTGTCCTGCTGAAGATCGTGGCCACGGCGTTCACAGTCGGCTCGGGCGGGAGCGCGGGGGTGTTCGCTCCGTCCCTCGTGATAGGAGGTTTCGTCGGCGCCGCTTTCTGGATGGTGGTCAACGCCCTCCTCCCAGGGTGGATCCCTATCCCCGCCCCCCTGGTCGTGGTCGGCATGATGGCCCTGTTCGGCGGGGTCGGGCGCACCCCCATCGCTGTAATGCTCATGGTCAGCGAGATGACGGGGTCGCTGAACCTCCTTGCCCCGTCCATGGTCGCGGTCGTGGCCGCGTACTTCGTGACCACCCCCAAGTACACCATCTACAGGAGCCAGGTCTCCAAGCGCTCCGACTCGCCCGCCCACAGGGGGGAGTACAACGTGCCGCTGCTCACCAAGATATTCGTCTCCGACGCCATGAACCGGTCCGTCATCACCCTCTCGCCGGGCGACTCCGTCGACGCCGCCTATCAGATGGTGGTCGAGAAGGGTCACCGTGGGATCCCCATCGTGGACGGAGAGAAGCTGGTCGGGATTGTGACGGTGAGCGACCTGCTGAGGATCCCACGAGAGAAGGCAGCCGCCACGCCGCTGAGGGACGTGATGACCCAGAGCGTCCTTGTCGCCCACCTGGACGACAACCTCTTCGTCGCCCTTGAGACTATGACCAACCATGGCATCGGGCGCCTTCCGGTGATCTCCAAGGACTCAGGGAGGCTGGTCGGGATAGTCACCAGGACCGACGTCATCAGGGCGTACGAGAGGTCGATGGACATGCTTTCGAAGTCGGAGCCCACCTGACCGAGCCGGGGCCCGGGCTCCCGGTCGGGATGTTACCGGTCTCTTAAGTTCACGTTCGACTGAGTGGGCATTGCGGCCTTCGGACCCCTCGTGACTCCGTCCGCTCCGGTTTCCGAGTCAGACGCTCTGAATGCTTTCGCCGCCGTCTACGTCCCACGCCGCGCCAACGACGAAGCTCGCCCTCGGCGAGGCTAGGAAGGCGACGACCGAAGCGATTTCCTCTGGTTTGCCGAATCTGCCAATCGGTAGCGGCGCGGCGTGGCCATCTAGGAACGCTTCGGCCTGGGCGTCGGAACCGTCCGTAAGTTTCCTCGCCACGTTCCGCCACAAGGACGTGTCGGTCCGCCCCGGACAGACGCAGTTCACGCGTATCCCGCTTCCGATGAGTCGCAGCGCCATCGAGTTCGAGAATGAGATGAGGGCGGCTTTTGAGGCGCTGTAGTCCACCATGTGCATCCGCGCTCGACGTCCCCAGACAGAACTGATGTTCACAATCGCGCCGCCTCCCTGTTTCTTCATCACGGAGACGACGGCCCGAGTGAAGCGTACGGCTCCCAGCAGATTGATGTCGAATGCGTACTTCCAGTCGGCATCGTCGAGGTCCTCGGACTTCAGCGCCAACGTCCCCGGCGAGAGGTCCCCGGCGTTGTTCACCAGCACGTCGATTCGGCCCAGGCGGCGCTGCACTTCCTGAACAACCTCGGGGACCCGATTTGCTTGAGTCACGTCTACCGGAACGACGACCGGGCTCCCTCCTCCGGATCGAATAATCTGAGCCCGCACTTCCTCCAACGCCTTCGAATCCCGGGAGCAGAGAGCCACCGAAACGCCCTCGGCCGCTAGCCGCTCGGCGATAGCACGCCCGATGCCGCGACTGGCCCCCGTGACCAGGGCGCTCTTCCCCGACAGCCCGAGGTCCACGGCGGCGTTCAAAGGCGGGTGCATCGCCTTAAGCCTGTCGATGACACTCCGTAGGACGCCCGAAGCGAAAACAGCATCAACTGGCACGAAATCGAAGACCGCTCCTTGCGGTCAGGCGGTCCCTTATGCCTGACTCGGCGGGGCGGTCCAGGAGGTTTGCCGCTCCGGGTTCGCCTTCTGCCAAGTGCACCAAATGGAGAGTCCATCATGCTCTGCGGGCCTGGTCGGATTCACTCGGAAGAGCCGAGACGCTGTCGTCTCATCGGGATTCACGTAATCTTCTAAGCGGGCCTACTTGGATTCGAACTCGTTCTAAGCGAATCCTAATCCGGGCCCGGTGGGATTCGAACCCATGGTCTCCGAGGGCGATGCCTCTTCAGCTCCGAAGGCTGACGCCTTAATCCGTGCTAGGCTACGGGCCCACTGAGGCCGGCCGGCGCCGGCTAATTAAGCCATGGAGGCGGCGATGGTTTCTTCGAAGGGGGGGACCACCAGCCCCCTCTCTGTGATCATCGAGGTGACCAGCTCTGGAGGGGTCATGTCGAAGGCTGGGTTCGACACGGGGACGCCTTTGGGGGCTATCCTCCTTCCGCGGATCTGCACCACCTCCTCCGCCCCCCTCTCCTCGATTGTGACCTGGTCGTGGGCCCGCTCCAGGTCGAAGGTGGACCGAGGGGCGGCCGGGTGGAACGGTATTCCATGCCTCCGGGCGAGGACTGCCTCCTGGTACGTCCCAATCTTGTTGAAGACATAGCCGTCCCTGGTTATCCTGTCCGCCCCCACTACGACTCTGTCGACCCTGCCCAGGCTCATCATGTAGCCAACGGCGGTGTCAGGGATCAGTGTGCACGGGATACCGTCGCGGGCTAGCTCGAAGGCGGTCAGGCGCGCCCCCTGAAGGGCCGGCCTGGTCTCTGGGACCAGCACCTTGACCAGCTTCCCCTGCTCTACGGCCGCCCTGATCACCCCCAGCGCGGTGCCGTAGCCTACGGTCGCCAGCGACCCTGCGTTGCACTGGGTGAGGACGGTGTCGCCGTCCCGGATGAGGTCGGCGCCCACCCCCCCGAGCTTCCTGTTTGTCGCCACGTCCTCGTCCTCCATGCGCTTCACTTCGGATTCGACATCTTCCTTTGCGCGCTTCGCCGAAGTCGAGGCCCTGGCCTTCGCCAGGACCCTGTCGATGCCCCAGAACAGGTTCACTGCCGTTGGTCTGGTAGAACGAAGCATCGCGGCGCTCTTCTCAAGGTCGCGGACGAGCCCGGGCAGGTCCGTGGCCCTGGACCTGCGTGCGGCCAGCGCCAGCCCCATGGCCGCGGCCACCCCGATGGCAGGGGCGCCCCGGACCACCATGGTCCTGATGGCGGACGCTACCTGCTCCGGGGTTGTGTAGACCACGTAGGAGAACCTGTTGGGGAGGGCGGTCTGGTCGATCATCCTCACCCGACCGTCGTCCCAGGTCACAGTCCGGAGCGTGAAGAAGCCAGCCACACCGACGAACGCGTTTGAGCCCGCTAAAGGGTTTCCGGGGGCGTCCCCCAATCATCTTCAAATAGAGTCGGCCGGGCGTCCGGAACCAGATGCAGGAAGGCGGCCCAGGGGAAGAAGACATTAGACCGTACAGCGCGGTAATTGAGGACGGGACGGTGAGGGTGGTCGACAGAGAGCGATTCGGGGAGCTCGAGGAGTCTGGATACGGCACCAGGGAAGGGCGCCACCTGTCTCTCCGCGACTACGAGGCGCTCTACCTCCTCTATGCAGGGAAGCTGGAGCTGACCGAGTCGGGCAAGAAGGTGGGCTTTGACAAGCTCGCGGAGCTCTCCCAGAAGAGGTCAGGGGACTCCTGGACGAAGTTCATCATCTACAGGGACCTTAGGAGCAGAGGGTACGTCGTGAGGGAGGGCTTCGGGTTCGGGACCGACCTCCGGGCCTACGAGCGCGGGGACTACCCCAAGAAGCCCGCGAAATATGTGGTCTTCGCCCTCGACGAAGGCATCGAGAAGGGGATGTCAGAGCTCCAGCAGTCGGTGAAGGAGATGGCCAAGATGGGGAAGGAGGCCATAATCGCGGTGATCGAAAGGCGGGGAGAAGTGATCTACTACAAGGTCAGCAGGGCCAGGTTCTGAGCCCATGGACTCGGGGGGAGCGTTCAAGCTCATCAGGCCGATCAACTGCGCCATGATAGGGTTCGCAGTGATAGTCGGTGCCTTCGTGTCTAGGCCGCCGGTGATCCCGGCACCCCAGCTCGCCCTCGGGTTCCTGACCGGGTTCTTCATCTGCGCCTACTCCATGGTGGTCAACGACGTCTACGACGCCGACGTGGACAGAGTCAACAGACCCGGGAGGCCGATACCGAGCGGGAGGGTGTCTATGCAAGATGCAAACAGGCTCTCCGCGGCAGCCCTGGCGGCGGGACTGGCATGCTCGGTCCTGTCGCTCAACCCCCTCGCAGTGGCCCTGGCCGTCGCCTATGCCTTCCTCTCGTGGCTGTACAACAGCAGAGCGAAGAAGACCGGCCTCGCCGGCAACGTCATAGTGGCGTCGTCCCTGGCGATCCCGTTCATCTACGGCGGAGCGGTGGCAGGCGGGGCCGTGATCGGCTCGCTTCTCCTCATGATGGCCCTCACCGCTTTCTTCTCCGGGGTGGGGAGGGAGGTGGTGAAGGCAATGGCAGACGTGGAAGGGGACGCCAAGAGGAACATCAACTCCGTGGCCCGGAGCCGGGGGCTGGCTTTCGCGTCCTGGGTGGGTGCCATCTTCTTCATACTGGCGGTTTTCACGAGCTGGGTGCCCCTCCTGACCGGCCTCGCCAACGAGGTGTACTCCATCGGGGTGGTCGTGCCGGACGCGATATTCGCCTACCTGGCCGCAGCCATAGTCTACAAGCATGAACCGTCCAACGCCCTGCGCGTGAAGAATATCGCCCTGGCCGGGATGACCGTCGGACTCCTGGTCTTCATCGGGGGCGCCCTCTGAGCATGTGGACGGAGAAGCACAGGCCCAGGAGTCTGGAGGAGATGGTCGGCAATGAGGAGGCCAGGGCCAAGCTCGTCCTCTGGCTCAAGAAGTGGAAGCCTGGCGCCAGGGCTGCGCTGCTGCTCGGCCCTCCGGGGACGGGGAAGACCACGAGCGTCCACCTGGTTGCGGAGAAGCTCGGGTATCAGCTGATAGAGCTGAATGCGAGCGACGCGCGGACCAAGGACAAGCTGTCCAAGAAGGTGGGCGAGGCCATGGCGAGCTCCAGCCTGCTCGAAGGGTCGACGGCGATATTCCTCGACGAAGTGGACGGGCTCGCAGGGAGGGCGGATTACGGGGCGACAGACTTCATCAAGGACGCAGTCAAGAGAAGCGGGGTGCCGTTGCTGATGGCGGCCAACGACCCCGCCTCGGACGAAGTGAGGAAGCTCGGGACGGCCACGACGACGATTGAATTCAGGAGAGCGGACGACCAGGCAGTCCTGAAGCGGCTGCAGGCCGTCTCCAAAGCGGAGGGGCTGCGGATGGGGGACGACGAGATGGCCAGGATAGCGAGGGCGGCGAACGGCGACCTGAGGGCCGCGGTCAACTTCCTGCAGTCGGGGATCGCTGCCCAGAAGGACGAAGAGGTGACGGCCGCGGAGTCGGTGAACGCGTTTTTCGACGCGCCGGACGAAAAGGCGGCGCTGAGGGCGCTCCGGGCCTACCCTGGCCAACCCAGGGAGAAGATGCGCGACCTGTTCACTGCCGTGACGAGGTCCAGGGTCCACGAGGAGCGGAAGGCTGCGGCCCTTGAGGTCCTCTCCAGGGCCGACGTTGTCATGGGGAGGATGATGCGCGGGAAAGACTGGAGGCTCCTGAGGTACCTCGACTCTATGCTCGCGGCGGAGCTCTGGAAGGCGCTGGGGGACGGAGGGCCGCGGTACACCCTCGACGCAGTCCCCTGGCCACTGCAGCTTCGGATATGGAACGACTCGAAGAAGCTGAAGGACATAGCCCTGCTCGCGGGGAAGCGGCTGGGGACGAGCCAGAAGGGATTCCTGGTCCGAGACATGCCCTTCGTCCTGCTGCTCTGCGCCGACAGGGGTTTCAGGGAAGGCCTGGTGAGGAGCCTCGAGCTGGAGGAGAACTATGACGTCTTCCTGGCAAAGGAAGCGGCGAAGCCGCCCAGGCGCTAGTTGAACGGGAGCGATTCGGCGAAGCCGCCCACGTCCTTCCAGTCGGCGTAGAACCTGGCGAGAGCGCCGGCGAGGGGGCTCGCCGGGTCGACCCTGAATATCCTGATCCTGTTGAAGCGCTTCTCTGTGAGTATCCCTGACCGTGTGAGGAACTCGAGGTGGCGGGACGCCGCTCCGTGTGAGAGCCCCGCCCTCCTGGTTATCTCCGAGATATTGAGCTCCCCTGTCTCTAGCATTATCGTGAGCACCTTGGTCCTGCCGTAGGATGACAGCAGCTTCTCAAGCTCTAACATCTGCGAGCATCCCCTTCTCGAGCTCTCCCATCAGCTCCTTGGCCGAGACCAGAGACAACCCTATCATGGTCGTCCGCCCTCTCACCCCCTTTCCTGAGAGCTGCGTCTCGATGATCCCCTTCCTCGACAGCTCGTTGACGTCGCTCCACACCTGTGTGTGGCGGTACGCGGTCACGTTCATCCCCTCGCAGATGGCAGAGTAGCTCTTCTCAACTTCCCCTATGGTGACATAGGTCGAGCTCCCGTTCTTCAGGAGCGAAGAGATGGCCATGAGCAGCAGCTTCTGGTGGGCGGTCAGGTAGGACAGCTCCTCCTTTCTCAGCTGCGGCGGGAGCGAAGCCTTGGCAGACCTTACGTGCTCGGGCAGCACGCGGGGAGACCCGGAGTCATCAGCCAGCTTCCCCGCGCGCCAGACCAAGTCCAGCGCGTAGCGGGCGTCCCCGTAGGTCCCGGCTATGTCTGCGGCCAGCTGGACGACGTCGTCGTCGATGGCGCCGTCGCTGAACGCCTCGCTGCGCGAGTTCAGGATGTCAGCGAGCTGCTCCGACGGGTAGCTTTCGAGGGCGATCTCGTTCCATTGGAGGGAACTCAGCGTGCTCAGGTCGACCTTCTTGAGGTAATCCGTCGTCTTCGATATGAGCAGCGACGAGAGGACCTGGGCCCCCGGCGCCATCTCCCTGAGCCTGGTTATGGTGTAGAGCGACCCTGGATCTGACAGCACAAGCGAGTCCACTTCGTCGAAGGCTATGACGAGGTGCATCCTGTTGCTCCTCAGTTCCTCGACCAGCGCGGCGAGGAGCTCCTCGAAGCTGTAGCCGCGGGTCGGATAGTTCTGCCCCAGCGACTTCAGCGACTTCACCATGATGGCCTGGAGGGTCCTGTCTATCCTGCAGTTGACGTGCACAGCCTTGACCAGGTTCCCGTGAAGCGCTGCCTTCCTAGGGAGCGACTCCAGCAGTAGCTTCTTCGCCAGCATGGTTTTCCCTGAATTGTGAGTTATGGTGAAATCATCCAAAAGATACCGCTGGTCTGAATCTACTCTGAAGCCGAAGTACTCCTCCTCCCCCAGAGGTTCGAGCGTGAATCCTGTCCTCAAGACAGACTCTTGTTTCCGTTGCATGGCCTGCTTCATCTGGACTCTGGTGGGAATCCTAGAAAGATCGCCTGAGATGCCAACCCTGTAGCGCAGTCCTTCGTGGCCAAGTCGATCACGGGGGCGCTTCGCCCTGACGAAGGCATAGAACCCAAGACTTCTCGAGACGAATGCGACGTCCTCGGCCAACCTTTTCGACTTTGTGATGAAATCAAAACATCCGCTTGCCAAGTTGCCATCTGTGTCGAGCAATCCAGCCAATACCTCCAGGCGCGTCTCTCTCGAACCAAACTTGTACTGGCGCGGAATGAACTTCGAGTCGGATGTTGCTTCGAAGAGTCCCAGTGCCATCAGATCTCTGGCGATTCCACTTGTCAGTGTTTGCCCGCCTGTTCGCCCCGCAGCCAGCACGTATTGCTGTGCATTGCCTGCTGGATGGTGTCGCACTGACGGCGCGTATCTTTCCGACTCGTCTCTCACGATGGCTGGTATCTCTGGATCTGAAGTGAGGCCGATGTTGCCATGGGTGCGTCCTCCGTCTCCCAAATACACGCCGAGAAGATGCGGGTCGACCGGCCCTTCTGGCACCTTAGGAAAGTCGACCCCCGTTCTAGCCAGCTTGTAGAGCGCTCTGGGACCGACGAACCGCTTCGGAAGCTCCAACAACTCGCTTATCGGGACGTCTTTGATGACCCCCTCGGCGTCTTCGGAGGGCTTGCGCGGGCTCGTCCTCAGGCGGGTTTGTATTACTGTCAGTATATGGTCTTCGGAGACCACGAATGGCTTCCCTTTGACTGGCCGGACCTCGACCATCTTCCCAAAACC
The DNA here is from genome assembly GCA_021811485.1 of archaeon. Lineage (GTDB taxonomy): Archaea > Thermoproteota > Nitrososphaeria > Nitrososphaerales > Gagatemarchaeaceae > UBA183. The sequence continues at coordinate 11,932 of JAJZOO010000018.1, forward strand.
ATGTACTGTTTCTAGGACACTTCTGGGAGCGCTATCTGGGCCCATCAACAAGTCTCCCTGAACCACGTCTTCGACGCGTTTCATCGAACCGTCGAACATCAAAACGAGCTGCCCCTTTCTGTGGCAGCCCACTGGTCCGGTTATCATGGCAATCTGGCTGGCCTTGGAGGCGTTCTGCGCGACGCCCTGGAAGTAGAGCTCGAGCTTCTTCAGCTGTGCCTCGCGGTGAGGTATCTGGTGCGGGAGGTACTCCTGGAGGAGGATGGCTTCGTCCCGGAAGACAGAGCGCGGGAGTGTCATGAGAGCGTCTTGATTCCCCCAATTTCTCTTATAACCTTAGTCGTGCGCTCAACAGGACTACAGATAGAGGGTTCGCCGAAAGTGTTCTGGCAAAGTGGAAATAAGCCGGAGGAAGACCAAGAGCGTTGAAGGCGGTCAGGTTCCACAGCCACGGCGGCCCCGAGGTGCTGAAGTACGAGGAGGCCCCCGACCCTGTTCCGACCGCGGATGAAGCGCTGGTGAGGGTGAAGGCGTGCGCCCTCAACCACCTGGACATATGGGCGCGGAACGGGCTGCCGAACGTCGAGATCCCACTGCCGCATATCTCAGGGAGCGACATTGCCGGGGTGGTGGAGAGGGTCCCGGCCGAAGAGAAGGAGCTCGCCGCAGGGGACGAGGTGATAGTCAACCCCGGGATGGGGTGCGGGCGGTGCGACAGGTGCCTCTCTGGTAGAGACGACCAGTGCAGGGACTACACCATAATCGGGTATGGGGTTGACGGAGGATACGCGGAGCTGGTGAAGGTCCGCAGGACCCACCTGCTCAGGAAGCCGGAGGAGATGTCGTTGGAGGAGGCCGCTTCATTCCCCCTGGTGTTCGAGACGGCGTACCACATGTTGGTAGCGAAGGCGAAGGTCGCCCCCGGCGACACCGTCCTCGTCCTCGGTGCCAACTCTGGGGTCGGCTCGGCGGCCATCCAGGTGGCCAAGCTGTTCGGTGCGAAGGTAATCGCGACAGCAGGCGACCGGGACAAGGCCGAGAGGGCGCGCGCACTCGGCGCCGACGAGGTGGTGGACCACTACTCCCAGGACGTCCTTGCCGAGGTCCGACGGCTCACCGGTAAGAGGGGGGTCGACGTGGTGGTCGAGCACGTAGGAAGGTCTACCTGGCAGGGGAGCGTGAGGGCGCTCGCGAAGGGGGGGAGGCTGGTCACCTGCGGGGCGACCACAGGGGCCGAGGTGACTACCGACCTCAGGTACGTATACAACAGGGAGCTCACCATCTACGGGAGCTTCATGGCTGGCATGGGCGAGCTGCTGGAGGTGGTGAAGCTGTTCAGGTCCGGGAGGCTGAAGACGGTGGTAGACAAGGTGTACCCTCTGGCGGAGGCGAGCGCAGCCCAATCTAGGATGGAGTCGAGCAGGCACTTTGGAAAGATAGTCCTGAAGGTCTAGGAGACTATCTCGTAGGAGTGCGAGATCTTCGCGGTGGGCTGTATTGTGGCGCCCACGCTGCAGAACTTCTCGGTGCTGTCTTTGATCGCCTCTTCCACGTATCTCCTCTCAAGGCCGACCCCGGAGAGGACATACTTGATGTGTATGGAAGTCCAGGGCTTCGGAAGGCCGTGCTCGGGCCTTTCCCCGGAGATGAATATCCTAAGCGAAGCCAGGTCCTGCTTTCGCTTCTTG
>JAJZOO010000076.1 GCA_021811485.1 archaeon
CATCTTGGCGTCCCTCATCTGCTCCGCTTCGACCACCGGCCCCGAAATCTTTACTATGACGCCCAAGAGATGATTTTCCCTCCCCTTCTCATTCCAGATTTATCCCTATCGACCTTCTGATTAGATCCTGGAGCGAGGTCTCTTCTGCCCCCTCTTCGTCCCCGGCCCTGCTGGGGACGAAGACGACTATCGGTTTGGAAGAGGATTCCACTCTGTTCTGGAGCTTCCAATCCATGGCCTTCCTGAGAGAGTTGCTGGCGATGATAATCCCGACGTCGTCCCGACCGAGGAGCTCGGACAGCTTCTTCGCCCCTTCTGCCCCTTCGACGGTGTACCACTCGGAGACCCCAGCGAGTCTGAACCCCAAGGTGACCTTGTCATCCCCCACGACGACGGTTTTGTCGCTCCTCTCGGCCGTCTAGGGTTCCCTCCCCGCTGAGGCGCGCCAGGCCGCCCTGCCCGCGCTATGCATAGACAAGGGAGCTCCTGATCTCCTTGTCAGGGACCTTGTACTCCTTCCCCCTGATGATTTTCACAAGGTTGTCGATCTCCAGGTCCTTGAGCATTATGTACGCGACGATGGACGACAGGGACGGAGGGGCGACCCTCAGGGATGCTATCGACTTCTGGGCTATCCTCCTGCTGAGTAGGTTTTCGAGCGCGACCAAGCCGCTCTCTCTGTATGCCGGGAGCGCCTCTGAAAGGTCGTACTGCTGCCTGAGCCCCTCGACCAGTTCTTCCACGTTCGCTCCCCTGTAGAGGTCCGCCAGAGATGCCACAGAAAGATTTCCGCCCTCCACGAGATATCGTACGATGTCTTGGGCCCCCACCCCACGCGCCTTCCCTTTCAGCACTGCGATGATGTTCCTCTCGTCGATGGAGGACTTCAGCGCCACCGCGACCCTGGCGTCCGCCCCGGACCTCCCTTGGACGGAAAGGATGAGCCTCCTAAGGTAGGTGAGCTCGAGATGGAGGAGGAGCGGGCCTATGTCCCCGTCCGTCCTGTATTTCTCAAGATAGACCTCGAAGTCCCCTCCATACCTCTTGCTCGCCCAGGTTACCACGCCGGCCACGTCCTTCATTTCAGCGAGTTCCTTCAGCTCGTAGTACGAAAGGACCCCGGCCATGGGACCGAGCGGGAAGTCGGTGCTGGAAACGAGGAACACATCTGTCATCTGTCCGAGGGGATAACCCATTGCCTTCGAGGTTATGATCAGGCTGACGTTGCGTATGTCCCATCTGCCGAGGATGAGTGACACGACGTCTTTCGAGTCGTCCGGCGTAAGGAGCAGGACGCTCTTCGAAATCCTGACGAGGTGCCTGTGGACGGCCGCCTCGAGGAGGTCCGCCCCGGAGTACTTTACGGCGAGGGTCGCTAGGTCGTCCTTGTAGACGGTCAGGTTCAGCTCGTGAGTGAGCTCCCCGAAGTCCTTGGTCGAGACCAGCGATTCAAACTTCTGCTGGGAGAACAGGTCCGACTGCATCGCCTTCACCCTCGCGTTCGCGTAGGCGTACATCGCGTCAACCACGGTCGGCCCACCTGCTAAGCGGTGCTCTTCCCGTCGCCAAAGACCTTCTCGACCAGCCTCAGTCTGATGGCGTCGCTCCTCTCGCGCAATAGGGAGTCGATGGAGTTGTCCACCCGCCGCTTGCCGTCGGCTGAAGAGACGAGCGCCCCACCTCTGAAGTCAACCTGGTCCTTCGACATCTCGCCCGGCAGCTTTTTACCTTTCAGACGGCTCCTGTCTTCGGGCGTCACGTGGACTACCGCCCCCTCTCCGATCTTCGAGACCCCGTCCTTTATGACGCCAACGAGGAAGCCGAGGTACTCGTCCGATTCCATGAAGTCATCCACAGACTTGCGCAGGACGTCCTCGTAGCGACTGAGGACCTCCTCCCGCGCCTGAAGCAGCTCTCGCTTCGCGGCGAGCCTCGCCGCGGCCACGGACCTGAGCCTTTCGGCGCGCGCCTCTCTCTCTGCCTCGGCCTTTGCGTCCGAAATGATCGAGTCCGCCTGGGCCCTCGCTGATTCTACCACCTTCTTGGCCTCGTCTCTGGCGCCCGACGTTATCCTGGCCGCCTGCTCATCCGCGTCCTGACTGATCTTGGCTACGATCTCTTCGAGGCCCACGGATGGGCGAGGGCTTGGGGTTGCCTATTTAGGAGTTCATGAGATGAAACGCGTCTGACGGAAGAAGCGGGCATTCTTGGCTAGGGGATGACGCTCGAAGCCGCGCTAGACGCGAGACTGATGAACTGCTGTGGGAACAGGCCTATCCCAATCATCAGACCGACCAAGACAGCGAACAGGACCACGGACCAGAGGGGCTCCTTGACCCTCTCTGTGCTCTCCCCCGGGTCCAGGTACATACGCTTGATGACCCAGAAGTAGTATCCGAGGCTGAAGGCGCTGTTCAGTATCGCCGCGACCGCCACCCAAGCCAGGGGGGTGTTGATGACCGAGACGAAGAGGAGGAGCTTGCTCCAGAACCCGTTGAGAGGAGGGACCCCCGCCAGCGCGAGGAAGGAGACCGCTAGGGTGAACGCGGTGATGGGCATCCTCTTGGCCAGGCCGTTGTACGCGCCCAGGTCCCCCCTCTTCAGCTGGGTGAGCACGACCATCGCCGCAAGGAAGGCGGCCCCTTTCATTATCGCATGGTTGACGACGTGGAAGATCGACCCCGTCAGCCCGAGCAGGCCGTTGTAGGCGAAAGCGCCAGTCTGCTGGCTATAGGCGAAGATGGAGAAGCCGACCAGGATATACCCGGCCTGTGCGATGCTGGAGTAGGCCAGCAGCCGGGTCATGCTCTTCTGCGTAAGCGCAGCGACGTTCCCAAGGGTCATCGTGATGACAGCCAGGACTGCGAGGACGTTCGCCAGGGTAAACACCGAATTCGGGGCTAGGGCATAGACGGTGGCGATGACCAGGACCACCCTGATGGCGGCCACGAAACCAGCTTTCTTGGTGGCCGTCGCGAAGAGGGTGGCTATGGCTGGCGGAGAACCTTCGTAGGCGTCGGGGACCCACATGTGGAACGGGACTATGGACATCTTGAACCCGAAGCCCACGACGAAGAGCAGGATGGCGACGCTGACGAGGGGGTTGAATGGCTCGAGGGCGAGCCTCGCCACGACTCCGGATATCTGAGTGGTCCCCGTCACTCCGTAGGTCAGGCTGATGGCATAGAGTATGATCGCTGACGAAAGCGCTCCGAGTATGGCGTACTTCGCGGCGGCCTCGTTCGACTGGACCCTCTTCTTGTCGAACCCCGCCAGCACGTAGGTCGGGAGGCTCATCAGCTCCCATGCGACGAACAGCATGAGCAGGTCCGCTGAGTACGAAAGGAGGACCATCCCCAGGGCAGAGAAGACCAGGAGAGAGTAGTATGACGGGATGTTCGGCCCGTTCGGCGAGGAGTAGAACGACGCCACCGCCACCGCCAGGGTCACCGAGAGCACCACAAGTGCGAATATGTCTCCCAGGGGGTCGGACACCAGCAGGTTCCCAAAGTAGGGGACCGTGCTTATCCCCCCGTTGACGGTGTTCGCCGCCACCATGACGATGGCCAGAGCCAGGGCTGCCATTGAGGCGTAGGCTCCTATCCTGAACCGACGTTCCGCGGTCTGGAGCACGGGCGCGCCCAGTGCGGCTGCTCCCAGCACCACGACCGCGGCGAGGATGTAGTCCATTCTAGTGGCCCACCAGCTGGAGGATGTGCTGGACGACCGGGGCGGCCGGTCCGAGGACCAGTACCGAGAAGAACATCATGACGATGAGAGGGACGAGATAGAGCGCCAGGACGCCGGCGTCTATGGCCTGGATGT
>JAJZOO010000077.1 GCA_021811485.1 archaeon
AGAGAACTTCTTCCTGAAGGAGCGCGGCCACCTCTGCCGGGACTGCTTCGAGAAGAGGACGGCGTCCAGACGCCAGCCAGTGGAGGGCGAGGCGTGACGGCCAAGTCCATTCCACGTTACGAAAGAGTTAGGGCGCGGAGGGGAGATATCATGATGTCATTCGGCGTCCTTCCCTCTCAATACACCGGCTTGGAGGCCCAAGGATAGCCTTGGTCGCCATCAACAAGGAATGGGTCCTCATCATCGACATCCCGAAGAAGATCTACGAGTACCAGAAGCGCGGGTTCACCCACTTCGAGGCGGACTTCACAGACGACACCCGCAGGCTAGAAGTCAGGTTCTGGCGCAGGCCGAAGGAAGCACCGCAGCGGGCGTTGCAGCTCCTGTGCAGCGGGACATCCAGGGAAGAGTGCGACCACGCGCCCTTCAACAACTCCGCAGCCCTGGACCTGCACCAGAGGGCGAAGAAGCACGGGGAGTATGCAGAGTGACGAGACGGGGTTTGAGCAAGGTCCTCGACGTCCTGGTCGCGGCGGGGCTGCTCTGCTGCCTCCTCTGGGACCTCAACGCCTACTACGTCCGCCTCCCCCTCCCTCCCTTCGTCTTCTGGTTCGCGGCCCTCCCCTTCGCCGTGGTCTTCTACTCGCTGAGCTTCCCCTATCTGGTGTGGAGGGCCTTCAGATGAGCCGCTTCTCCTACCTGGCAGGCACCCTCACGGGCTTCCTCTTCGCCCTGATCCTCTTGGGCTGGTGGGGCTTCAGCGTCGGCATCGGAGTCTCCGGAGACGTCTACGTCTGGCCCTTCGAGCTGTTCACCACCGACGTGTGGGTGACGGGGGACGTCTTCCTGACCCTGACGGCGTCCGTGGCCGGGCTGGCGGTCTTCGCGGCCTCGAGGGAGGCGTCGAGCTGATGCAGTCCACGGAACAGGCGCCTACCTCAGCCTCCGCCTATGATCAGGCTGTGGTCATAGTCTACCTGATCGACTCGAGGAGGCTGGCCATACTCAAGGCCCGGGGGCACGAGAGATGCGACGTCTGCGGGGTCCCCTTCGAAGCGAACAGCGCCTACGCGGCAAGGCCCAGAGCCGGTTCGCGCCACTACTGTCTCCTGGACGCGGTGAAGCAGGGGTTCGACCTGATCAACGCCGACGGACGTCGTTGAAAGAGCATTCAGCCAGCTGACAGAGAGTCGATAGTCCCCCCCCTCCCGTGCTTCTTCACGTTCTGGAGGAGAGACCAGGCCTGCTTGGGCGTGAGCTCGTCTAGCCTCTTCCTGATCTCCCTGGGCGTGACGTCGGCGTCAGCCAGGTGCATCTCGTAAGCGACCTCGCCGTCGGGGGTGAGCCGCAGCACGCCGTGGACTTTGCAGATCCTCGGGTCATGGCCCAGCCGCTGGCATTCTTCCGCTGTGTGGTCCACCGAATACCCCAGGGGGACGACCCCGCTGTGCCTGCTCTCCTGACGCGCCCTCTCGAGCCCCTCAAGGGTCCTCTGGCTGATCAGGTCCGCCTCTCTCTCGGCTGCCCAGGCGAGCATGGCAAGGAGGAACCTCCTGAGCGACTGGTCCTCTATCTGCAGGAACGACTCTTTTGGCGACGTGCTGATGATCGGGGCGCTCTCCTCCAGGGCCCTAACGACTTCGAGCATCTCCCAGAAGCTGCGCCCCACCCTGGAGAGCTCGTAGACAAGGACGTTGGACGGACCGGTTCCCTGCTTCCTTAGCTCCGCCACCAGGTCGTACATAGACCTGAACCCGTCCCTTTCGAGGGGCGGGACCTTCCTCCCCGACACCGCGTGATCCACGAACCAGCCTCCAGGGTCGACGTCGACGGCGTGCTCCTGGGCCCAGCGCCCGATCTGGATCCTCTGGTTCTCCTCGTCCTGCTTCCTGCTGCTGACTCGCAGGTATGCGAAGGCCGTCCGGCGCTTCAGGGGACTTTGATTCTCGCTCGCGCTCAACTTTCGAACTGGCCTCTGTTCAATTTCCTCATTCGGTCGTTTGAGGAAAAACGACGCTCAGCCCCGCGTTCAAACGCGGAGATGTCAATCAATCGTCCATAATGGTGGTGGTGGGAGTCTATACAGCCACTGAATGAATGAACGCTCACGGCTCGGGCCCCTCCTCGGCCTGGTCGCATAGGCACAGCTTCTCCCTGTGCGCCTTGACCTCGTTATACGCGGTCCCCTGGGATATCTTGACGGATGCCTGCGGGTCGACGTCGTCCCCCACCTCCATCTTGGCTATGGCGCTCGAGTACGACATCCCTTCCTCCAGGATGAGAGAGACGACCCTCTTGTGGACGCTATCTGATACCTTCCACTTCCTGGTCGCCGGGCCGGCGTCGCCTTTCCCTTCGTCGAGAGCGCTCTGCTCAGTCCCGTCCTCAGCCTCGTCTTTCTGAGGCCTCTTCGACCTTTCGTTGACGACGACGTCTATTCCGACTTTCCCCATGATGGCCTCTCCCCTCTCGATGTGCCAATCTACCGGCTCGTTGACCCCGAAGAAGACGTCATCCTCGTCCGTGTACAAGCAGAACTGCCCCTTGCGCATCCGGCGCAGCCAGCGGGGGGCGGCGAACCTCAGGACGTAGTTGAACTCCCTCGGGAGTTTCATCTTCCCCAGCTTTTTTATGAATGTGAAGTGCGTGATGTCGCGGACCTCAGGCGTGATCGACATGTACCGGAGCGAATCGAAGGCGAGGGCTACCCCGGTGTGGAACGCCTTGTCGACAAGGTCGATGAGGTCCATCTCGGCGTCCTGCCTGCTCTGTATCTTCCCCGCATAGTACCGGCTCGCAAGAAGGACCTTCGACTCGCGGATGGCCAGGCAATAGATCTCCCTCTTCCCGTCCCTGCTCCAGACGACGCGCCCCCTCTGCTTGAGCAGTTCTATCAGGTCGCTTAGCGAGTTGAACATCTCGTTCGCGTTGTAGAAGAAGGCCGGGACGGTGAGGACCACCTGGTACTCCGAAAGTCTCGCGTAGGACGCCCTTACGTCGTCGGGGTTCCTGGACTTCAGCTCCCCGATGTGGGACCACTTGAGCATCCCTTCCTCCTCCAGCTTCCTCGCGACGGAGCCCTCCCTGAACGCCAGGTCGACTTTGTTTCCACAGAGCAGCAGGACCTTGTGTCCTCTGTCCCCCCGCTCAAGGTGCTTCAGCAACCAAAGCAGCCATCCGAGCCCTTCGTCGTCGTCGGCGCTGAAGATGTCGATGGCCTTCCCTCCGTGGTCGATGTACTCCAGCATTATGTCCTCGATGAGGGTGCTCTTCCCTGCGAACTGCTTCGCGGTCGCCCAGAAGACCGCCGGCCAGGTGAAATCGAAGACGCGCTTCAGCTTGGAGGAGTAGAACTTCCTGCTGACCTTGATTGGACCGCGAGGGACCCCGTATTTGTCGAAGGGAGGATAGCGAGGGACGCTCAGCCAGCGGACGAGCTTGATGCGGGACGGCTTCTCATCACGCTCTCCCTCCTCGACGGCCTGGACCTCCAAGACTACTCCTTCTTCTTCTCTAGGATGTCGTCCCCGAACTCGTCGTCGCCGCCGGAGAATCGGTGGTCTCCCATGTAGCCGCCCAGCGTCATCATCACGATGGGCAGCTCCGGCTCGACGTTCGCCTTACCCCACGAGGCGTCCGCGATCTTCTCCATCCAGGGGATGAGGTTCCGCTCAGCCCAGGCTGTGACCCTCTTCCGGACCGTCT
>JAJZOO010000019.1 GCA_021811485.1 archaeon
CCTCGCCGTTGACCACCTCTATGCCCTTCTTCCTTAAGGTGCCCAACCCCTTCTGCACCTGGTCCGGCCTCCTCATGCCAAGCATGAGCCAGGGGTACGACGGAGGGAACTGGAATTTGTCCTTCCTCTCCACGAGCGTCACCTTCGCCCTTTCTCCCAACCTCTCCGCGAGCACGTTCGATGCGACCAACCCGCCGACACCGCCACCGAGGACCAGAATCTGGCTCCCGCTCATTTCGCTTTCCACCAAGCACGAAAGACTATTCGTATATACGCATATTCATCAAGCATGTATTCAGCAACCCTTCTCATGATGGTCCGCACATCCCTTGCAGCAGAACAGCAGAACCGAGCCGCCCATTGTCCTTCTGTAGACGCGCCCGGCCGTCAGGCGAAGCCCGCAGTGCTGGCACCTGAAAGGGTTGCGCGTGTTCGTCGCTACTTTCTGCGGGGCCGAATTCGGCCCACGGCGCGCAAACGGCTGCTCTCCGATGTATTCTTCACGAATAGCCCTCACCCTTTCCGCGGCTGGCCCAGCCCCCTCGACCATCCCGTTTGAGGCCACCTTGACCCTGCCCATGACGGTTGTGACGCTGGCGCCATTGGACAGCGTAACGAGGCTGGGGAATGCCCTGCCCAGCCGTCCGGCGAGTTCCGTCAGGTCGATCGGCTGTCCCATCGGTCAGTTCGCTCCCTTGCTCTTCTGAAAGCTGTCCGCGCAGTGGGAGCAGCAGAAGTGGTGTTCCGCTCCTTGCATCACTCTCCTGTAGGTGTTCTCTTCTGTCAGCTCCACCCCACACTCTTCGCAGTTCAACCCTCCGTCACCCTCCTGATGGCTTCGTCACGTTCAGGCACCCCTACGAATGCGACGGTTCCATCGATTATCGTGGTGGGTACGCTCAGTATGTTGAACTCCGAAACCAGCTTCTCCCCGAGTGGGGTGGCTATGTCGACCTCGTCGTAACGGAAGTCGGCCTCCTTCCTGAGGCTCCTCCAGAGCTCTCTCGCACTCGGGCAGACCGGACACCACTCCGCCACGACGAGCGCCACCTGGGCAGTCATGCCGGTCCCCCCTTCAGGGCTCGTCTCAGCGTCTCCCTTGAGGGGGAGCCGAGCATTCTTCCATCGACCCTGTAGATCCTGCACCTGAGGCCGAAGTCGCTGGATTCCCTTGCGGCCTGGTCGACGTCGACCCCGTCGACTCTGACGGTCGGCGAACCCAGGAATCGGAGCTTTTTCGCATCCTCCTCAGATTCGACCCTGATGAGGGCGATGCGGGCGTCCAGGGCCTCCTGCTTCACCATCTCTTCTAGGTCTTTCAACGTTGTCTTGTAGGTCGGGCAGCCCTCGAAGTACAGCAGCTCCACAGCCTTGCCCATGTCACCACCACATCTCCCTGAGCTGCGAGACGCCATCGAGCCACTCGCCTCTGAACCTGTCGTAGTCCTTCAGCGCCTCCTTCCCCTTCGCCGTGATCCTGAACGGCCTCCTTGCCTTCTCACCCTTGGCCTCGCTCCGCGTCTGCTCGATGTAGCCCTTCTCTTCCAGCCACGTCAGAGTCGGATATATCGCTGAGGGACCCGGCCTCCACATCCCCCTCGTCCTCTGGAAGACCTCCTCCATCATCTCGAAGCCGTGCATGGGCTTCTCGGAGAGCAGCCGGAGGATGTAGGGCTTGAGCATGCCCTGGGGCACGAAGTTCACCCTGAAGGGGCCGCACCTGCACCATCCTCCCGGCATCGCCCTCTACTCCTTCTTTTCCTTGAGCGACTGGATCCTCTTCTCCAAGGCGGTTATCTCAGACTCCAGGCCCGCCTTGTAGTCCTCCAGCTCCTCCACCGCTTCGTCCCTGCTCGTAGGCCTAAAATAACCAGGCCCGGAGCAGCTGCAGCCGCAATGGCCGCCCCATCCGTATCTTTGCATGTTTTGCATCGCCTCTGATTATATCCCTCATATCAGAGATGATATAAGAGTTGCTCTCCGCGGTCTCGCCAAGACTTTTAAGTGGATGCATATATGCGAATATCCTGTTAGACATGCCGGACCGGGTCTCTGAACTGCACGCAGAACTCTGCAAGACGCTCGGAAGCGCGATCAGGATTGAAATTCTGAACGCCCTGAGGGGAGGAGAGAAGACCGTAGGGGAGCTCTCCGCCGCTCTTCGGGTCAGGCAGCCCAACGTGTCACAGCACCTCGCCGTCCTCAGGCAGAGGGGCGTGGTGACTACGAGGAAGGAAGGAGCGAATATCTACTACGGCGTTTCGAATCCCAAGATAACCCAAGCGTGCGAACTGATGAAACAGGTCCTCGTCGAGCAGCTGAAGGAGGGCGTGGAGCTGACGAGGCTCACCGGTCCGGCGAGGCGATGAATGACTTCGGCGACAGGGAAGGGGCGTTGCGCTGCCGACAGGCGCATCCCCGCCTTCGTCACCGACAACCCCGTCCGGCGCTTTCTCGCGCCCCCGACCAAGCTGGTTTCGAGGTTCCTCTTGGGAGGAGAGGTCGCCGCCGACCTGGGGTGCGGGCCCGGCTTCCACACCCTGGAGATGGCGAGGAGGGTGGGGCCGAACGGTAAGGTCTACGCCGTGGACTTCGACCGCGGAGCGATCGAGAAGCTCGGCCGGAAGGCGAAGAGGCTTGGCTGCTCCAACGTGGAGGCGCACGTCTCTTCGGCGGCAGACATCGGGTTCGTACCGAGCTCCTCCGTCGACTTCGTCCTGGCCGGGGGCCTGCTCTGCTGCATGGCCGACCATGCGGGCGCCCTAGGTGAGATCAGGAGGATACTCAAGCCGGGCGGGTCGGCGTACCTGAGCGTCACGAGGACGTTCGTCAGGAGGGGGAGGATGGGGGTGGACGGAGAGGAGTGGCGCAGGATACTTGCGGGGTTCAGGGTGGTCGAGGAGGGCAGCGGGCTGGCGGGCCGGTGGGCGGAGGTGGCTCTGGATGGCAAGGCAGTCGAGGGAGGCCGGGCAAAGCAATGACCGCGCACGGCGACGCGCAAGGGACGGGGTCCGGCCCTCTACGGGCGGGTCTGACTGCGATGGCTGCGCTGCTCATCTTCCAATTTGCGCTGGGCATGTGGGTCAACCTCTACGTGTCAATCCCGCAGCTGGCCCCGGGGTACGTGATGATGAGAGTCATGTCGGCGGTCATGTACTCCGTTGGCGCGCCCGTGCTCATGCTGCACATGATGCTCGGCTGGCTCATGGCCGCTGGAGCGCTCATGGTGTTCGTGCTCTCTCTCCTCGAGGGCAGGACGGCTGTAATCGGGCTGGCGGTCGTGGGTCTGGCCTCGGTGCTGCTCGCCGGTCTAGGCGGCCTGTTCTTCTTGTTCTCGGGCGGGGACAACGCCTATTCTTATCTCATGGCGCTGGCTTTCGTCTCCGCATTCTCCGCTTACTTCTCGGCGCTCGCCATCGCGAGATAGGAGGGAACCGAGGAGGCGTCCCCCTTCAGGTGGGACGAGAGCGAACTCGCGAATGAATCCGCGGAATAGGACGGCGCACCTGGAGCAGGTGGTCGAGAGGATGTCCTCACGCTGGCCGAGGGCGGGGAGGCGGTCAGGAAGTTCCAAGTGATCAAGCGCGGGCATCCTGCCGTTCTCGCTCTTCCCCTGGATCCACTCTTTCACGGTCCGAAACGCCAGGACGCGTTCGGTGTCGACCCTCTTCGGATGGTTGACCTTGGATTGGTCGACATGCAACCAGGGCTTGTTCTCCTTGCTCCATTCCGGCGTGAATCTTCCTCTATCCCGATTTGACTCTGTCCGCTGCATGCTACCATGCGACCATTTTGCATTTAAGCGGAGGTTCGTATCCCACTTCGGCTAGCGTACCTGCGCTGAATCTTTCCAACGCGCCGGTAACGTAGCTGGGCTACCTCTGAAGAAACTTGGGGAAGAATCCGTCGGACCTTGGAAACCGACGTACTCGCCATCCTCTCAAGACCTATCCTGTGTAGACTCTGTCGTGATGCTCATAGTCTTCGAGAACGACAGTTCTCCTCTGCTCGTCGATGGAATACAAGAGGACGAAGCTACCGAAGTGGACCCTCCTCATCCCAGTCAAGGGAAAATGCATCGGTTTGAACCTGTGCGGATCCTCCAATATCTCTTGGACCTTCCTGCCCACGATCTCCATCTGGCGTGGATTCTTCTTCGCGAGTTTTCGGAATATTCTGTCCACGTGCTCCCTTGTCTCAAGAGAGTACAATCATTTCAGCCCGTACCTTGCCTTGAAATCCGAGATGCTTCCAATCCTAATTATCGGCTCTGTCTTTATCTTCTCGAGCTTCGCAAGATATTCTGGCCTGATTGGGGACTCCAGGATTAGAGCTTTGTACTGCTTCGCCATCTCGTTAATCGCCTCTGATTTGTCGTTGAGACCATATTGCGCCTTCAGGAGGTTGATTACTTCGTTCGCTTCCTTGTCAATCTCCACTATGGCCTTGACCATATTAATGTCATGTTAATACCGCGATATAAGGGTGATGCGACATGGGCTGGCCGACTCTTGGGACCAGCCGAAACTTCCGGCTGCCGCCCGGGTTCAATGGGATTCAATCCCGCGCCATCTGGTTCGAACCCATATGAGGGCAAATCCTAGCCGGGCTATTTTCTTCACCCCCTAAGATGCCTCATTAGCAAACTGAGCGGTAACCGGACCGCTTGGGCACTGGCAGATCTGATTAGTTCTTTCTTTTCAGTGCCGCTACTTCGACTTGAGCCTCGCTATCCTGTCTGACACATCAAGCCGCGATTCGACCGCTGCAAGCCTGTTCTCGATGGAAACGAGCCTGGGTTCCACCCTGTCTCGGACTGCGCCGTCGACCGACTGTCTGGCGACATTATCGACTAGGACTTACCTCTTCTGCCCAGGCGCCCCAACAAGGAGCCCTCCTGGTCCGCTTCCGGGTGTGCCTGGGGTGGTACGGTCGACCTTTCAACCTTGATCTGTGACGACGCGGTCGTCGTATGCGCCGTCGGAGGCGCGAACACCAAACACCGCGGCACTTGGAGTGGAACGGGAGTTCGCGCCATCCAGGTCGGGGCAACTGTAGCATCACGAGCTCTGACAAAGGACTTTGCAGAGTAAATCCCTTCCATCTCGAACCATTGGCCGCTCCATGGGGGCCGAGCCGAGTCGTTCTTTCCCCCTTGAAGCCCTTTAGCTAGCAGCAGCCGCCGACCGGGCTATCAAGCAGGTCCCGGGCCTGGCCTTTTCCCTCCCTGGGCTCGCTGCGGCCCCAGCCTCCACGCCTAACGCAGTCAATTTTAAATGAATGCGGCGGCCGCCTGGGACATGCAAGGATCGAAAGACCGAACGGCGCAGGTGAAAGGGGTCCACGTCGTGCACGCGACCTGGTGCCCGCACTGTCATCCCACCACCGTCGAGCCTGTAAGGGACGCCGCGGGCAGGCTAGGGCTGAGCTTCCACGACTACGACATCGACAAGCCTGACCAAGAGAAGGCCGCGGACGACCTCGTCCGGAACCACGGAGACTGGTCGGAAGACTATCTGATACCACAGGTGTTCCTTGAGATGCAGGATGGGACCATCCGCCACGTCCTTACCGGCTACTCAGAAGGGGTTGAACTGACGAGGCGGGCCGTTGCCAACCTCCTGAACAGCCCCTACTTCCAGGGTGGATCCACTGCAAAATAGTGCGGCGGATACGGCCCGGTCGCTGCTCGCCACTGAAGCGAAATGCTCCCACTGCGGCGGCAAGGCGGTCATGGAGTATGTCGAAGGAGGGACGGTCGCCGTTCATGTCTGTCCTGGTAGGTATGTCTCGCGGATGATAAGGTACGGGAAGGAGCCCGACGCGGGCCGGCTCAAGGGGCTCGTGCGGAGCGCTTTCCAGGGTAAGCAGGAGGTCACGGACGCCGACGTCAGGGTGGCGAGGCGCTACGCCTGGGACCTGGGCATCGGGAGCGAGAGAAACGACCTGGTCCTAACGGAGGCGTACTGGACGCAGAACTACAGGAGGACCAAGAGCGAAGACCCTGGCAGGGGAGCCCTCTTCCTCTGCGCAAACAGGGACTCTTTCTTCGTCCAACCGATGACGGGCGAAGAGAAGTTCTGCCAACGCTGCCGGGGGAAGCAGGTTCAGGCATAGCCCCGCCAATGCGCCAGTTTCGAGATGGAGGGCCTCCGGTCCTGCTCGTCTCCGGCGGGAGCGCCCCGGCGGCCGCCGGTGGTGTGGCGGGAATGCGTCCGGATTAGGGACTGCAGAGAAATACCGGCCTCGCGGATTTAGGGCATGAGCCAGTCCGTGGAGCTTACCGAGAAGGCGTTCAGGATGCTCCTCAACGCCAAGCGGCACGGGGAGTCCATCTCCGACGCCATAGTACGCAACCCCGACATCAGGAAGGCCAACCTCCAGAAACGCGGAGAGATAGAGATAGTGACCGTCGAGGGGAAGAAGGTGAAGGCAGGCATCGTCGAGGACCTGTGCCTGGGGACGGGGTTCTGCGCGGTGGTGGCGCCCGAGCATTTCTCCCTGGAGCGGAGGCAGATCGGGGGCGAGCCCCTGGGGATCGCCGACGCGGATGAACCCCTCGTCGAGCTGGAGAGGCTGAAGCGGGCGGCCGAGTCCTGCCCGTGGAGGGCCATCTACCTCAGGGACTCCGAGACAGGGGACTACGTCGTCAAGGGCGGGTAGGGGGAGCCGCGCCTCTCGCACCTGTCAGCGAGCACCACTGAGCAAGGTTTAACTACAGGCTCGGAAAACCGATATAGGATAACCGATATGTGGATGGACTGGACGAAACGCGCTCACAGGGGTCTCAGGACCTGGATCCTCATGATCGTGGCCAAGCAGCCGATGAACGGCGCCGAGATCATGGACGCGATGGAGTCTGGGAGCAGGGGGTGGTGGAGGCCCTCGCCTGGTTCGGTGTACCCTATGCTCCAGCAGATGGCCGAGGAGGGTCTGGTGAAGAAGCGCAAGACGGACAATAAGTACGAAATAACTCCGCAGGGCAGGGCCGAGGCCGACTGGCCCGCCAAGGCGAGCCGATCCGGCCCGAGGTCAGTGGAGGGGGTCCTCGGAGAGATCTCGAACAACCTCTCGTATCTCGAAGACCTCGCACAGTCGAAGGACGAGAAGCTCGCCGCGAGCGCCAAACAGGTCAGGGAGCTCGCAACGAGGGTATCCAGGCTGGAGAAGAGCCTATGAGCCAGCAGACAATCGTAAAGGTGGAGGGTCTCTCGAGATCCTTCGGGAGCCTCAAGGCGGTCGACGGCGTCTCCTTCGAGATATACGAGGGCGAGATATTCGGGTTCCTGGGACCCAACGGCGCAGGCAAGACCACCACGATCAGCATGCTCACCACCCTGCTCCGGGCGTCCGGGGGGACCGCGACCGTGGACGGCCTCGACATCCACAAGCACCCCAACGAGGTGAGGAGGAGGGTGGGGGTCGTCCCACAGGAGTACACTGCAGACGAAGACCTTACGGGGCTGCAAAACATCATCCTCTGCGCGGACCTCTACGGGATACCGAGGAGCAACTCGAAGCCGCACGCCATGGAGCTCCTCAGGCTCGTGGAGCTCGAAGACGCGGCCAACAGGAAGGTGAGCACCTACTCTGGCGGGATGAGGCGGAGGCTCGAGCTTGCCAGCGGGCTGATAAACTACCCGAAGCTCCTCTTCCTCGACGAGCCGACTCTGGGGCTCGACGTCCAGACCAGGGCCGCCGTCTGGAAGTACATCAGGATGCTCAAGGAGGACTACAGGATGACCCTCTTCCTCACCACTCACTATCTAGAGGAAGCTGACTCCCTCTGCGACAGGATAGCCATCGTCGACCATGGCCACATCATAAAGATAGGGACCCCGAGCGAGCTGAAGGCCAGCATAGGTGGGGACGTCATAGTGGTCGGGGTGGCCGAGGCTGGCCCGGACATCTCAGATGACATCAAGAGGATGCCGCTGGTGAAGGACGTCAAGAAGACCGACCATGAGTACAGGATAAAGTCTGAGGCGGGCGAGGAGTCCTCCATCAAGGTCATCGACCTGATCAGGTCAAAGGGACTACATGTGACCAAGATATCGCTCACCAAGCCTACCCTGGACGAAGCCTACCTGGAGTTCACAGGGCGCAGCATCAGGGAGGAAGAAGCGGGCAAGATGGACGCGTTCAAGCAGAGGGTGACCATGATGAGGGCCCGCAGGTGACGTGAATATGGCGGACAGCATCCCGGCTAGGTCCACGGTCACGACCCAAGAGCAGGCGATAGAGGAGGAAAAGAAGGAACGGGAGATGGAGAGGTCGTTCCGCGCGGCTCCGAAGCTCAACAAGAGCCCCCTCCACGGCCTGTGGGCGCTTACCAACAGGGACCTGGTGAAGTGGTACAAGAACCCCGTCCAGCTGATCATATCCCTGGTCCAGCCTGTGGTCTGGCTGGGCTTGTTCGGCCTCGCTTTCAACATCGGCAAGATCTTCACGAGCCTCCCCGGGGTCACCCCGGCCGAAGCGGGCGCGCTCAACTTGGGCACCTTCGGCACCACCAGCTACTTCTCCTACCTCGCAGCCGGTATGCTAGCTTTCATAATCCTGTTCACGGCGGCCTTCTCAGGGATGTCGGTGGTCTGGGACAGGAGGTTCGGGTTCATGAACAAGGCGCTGAGCACCCCGGTCGGGCGTGGCGCCATCGTGGTCGGGAAGATAGCCCAGAGCACCGTGCGGTCTCTAATCCAGGCGGCGATAGTCCTCGTCATCGCGGTCGTCCTGGGGAGCGTGGGTGGGGTCCAGATGGACATCTCTCACTTCAGCGTGCTCACCATAGGGGGGTCGTTCGTGCTGCTGTTCCTGATGTCCTTCGGACTCTCCTCGCTTTTCGTCATGCTCGCTCTGAGGTCTAGCGACTGGCAGACCCAGATGGCCATCATCAACCTCCTCAACCTCCCTCTCCTCTTCGCCAGCAACGCCATGCTCCCGGTCGCCATAATGCCCTCCTGGCTCCAGTCCGTGGTGAAGTACAATCCTGTGAGCTACGCCGTCGACGGGGTGAGGCAGATGCTGCTGGGTTCAGGGTCCGCTTCTGCCGCCGCCGCGGGCTACCATGTCCTGGCACCCCTCTGGGTCGACTTCGGCGTCCTTGCCGGCTTCGCAGCCGTCCTCTCGGCGCTCGGGATAGTCCTGTCCTGGCGGCTTCTGTCGAACTGAAGTCAGTCGAATACGGCTTTCCTGAGCTTCTCGGCGATGCCGAGCGGTTCCTGATGCTGCCAGACGTTCCGCCCGACCGCTACCCCGGTCCCCCCTGCCTGCATGACCCCGCGGACCTGTCGCAGAAAGTCCTCGTCGGTCGGCGCTTTCGGACCTCCGCTCATGAACACCTTGACCCCCGCGGCCGCCTTGACGGCCCAGGAGAAAGTCTCGGGGTCGCCCGTGTACTTGATCTTCACAGCGTCAGCTCCTAGCTCCAGCCCCGCCCTCGCGGCGTAGGCCACGATCTCCTTCGACGTGTCGTTCTGGACTGACTCCCCTCGTGGGTAGATCCACGCGACTGCAGGCAACCCCCTTTCGTGGGCCTCCTCCTGGATCGTGCCGAACTCGGAGAACATCTTGGCTTCCTTCCCGCTTCCGAGATAGATGGTGTAACCGACCCCCTTCGCCCCCAGCGAAACCGCCTGCTCGACGCTGCAGACCTGGCTCGAGATGGGTTCCCCTTTCGGGAGGGCGCTTTTCCCGTTCAGCTTTATCATCAGCGGCACCTTCCCGTCGTAGTACCTTTCAGCGACCCCCTTCTGGAAGATCACCCCACAGAACCCTCCCTTGGACGCGATGTCCATGATGAAGGCTGGGTCTATGTTCCTGTCGTCGAAGTCCTTCGACGGGCCGTGCTCCAACCCCTGGTCGTAGGCCAGGAGCATGCTCTTCCCATCCTTCAGGAACGGGGCCATCCGCTCATGTCTCATGAAACCCGAACCTCGTCCGGCGTATTTAACGATGCCACCATCGTCCGGCCTGAGCCCCTCCCGGCGGCCCAAGTGGAACCATGCCACTCCGCCTATGATAACCTGACCCTCTGGCCGCTCCCGGACCCGCCCCGCGTCGTCGTTGCGTCTAGCGGCCGAAGGACTGCGCAAGCTTCAGGAGGCTCAGGCTCACTTTCCTCGGCTTCAGAGCCTTCTCGACCGGGACCTGGATTACCTCGTCCCCGTGAAGGGCCACCATGACGTCCGACTTCCCTTCCCGTATCAGGTCCACGGCCGCAGCGCCGAGCCTGGTCGCATAGACCCTGTCGAAGGCCGAAGGGGGCCCTCCGCGCACTAGGTGCCCTAGAACGACCTCTCTGGCCTCCAGCCCCGTCCTCTCGGTCACTTCCGAGGCGAGCAGCGCCCCAATCCCTCTCAGGACGGGATGCCCGAACTGGTCTAGCTTCTGGCCAACCGTCGACTGCGAGGCGTTGGCGAGCCTGGCTCCCTCGGCCGCCACTATCAGGGAGAACTTCTTCCCCGCCCTCTTCCTCCGCTCGAGGACCGAGCATACCTCGTCCAGGTCCACAGGCTCTTCCGGGGCTAGGACCACATGAGCGCCGCAGGCGATCCCCGCGTGGACCGCCACCCATCCTGCGTCTCTCCCCATCACTTCGACCACCATGACCCTCTCGTGCGACTCCCCGGTCGTCCTCACTCTGTCAATGGCTTCGACGGCGACGTTCACCGCCGAGTCGAACCCGAAGGTCACGTCGGTCTCTGAGAGGTCGTTGTCCATGGTCTTCGGCGCCGCAACGAACTTGAGGCCGGCGGACGCCAGCCTGTGGGCGACCCCTTGGGTGTCCTCTCCGCCGATCACCAGGAGAGCGTCGAGGCCGAGCTTCTTCACGTTCTTCATGACGAGCTCAGGTCCCCCTTCCTTCTTGTAGGGGTTCGTCCTGCTCGTCAGGAGAATCGTCCCTCCTTCCGATACGATGTCTTCGACGTATTCGTAGGTGAGGGAGACGGTGTCAGGCTCGACCAGCCCTGCCCACCCCCTCCGGATTCCCGTCATCTCATACCCGTACTTCTCTCCCTGGTGCACTGCGGCCCTGATCAGCGCGTTGATTCCGCCGCAGTCCCCTCCACCGCTCAGAATCCCGATTTTCATGCTTCCTCGTCGGGGAACCAGAACGCCCGTTAATAACGGGCACTCTGCTCTGGCGAAGCGGGTCACCGACTTCCTAGCGAGGCACCTTCATGCGATCGGGGTTTCGGACGTGCAGCTCCAGCGTCGCCATCGCTGACCCCTCTTCGGCTCCCATAGGATGGTCGAGGGCCGACTTCAGAGGATGAAGCCCCGATTTCAGACTCGCCCGTGGCCGCCGTCCTTCCAGGCTGGACGGTGGGGGCGCGCCCCGGCCAAAGACCGAAGGCGCCCTTGCTTCGTCCTACGGGAAGATGCCGAGGGTCCTGACGGCGTCGGCTACCCTGCCGACGGCGACTATCATCGCGGCCGTCCTCATGTCTGTCCCGTGCTTGAGGCTGGCTGCGTGCACGTCTCCGAAGGCTCCGGTGATCTTCTTCTTGAGCATGTCGTTGACCTCGGTCTCCGTCCAGCCGATCCTCTCGAGGTTCTGGACCCATTCTAGGTAGCTTACGATCACCCCGCCGGAGTTGGCCAGGATGTCCGGGATGACGAAGACCTTGTTGGCATGGAGGATCTTGTCTGCCTCAGGCGTAGTGGGGCCGTTGGCGCACTCCGTAACTATCTTCGCCTTTACCCCCTTCGCTATTTCTGGGAGGATCGTGTTCTCGAGGGCGGCAGGGCTGAGTACGTCGACGTCCATCTGCAGCAGTTCCCTCTCAGAGGCCTTCTGGCTCCCAGGGAAGCCGACCACCGAGCCGGTCCTCTCCTTGTAGGCGATGAGCTTGGAGGCGTCGATCGGTGTCTTGCTCGTGATCGCTCCCTGCGAGTCGCTGGCTCCCATGAGCCTGGGCCCGTACCCCTGCAGGATCTCGGCATAGTTGGAGCCGGCGTTCCCGAAGCCTTCGACCGCGAAGGTCGCCTTCTTCAGGTCGATTTTGTTCACCTTGGCAGCCTCTATTGTGCAAAAGACCGCGCCCCTGCCGGTCGCCTTGTCCCTGCCGAGAGATCCGCCCAGCGGGACTGGTTTCCCTGTGACTACCCCTGGTGACATGTGCCCCTCGAGGGCGCTGTAGGTGTCCAGTATCCAAGCCATTGTCTGGGCGTTGGTATAGACGTCGGGCGCCGGGATGTCCTTGTATGGGCCGATGAACGGCGCTATCGCGGCCGCGTACCGGCGGGTGAGCCTCTCGAGCTCCGGCTGAGACATGTGTTTGGGGTCGCAGATGATCCCCCCCTTTGCCCCCCCGTATGGGATGTCAGCGACGCTGGTCTTCCAAGTCATCCAGGCGGAAAGGGCCTTCACCTCGTCGAGGGTGACCCCGGGGTGGTATCGTATGCCGCCCTTGAAAGGGCCGCGGGCGTCGTTGTACTGGACCCTGTAACCGGTAAAGACGCGGACGCTCCCGTTGTCCATCCTGACGGGGAGAGAGACTATGAGCTGTCTCTTCGGCGCGGATAGGATCTGGAATGTATCTTCGTCAAGCTTCAGGTACCCGGCGGCGTTCCGCAGCTGCTGGGTCGCGCTTTCGAACGGGTTAGGCTTAACCTGACTGGTTTCCTTCATCATTGTCTTTTGAGCCACAGATTTGGCCTTTTTAATATTCTATTTAACAGCGAGCGTCGGTTCTCACATCAGAGAACGAGCGAGCTCCGTCACCTTGGACTTCCAGTCTCGCGCCTTTACTACGCTGCTGGCCACCAGGACCCCGTCCGCCCCCAGCTCCACCGCCCTCCTCACATCCTCGCCTGACACTATCCCTGCCCCGCACAGGACGCCTCCCTTGAACCCGGACTCCCTTACCACCGACACCGTCTTCCG
>JAJZOO010000020.1 GCA_021811485.1 archaeon
AGGGGGACGGCGAAAACGCCCGTTTTCGGGCCGACTCTCTGTTTCACATGGACACGTTTATAACCGCATCAACAATCGGCCGGGTCTACGAGAGGGGTAAAGTGCCTCACTATGGTTACAGTTTCGAGGGGTTCGACCCAGCGGTACATGTCAGGGCCAGCGGGCGCGAGGTAAACGTCTCGCCAAAGGCCGCCCGTGAAGTCGCGGTAACGGTGAAAGGGATGTATCTGACGAAGGCCATCGACTTGATGGAGCAGGTGGAGGGCAAGAAGATGCCTGTCGCCTTCAGGCGGCATAAGCTTAAGGTCGGGCACAGGAGCGAGTTGCAGGGGTTTCCGACCGGCTCATATCCCGTGAAGGCCGCCAAGGCTTATCTGAACGTCCTCCGCAACCTTCAGGGGAACTCGGAGTTCAAGGGCCTCGACCCTGAAAGGGTCCGGATCATCCACGCGGCGGGGTACGCGGGGCGGACAGTGAAGGACTATGTCCCGAGGGCCTTTGGGAGGAGTTCTCCGAACTTCCACCAGCTGGTCCACATCGAGTTAGTAGGCAAGGAAGTATAGGATTGTCCGGCCAGCAGCGAACCACCGTGAAATCGATTCTGACGACTAGCAAGTCGTACGCCAACTTGGACGAGTTCTTCGAAAAGGAGCTGCGGGATGCCGGGTACGGTGGGCTGGAAGTGCAGAAGTCTCCCGTCGGAACCACCTTGAAGGTCTATGTGGCTCGGCCGGGGCTCGCCATAGGGAGGCGCGGGACGGGGATCAAAGACCTTACGGACAAGGTGGCCACAAAGTTCACCTTCCCGAACCCTCAGATCGCTGTCACAGAGGTCGAGAACCCGGAGCTTAACGCCCGGATAATGGCCGCAAGGATCGGGCAGATTGTTTCTCGCGGGACGGCGTTCCGTAGGGCGGCGCAGTGGTCCGTGAACAACATCATGAACGCGGGGGCCGCCGGCGTGGAGATATCTGTCGCGGGAAAGCTGAGGAGCGACAGGTCCCACGGCGAAAAGTATAGGGCAGGGGTAGTTCCTAAGAGCGGGGACACAGCGGACAGGTCGGTCAGCGAGGCGACCACCGACTTACAGATGAAGCTCGGTCTCTATGGAATCAAGGTCAAGATCGCGCTCAGGGACGCGCTTCCGCCGGATTTCCAGTTTAAGGAAGACGTCAAGGAGGAAAAGAAAGAAGATGCCACATCTGAAACCCAAGGATCTCAGGAACCAGGACGCTGACAAGCTTCGGCAGACGCTCTTCGACCTCAGGTCGGAGCTCTCCAAGCTCGCAGGCGGCGCCCAGAGGGGGATCGTCAAGAAGGATGTCGGGGACATCAGGCGGATCAGGAAGGACGTCGCCAGGGTCGTCACTATCATGCACGAAAAGGGTGTAGCTGAATGAACGTTGTGGGTGAAAGGGTGACGGTGGTCGCATCCAGCGACCCCTCCAAGGTGGGGAGGGAGGGAACGGTCCTGATAGACACGGCGAAGACCCTCCTGCTTGGGACCAAGGAAGGCGTCATGAGGGTCGCAAAGGACACATCGACGTTCAGGCTCGAATCTGGGAAAGTCGTGCCGGGAGCCGGCCTTGCCGGCAGGCTCCAGGACAGGATAGGGAGCGACACGGCATGAACGCTGCGGGCCTCGAAGTGGCCCCACCGAAGAAGAAATGCCAAGATGAGAGGTGCCCTTTCCACGGCCACCTGAAGGTAAGGGGGAGGCTGCTGTCCGGGAAGGCGGTTTCCGCTTCAGAGAAGAGCTTTGCCGTCGTGCAGATGGAGTACCTCCATATGGTACCGAAGTTCACCAGGGGGGAGAGGCGGAGGAGCAGGGTCAGCGCGCACGTCCCGCCATGCATCGAAGTCAGAGAAGGGGACGCGGTTACCTTGGGTGAGTGCAGGCCGCTTTCGAAGACGATCTCCTTCGTAGTGGTGGAGTCCAGGAGGGGCGCGTAGTGTCGACGAAGTCTCGTGCGGTCTCTGCCAAGGGCGTCGAGGAATTCAAGAACTACATCACGAGGTCCATCCCGCTTTATGCTGTGATCACCTGCGCGGACAACACCGGGGCGAAGACGCTCCGGGTCGTCCAGGTCACGAAGGCGAAGGGGAGGTTGAGCAGGGTACCCGCGGCCTCTGTCGGCGACTCGATCGTCTGTGTCGTTAAGAAGGGGCCCCCAGAGCTGAAGAAGACAGTCTTCGGCGCGGTCATAGTGAGACAAAAGTACCCGGTGCGGAGGCTGAGCGGTCAGAGAGTCGTCTTCGAGGACAACGCCGCTGTCATCATCACCCCTGAAGGGGACCTAAAGGGGACGGACATCAAAGGTCCTGTAGCGAGCGAGGCCGCAGAAAAGTGGCCCAGGATAGCCAACTTGGCGTCCATCATAGTATAGGTGGGAACATGAAGTTCGGATCTCAACTTTCGGCAGACCTGAGGGAGAAGCACCACAGGCGTGCGGTCAGGCCCCGCGTCGGGGACACCGTCAGGATAGTCAGAGGCGAGTTCAAGGACATAGAGGGGAAGGTGACGCGCGTCGACCCTAGGTCGGGAGTCGTGAATGTGGAAGGGGTGAACCGGGAGAAGCTGAAGGGAGGGAACGCCCCCGTCCCTGTACGCTCTTCTAACCTGGTCGTGACATCGCTTGCGCTTGACGATAAGTTGAGGAAGGGGAAGCTGGAGGCGCCTGCCTGATGGGAAAGAAGGGTGGAAGGAACAAGCTGAAGCGTCTTGCTGCCCCGAGAAACTGGGACATCTCCCGCAAGTCGAGCAGGTTCGTGTTCAAGCCCCGGCCCGGCCCGTACCCCATCTCTTCGTCCTATCCTCTGGGCGTGGTTGTACGGGACCTCGCTTCCATGGCGGAGCTCTCGAGAGAGGTGAAGTACATGACGAAGACGGGGAAGGTCCTGGTTGACGGTAAGGAGAGGAGGACGCCCCGGTTCCCTGTGGGGCTGTTCAACGTGGTCGGCGTCCCGGCTGAAGGGTCGTACTTCAGGCTGGTCCCGACCCCGAAGGGGCTCGCCCTTGCTAAGGTGACCCAGGAGGAGGCGAAGACGAAGCTCTGCGCCATAAGCACAAAGACGAAGGTGAAAGGGGGGCACATCCAGTATGGTCTTCACGACGGAAGGTCAGTGGTTGACGACGGCCTTGACCTGTCTCCTGGGGACGCCGTGCTGATGGAGGTCCCATCACAAAAGGTGCTCGGGAACGTCAAGCTCACGAAGGGGTCCTTGGGGCTCGTCCTCTCGGGAGAGAGGGCTGGACAGGTCGGAAAGATCTCCGATGTGAAGGTCGGGACAATATCCAGAGAGAAGATGGTGAGGCTGTCCCTGAGCGGTGGGGACGCTGAGATACCCTCGAGACTCGTCTTCCCGGTCGGAACCGCGTCCCCGATGATAACCGTGGGGGTCGGAGCACCATGAGCCAGACGGCCGTCCAGGAGAACCCCATGCGCAAAATCAGGGTAGGGAAGGTCGTGGTGAACATCGGCCTCGGAAAGTCCGGGGAAGCCATCGAAAGGGGGAAGAAGGTCCTGCAACAGGTGACGGGGCAGGCCCCCGCTCAGACGCGCGCCAAGAGCTCGGTGAGGGACTTCGGCATACACAAGGGGGAGCCCATAGGAGTGGTCGTCACCGTCCGAGGGGAGGGAACGGCCCCCCTGATGGAGAAGCTACTCGCCGCCAGGGAGAAGAAGCTCCAGGAATCTTGCTTCGACCCGAGAGGCTCGGTGTCCTTCGGGATTAAAGAGCACATCGAGATCCCGGGGACCCGTTACGACCCGGCCATCGGGATACTCGGAATGAACGTGTCGGTGCTCTTAGAGCGGCCGGGGTTCTCGGTCTCCAGGCGGAGACGGAAGACGGCGAGGGTGGGCAAATCCCACCTGATAACCAGGGAAGAAGCGGTACAGTACTTCAAGGACAACTTCGGAGTGGTTGTGCAGTGAAGGAAAGGCATCCGAAGGTCAGAAAGTATGGGAAGTCCACGCACTACTGCCAGAGATGCGGCCAGTACGGGGCGGTCATCAGGTCCTATGACCTCGTCCTCTGCAGGCAGTGCTTCAGGGAGGTCGCTGGGAAGCTCGGCTTCAGGAAGTATGACTAGGTGAGATAATGCCTGCGACAAACATCATGGCCAACCTCTTTGCGAGCCTCCAGAACGCGGAGATGAGGAACAAGAAGGAGTGCATGGTCATCCCGGCTTCAAACCTCGCCAGCGAGGTGTTGAAGGTCCTCCAGAAGAAGAGATACATCGGGGAGTTCGAGTTCATCGACGATGGCATGGGCGGGAAGCTCCGCGTCCAGCTCCTCGGGAGGATAAACAAGTGCGGGGTGATCTCGCCTCGGTTCCCCGTGAGGTCGTTGAAGCTCGTAGACTGGGAGCACAGGTACCTGCCCGCCGTGGGGATCGGTACCCTGATCGTGTCAACCCCGCAGGGGGTCATGTCGCACATCGAGGCCCAGGAGAGGAAGATTGGTGGGAGGCTGATTGGGTATGTCTTCTAAGGCGATACAGGGGACTTCTGTCAAGCTCCCCGACGGCGTGACAGCGTCCCTGAGCGGGAGGACCCTCGTCATAAAGGGGAAGTTGGGCATCTCCAGGAAGGTCTTCGACAAGATCAACGTGAACCTCGCGGTCCAGGGGGACACCATCACGTTCTCCCCGTTCTCGGCCAAGAAGAAGGACAACGTCATAATCAACACCGTGGCCAGCATCGTGAACAACATGGCTACGGGAGTCACGAAGGGATTCACCTACAAGGTGAAGGTGGTCTATGCCCACTTCCCCATCACGGTAAGGACGAAGGGAAGCCAGGTGCTAGTGGAGAACTTCGTAGGAGAGAGGTCTCCGCGGATATCCCAGATCGTCGGCGACTGCAAGGTGACCGTAGAAGGGGACGACGTGGTAGTCAAGGGGGTGTCGCTGGAGGACGTCGGCCAGACCGCCGCCAATCTGGAGCTGGCGACGAAAATCCGCAGGAAGGACCAGAGGGTGTTCCTGGACGGTTTGTACATATACCATAAGGAGGAGGGCGCCTAAACCCATGCCGAAGGCGAAACAGTCAGAGGAGAACAGGTTGAAGGCTCTCGTGGAGAAGCGCAAGGACTTCTCAGCCGCCAGGCCCGCATTCGTCCGACAGGAGAGCTGGCGCTACGTGAGGCTCCACCCCGAGTGGAGGAAGCCGAAGGGAGTGGACAACAAGGTGAGGCGCCAGGACAAGGGTTGGCCCGCGCTGGTCAGGGTGGGGTACAGGGGCCCGGCCGCGTCGAGGGGCTTGCACCCGAGCGGTCACTACGAGGCCATCGTCTACCGACCCAAGGATCTGGACGGCCTGGTCCCGGGGAGGGACGTGGCTCGGATAGGGGGGACCGTAGGTGCCCGGAAAAGGGTCGCCATCTTGGAGAGAGCGACCGAGCTCGGTATCAGGGTCGTGAATCCGACAGGGTTGAGGATAGTTGAACCTAAAGAGTAAGCGCAGGCTCGCGGCGTCGGTCCTAGGGGTCGGGGTGGACAGGATCAGGTTCAACGACGAATACAGCGACCTTATCCAGGACGCGATAACCCGCAGCACCATAAGAGGGCTCGCCGGGTTCGGCGCCATAACCGTGGCCCCGGTGAAAGGGGTCTCCAGGGGGAGGTTCAGGTCGAAATCCGAGAAGCTGAAGCGTGGGAGGGGGGCAGGTTCGACCGAAGGTTCCGCCACCGCGAGGAACCCTCGGAAGGATATGTGGATATCCAAGGTCAGGGCGCTCAGGTGGCGCCTGAAGGTGGCCAAAGACCGCAAGGAGATTACCCCGGAAACATACAGGGCGCTCTACAAACAAGTGAAGGGAGGACAGGTAAGAGGGGTCAAACACCTCCTCGACCTCATGAAGGAGGCCAAGAGGTGAAGACCAGGCACGTGCCGCTCCTCAGGAGGAGGCGCGCGGGGGCGACGGACTATCGGACAAGGAAGAGAGCGATTACATCCCAGAGGCCGCTTCTCGTGATGAGGGTGTCGAACAAGAACGTCACCGCGCAGTTCGTGAAACCCACGGTGAAGGGGGACCTGGTCCTTTCGTCGTCCCACTCCAAGGAGCTCGCGAGGTTAGGGTGGTTGGGCTCGTCGAAGGCGACTCCTTCATGTTACCTCCTCGGATTGCTGGCGGGGAAGAAAGCCTTGGCCGCCGGGATAAAGGAGGCTGTGGTCTACAACGGCCTCGTACCCTTCATCGCAGGCTCACGGATTGCGGCCATCCTGAAGGGGGTAGTTGACGCGGGGGTCTCCGTCCCCGTGGGGGAGGAGGCGTTCCCCAGCGAAGACAGGCTCACCGGGAAGTTCATCGCAGACTACGCCGCCAAGATGGCCTCGGAGGACAAGGACGCTTACAACAGGTCCTTCTCGGCGCTCATAAAGTCCGGGTTCAAGCCCGAAACTTATCCGTCTGCGTTCGCAAAGGCGAAAGTCACGGTCATGGAGGGGAAGGAGTGACGGCCTACCAGAGAAGGGGAAGACAGGAAGAACAGGAGCAGGTGTGGGTCCCGAGGACGAAGCTGGGGGCGCTCGTCAACGAGGGGAAGATCACCTCGCTTGAAGAGATATTCAGGAACGGCCAGAGGGTCCGCGAGGCCGAGATCGTCAGGAGGCTCCTCCCGGACCTCAGGAACGAGGTCGTCGGGGTCAGCGTCGTCCAGAAGCAGACCGACGCCGGTGAGCTGACACGCTTCCTCGCCGTCGTAGCCGTCGGAAACGGGGCGGGGTGGTTCGGGGTCGGCAAAGGCAAGGCCATGCAGACTAGGGAGGCGATCGAGAAGGCCACCACGGCCGCGCTCCTCAACATAATACCGGTCAAACTCGGGTGCGGCTCATGGGAGTGCAGGGACGGGAGGCCGCATTCCGTCCCATACAGGATCAGGGGGAAGGCCGGCAGCGTTACGGTAGAGATAATACCGGCGCCGCGGGCGCTGGGGCTCGTCGCCGGCCCTGCTCTGAAGAATCTCCTCCAGCTGGCCGGGGTGAAGGACGCCTGGGTCAGGACTTTCGGCTCCACTAACACCATGTCTTCCCTGGCAAACGCGGTGTACGACGCGTTCAAGATGTCGCACGGGCTAAACGTATAGGTGATTGGGATGGGTCTGATCTTGGTCGTCAACCTGCACGGCTCCATCAACAGTTCCGCTCCAGTAAGGAAGGCGCTCAACGAGCTCTGGGTAGCCAAAAAGTTCTCGGCGTCGGTCGTCCCGGACGACGCCCCGACGGTGGGCATGCTGAGGCTCTGTAAGGACTACGTGGCCTGGGCCCCGGTCGACGAGGGTCTCCTCGCCGACCTCCTTTCAAAGAGGGGGATGGTGAGCACCAGCAGGCCGCTTGACCAGGCGGCTCTGAAGGGGCTCGGGTTCAATGACCATAAGGCTCTGGCCGCTCAGATGATCAAAGAGCAGAAGCGGCTCGCAGCGGTTCCCGGGGTCCTCCCATACTTCAGGCTCGCGCCTCCAAAGGGAGGGTTCAAACGCTCTCTCCGAAGGCAGTCCACCGAGAAGGGGACGCTGGGAAGCAACCCGAAGCTCGACGAAATCGTAAGGAGGATGGTCTGACGTGCCTACCAGGCTTCGCAAGGGAAGGAGATACAGGGGGATGCGGACCCACGGCTACGGCCAGATAGGGCAGCACCGCCACTCGGGGAAGCAGGGGGGACACGGAAACGCCGGCCTCCACAAGCACAAGTGGAGCTGGCTCGTAATCAACGATCCGGACCACTTCGGCAGGGATCCGTTCAGGCCGCCAGGGCACGTCAAGCCTTCCCGTTGGGTGAACGTGGGACAGCTGGACGGGCTCGCCGGCGATGCGAAGTCTCTCGACCTGGCCTCGATGGGGGTGGAGAAGCTCCTCGGATCAGGAGAGGTCGCCCGGGCTTATGAGGTGAAGGTCGCCTCCTTCACCAAGAAGGCTCAGGCTAAAATAGAAGCGGCAGGCGGAAAAATCCTGACCCAGGAGTAAGCCACGTCCAATGGCTTCGATGCGCGACTTCATCAAGAGTGTAGGCACCGTCCTCCCTGAAATCCCAAAGCCCGAGAAGAAGCCCACCCTGAACGAGCGCTTCATCTGGACCGGGATAGCCCTGATGCTGTATCTCGTGATGGCTGCGACGCCGCTTTACGGCCTCACGGGAACAGCCGCGGCCAACAACGCATCCACGTTCCTCAGGGTGGTCTTCGCGTCAGCCCAGGGGACCCTGATGACCCTCGGCATAGGCCCCATCGTGACGGCGGGGCTCATCCTCCAGCTGCTTGTGGGGAGCGACATCATAAAGCTGGACATGAGCGACTCTTCCGACCGGGCGATATTCGGCTCAGCCACGAAGCTCCTCACGCTCATAGTCATAGTGGGGGAGTCTATGGCCTACATGTTCGGGGGAGCCCTCGGAGTCCTGACGACGTCCCAGCAGCCCGTGGTCTTCATACAGCTCGTGATAGCCTCTGTGATAGTCCTCCTCCTCGACGAAATGATACAGAAGGGGTGGGGGCTCGGCAGCGGGGTGAGCCTGTTCATCCTCGCCGGCGTATGCCAGACCGTCATGTGGTACACCTTCTCTCCCATCCCGTTCCAGGTGACCACCGGGGTGACACAGCTCTTCGGCTTCGTCCCTGAGGCGATAAGCGAGTCCTTCAACAACAATCTGGGGTCGGTCGTCATCAGGGACTTCAAGTATCCGAGCCTCCTCACCTTCTCTCTCACCATAGTGATGATACTCGTCCTGGTCTACGTCGAAGGGATCAGAATAGAGCTCCCCATCACGTCGATAAAGTACCGCGGGTTCCAGGGGGTATATCCAATCAAGCTCCTCTATGTCTCGAACATCCCTGTCATCCTCGTCTCGGCCCTGGGGGCCAACGTCACGTTCTTCGCTCGCCTGCTCGCTAACTACTCGGTCGCGAGCCCGCCATGGTGGATGAAGTACCTCGCCGTCTTTCCCGCTTCGAGCGCCAACGGGACGAACACGCAGATCCCCATAGGGGGGGTGGTGTTCTACCTCACGCCTCCCCAGTCATTCCAGCAGACCCTCGCGGAGCCAGTCCACTCCATCGTCTACCTCCTGTACCTGGTGGGGATGGCGGTGGTCTTCGCCAGGCTCTGGGTCGAGATAGGCGGCCTTAACCCGAAAGCCGTCGCGAAGAACCTCATGGACGCCGACGTCCAGGTGCCTGGTTTCAGGCGCTCCGGCCTCTCCATCGAGCAGATGCTCAACAGGTACATCCCCACCCTCACCATCATAGGGGGCATACTCATAGGCCTCATAGCAGGGGTATCGGACCTGTTCGGGGTCTTCGGTACAGGGATAGGGATATTGCTCATGGTCGACATCATCCTCCAGTACTATCAGATGCTCCTCAAGGAGCAGGTGGAGGAGATCTCTCCTGCGCTCGCCGGGCTTATCGGAGCTAGCTAGCCGTGGGTCTACGGGTCATCATAGTGGGGGTCCCCGGGGTGGGGAAGTCGACCATCGTCAGCAAGGTCGTCTCGAGCATAAGCGGCGCGCGGCTGGCGAACTTCGGGACGATCATGCTCGAGGTCGGCAAGGCCAGGAGGCTGATTAGGGACAGGGACGAGATTCGGAAGCTCCCGGTCGTAAAGCAGAGGCAGCTGCAGAAGGTCGTGGCTTCGAGGATCGCAAGGATGAAGGACAGTGTAGTGGTGGTGGACACCCACCTGTTCATCAAGACCCCGGAGGGGTTCTGGCCGGGGCTCCCGTTCGAGGTGGTCAGGGCCATGAATCCGACCCATCTGGTGCTGGTCGAGGCGACCCCCGAGGAGATACTCATGCGGAGGACGTCTGACGCGTCGAGGTACCGGGACGCCACGACCATCGAGAGCCTGGCCGAGGAGCTGGGCCTTGCCAAGAGCTTCCTCGCCGCGAGCTCGAGCGTCACTGGGGCGCCCGTGACCTTCGTGAGGAATTCGCAGGGGAAGGCTGACGAGGCCGCCATGAGGCTCGTCAAGGTGCTGGAGGCGGCCTCGCGGTAATGTCGTCAAGCAAGAAGAGGCAGCAGAACAGGTCTTCTGTCGGAGGGTCGAGGACCATCACTTACATCCTCATCGCCGTCATCGGGGTCCTGGTGTTCTACTACGCCGTCCGCCCTGTGGTCTTTCCCCAGTCGACCGTCACGACCGCCCCCAACGGGGCGAAGGTATCTCTGAGCACCGGGTCAGACATCCCGGGCGTGTACGTGGTGATTTCGGGTCAGAACCTCCCTGCCGGCAAGAACGTCTCAGCCGTCTTCGGGACGTCGCCGCTGCCGCTGACGAACAGCACGACCAAGCAGCCCGGCTGCCAGACTTCATCCAAGGGGACGATGTCCGGGTGCACCTTCTGGGTCCCGAACCTGGCGGTCGGGCACTATGACATCAACTTCACCGCAGGAGGAACGACCGTCGTGGACAAGTTCGCGGTCCCACAGTACGCCCCGCCGGTCTCCACTATCATAGTGACGGTCACCTCGATCTCTCTCGGCATGGTGACCCAGCTGGTCACCAGGAAGGTCGTCGACCTCAACGCCGAGAGGCGGATGCGCGCGGAGGTCAACGCGTTCAACAAGGAGAAGCGAGAAGCTACCATGGCGCTGCAGCGGGCGAAGGCCGCGCTGTCCAAGGACAAGGAGGGGGGATCCCAGGCCAAGGCGGCGGTCGCGAAGGAGCAGGATAAGCTCGAACGGCTGAAGAAGCGCGAACTGGCGATGCAGCAGGAGCAGCTCAACGTCCAGAAGGCTAGGTTCAAGGTGATGGGGATCACGACGGTCCCCCTGATCCTCGTCTACTACCTGATGGCGACCTTCCTGGGAGGGTACGGAGTCGTAGTGGCGTTCACCCCCATCCCTATCCCTGTCATCACCGGGGTGACCCAGAGCCCTGCCATCTATGACGTCAGCCTCTTCTGGTGGTACTTCCTCAGCTCGTTCACCTTCTCCACCATGCTGGGCCGGCTGCTCCATACGACGAGCTGAAGGGACGCAGATGAAAGCGATAATCATCTCAGGGATGCCCGCGGTAGGGAAGACCTCCGTCTCCCGCCAGGTAGCCGCGGCCTTCGGCGTCAGCGTCGTAGGTGGCGGCGACGTCCTCAAGGAGATGGCGGTGGAACAGGGGTACACCCCCGGGGGGGATGACTGGTGGGACAAGGGGGAAGGGATGAAGTTCCTCCAGGAGAGGAAGCGCTCTTCGGACTTCGACAAGGAGGTCGACGAGAGGCTGCTGCAGAAGGCCAAGAAGGGGGACGTGGTGATCACCAGCTACCCAGTACCATGGCTCACGAAGGAAGGCCTGAAGGTCTGGCTCTCAGGGAACGTGGACAGCAGGGCGAGGCGGATGTCAAAGAGGGACGGCCTCACGGTCTCCGAGTGCAGGGAGATCCTCTCGGTGAGGGATGGTGAGAACTTCAAGCTCTACAAGAAGATCTACGGCATCGAGTTCGGCATGGACCTCAAGCCCTTCGACCTTGTGGTCGAGACCGACGGCATCGACGAAGGAAGGGTGGCCGAGATAGTCATCCAGTACGCGAAGGGGCGAAGGGACTGAAGTGCAGCCGCGGAAGACCGAAGTCCTCGACGAGGAGCAGACCGACCCGAGATATGGGTCGTCTCCTTCCTCTCGGACGGTGCAGGCCCTCATCGAATACGGGCTCGTCCCCCTGGACAAGCCTCGAGGACCGACGAGCCACGAAGTAGTAGCCTGGACCCGGAAGCTCCTGGGGGTGGAGAAGGCGGGGCACAGCGGGACGCTGGACCCTCCCGTCTCGGGGATGCTCCCCATCGGGCTAATGCAGTCGACCCGGGCGCTGAGCCTGCTCCTCCTCTTCCCGAAGGAGTACAGGGGAGTGATGCGGATACACTCGTCGGTGCCGGAGAAGGAGCTGTCACGGGTCGCTGCCGAGTTCACCGGAAAGATCTTCCAGCGGCCCCCCCAGCGGTCTTCTGTCAGCAGGCAGACCAGGACCAGAGAAGTGTACGAGTTCGCGCTCGAGGAGTCGGCTGGGAACCTGAGCCTTTTCCGGGTCCTCTGCGAGTCGGGGACCTACGTCAGGAAGCTGATCTACGACATCGGAGAGGTGCTGGGCGTCGGGGCCACGATGGTGGAGTTGAGGCGGACGATGGTGGGTCCGCTGACCGAGGAGCGGGGGATGGTGACGTTGCACCAGCTGAACGAAGCCGTCTACCGCTTGAAGTCGGGGGACGAGGGCCCAATCCGCAGCGTGATTATGCCCGTCGAGGACTCGCTGGGCGACATCGGGAAGATCGTCGCCAGGGATTCGGCCGTCGACGCCGTCTGCCATGGGGCCCGGCTGGGCCTACCTGGTGTCCTATCGTTCTCGTCAGACATCAAGAAAGGGGACGTGGTCGCCATCATGACGGGTAAAGGAGAGCTGGCGGCCATAGGGAAGGCGCTCATCCCCTCCCAGGAGATGCTTTCGCTCAAGCGGGGGCTGGTGTCGACCACAGACAGGGTGGTGATGAAGGCCGGCACCTATCCCAGGATGTGGAAAAGCCATGGGGGGAAGACAGCGCAGGACGCGCCCTCGCATCCGAGTTAGGTTTTAAACTGCTCACCTCGGGCTCCATATCGCCGGGATCGCCTAATCTGGTAGGGCGCAGATGTGCCTCGCGCAAGCCTGGAATCGCGTCAGACC
>JAJZOO010000078.1 GCA_021811485.1 archaeon
TCAGCCTGCAGAACGTCAAAGCAGAGAAAGAGTACTATGAGCGGCTTGGGGCGGACGCCGCGAAGGATGCGGCCGAACTCGGAGACGAAATCGCGGAGCTGAGCGGAAGTCTCCGGGGGCTCGAGGCCGCACTCGCGCGGTCAGAGCTCGGGCGTCCCTCTGCCGCCAGCTCCCTCCCCGAGCTCAAGAGAAGAGAGAGGACCCTCGAGGCGAAGGCAAGGAAGCTCGCCGAGCTCAAGGCTGCCACCGAGACCAAGCTCTCGGACTACGAGTCGATAATGAAGAATGGTGTCTGCCCTGTCTGCGACCGGGCGGCTGAGGCTCACGACTTCGAAGACAAGAGGGCGAGGAAGGACGCAGAGAGGAACCACCTGGCGGAAGAGCTGGCGTCGGTCGAAGGAGAGGCCGAAACCCTGAGGGCGAAGATCGAGCAGGGGGAGGCCTACAAGGACGCGGCGAAGGAAGTGGCCCATCAGCGGACAGAAAGGTCCAGGCTGAGGTCGGAGATCGAGAAGAAGGAGCAATCGAAGCGCAAGTTCGAGAAGAGGGCGGCCTTCGCGAAGAACACGCTCCAGCAGCTCGGGGAGCAGCTCGGGGAGCTGGGCGGGCTGGCCAAGGAGATGGAAGCCGCCGACAAGAAGCTGGCACAGTCGGAGGAAAGGCTCAGGGGCACCAGGGACAGGCTCGTCAGGACCAGGGGGACCGTCGAGTCGGTCCAGAAGAGGCAGACGGAGATCGCCATCGAGGTTATCGCCAAGGAGGAGGCATCCAACAAGAGCAGGAGGCTCAGGGAGAGGGAGATATGGCTCGAAGACTACTTCGTCCCCACCGTCCGAGTCATCGAGAAGTCGGTACTCGCCACCATCAACCAGGAGTTCGACTCTCTGTTCAAGCGATGGTTTGGCATGCTCGTGAACGACCCTGACAAGGAGGTCGGCGTGGACGAGGACTTCACACCGTCGGTGACGCAGGGTGGATACGAGCAGGACGTGAGGTACCTTAGCGGAGGCGAGAGGACTAGCGTAGCCCTTGCATACCGCCTCGCGCTGAACGTCCTTGCCCAGAGGGTATCGATCGGCATGAAGTCCAACCTCCTGATACTCGACGAGCCTACTGACGGCTTCAGCAAGGAGCAGCTGGGGACCGTGAGGGAGGTCCTTGATGATGTGGGGTGCCCGCAGGTCGTCGTCGTGTCGCACGACAAGGAACTGGAGAGCTTCGCCGACCAGATCTTCAGGGTGGAGAAGGCAGGGAGCGAGACGGCCGTCAGAGTCCCCTAGGCTCCCGAAAGGTTGCGCCGAGTTTAAGAGGAGAATTCTCCCGATGGCGACGTGCCCCGGCGCGTCACTTGGCTCTCGAATGTTATGGCGGCCTCGGTCACCGGACTCGAAGAGGAGGTTGCAAGGTCCATCGAAGTCGTGGAGAGCCCTCCGGCCTGGATGTGCCTCGCGTGCCGAGGAGCGAAACTCCTCTGTGGTAAGCCCAGGTGCCCCATAATCGTCAAGGCCCAGGCCATGGCGAAGCTCAACGCGTCAATGACGACGAACGAGATTGCCGGCTCCTCCCCGCCCGGTGTGTTCGTGGGAAGGCTTGGGTATCCCAGGGTGTCCATAGGGCCCATGGTCCCGCCCAGGTTCGGTGACACCTCCGTCCTGGACACGCCGGAGGAGTGGCTAGGCAGGTCCATAGACCAGATAGTCGACTACAGATACTCCCTCGTCCGGGGGAACTCCAAGGCGAGCGTCGAAGACGCCCGCGACCCGGGGAGGGTCCTTTCGTCGCTCCAGGAGCTCGCCATGGCGGCGAAGCCGGTCGACACAGAGCTGAAACTCACGAAGGCCCCGAGGCGGATACTGACCCTAAGCGAAGACACCCAGCCCTATGGGCCCTCTGGCCCCCTCGACAGGTTCAGGATAGACAACCCCTCGGTCGACAGGAGGGTGCAGACCGCGTACTACGACAGGGACCTTGGGGCGGCAGGCGCGGTAGGGGAGCTGTATAGGAAAGGAGTGCTGGTCACGAGGATCCAGAAGGCGTTCTCCCTGGGGATGTTCGGCATCGGAGCGAGGAGGAGAATCGTGCCGACTCGGTGGAGCATCACCGCCGTCGACAGCTCCATCAGCCTCGACCTCATAGAGAAAGTGAAGCACCATCCGACCATCGATGGGTACCGGGTCTACAGCTTCGGGGTGTACGACAACCAGTACGTGGCGATACTGATGCCCGAGCCCTGGAGGTTCGAGTGGATCGAGGCCTGGTTCCCGAACACCACCTGGAACCAGTTCACCCGCGAACCGTACATGATCGGAGACTACGAAGAATACTTCGGGAGGACCAAGTACGCCCGGGTCGGCGGCTGCTACTACTCCACCAGGCTGGCCGTCGGGGAGGCGCTTGAGAGGGAGAGGAGGCAGGCCGCGGCCATCGTGTTGCGGGAGACCTATCCTGGGTTCATCATGCCGCTGGGCGTCTGGAATGTGAGGGAGAGCATTCGGGCGCTCTTCAGGCAGCCGTTCCAGAAGCATGAGACCTTCAGGAGCGCAATGGATTCGGCGCTGTCGATGTTGAGGATTTCGAAGGCGAGGTGGAAGAGGGAGAGCGTGCTGATTTCAAGGGAGCTGACCCAGACGAAGATCAGCGCGTTCTGACGCGCTTTGAACGTTAAATCTGAGATCGTGGGAGGAGGAGGGGTTTGACCAGACGGATCTTCTGGGACGACGCGTATGTGAAGGAGTTCGACGCCGAGGTGGTGTCCGTTGGCGGGGACAGGGTGGTGCTGGACCAGACTGCGTTCAATCCTCGTGGGGGAGGGCTGGTCTCGGATACTGGTTCACTGGGGGGGTCGAAGATGCTCGAAGCTGTAAAGGAAGGTGAGGAGATATTCCACGTCCTAGAGACGGCGGGCGGGCTCTCCCCTGGAGACAGGGTCCACGGAGCACTGGACTGGGATAAGCGGCATCGGATTATGCGGATGCACACCACGGCCCACATACTCAGCGCGGTCGTCAACGGGGAGACGGGCGCCCTCATCACGGGGAACCAGATCAGCCCTGGAGGCTCGCGGGTCGACTTCAACCTGGAGGACTTCGACAAGGAGAAGATGTCATACTACATCGACAGGGTGAATGAAGCAGCGGCGAGGGGCCTGGAGGTGAAGTCGTTCTTCATGAAGAGAGAGGAGGCGCTCGCCAACCCTGGCTTCGTCAAGCTGGCCAACGCGATGCCTCCCTCGTTGGACTTGCTGAGAGTCGTCCAGATAGGAGACGTGGACATTCAGGCGGACGGAGGGGTCCATGTGAGGAACACCAGGGAGATAGGAAGGGTTGTCGGGGTGAAGACGGAGAACAAGGGCAAGAGCAACAGACGCCTTTACTTCACGGTAGAGTGAACAGTAGAAAGTCTTAAACGGCGGGGAAGATTTTGAGGGAAAGGTTGCGGAGTTCATCTCTCGGTCTCGGCATTGTCGGCGTGCTGCTGCTGCTTGCCGGTACTGTGTTCGCGCTCCAGGGGGACGGGATAATCGGAGGCTCGTCCATGACCGGCGTG
>JAJZOO010000079.1 GCA_021811485.1 archaeon
AATGGTCCCACTTCCTGGCTGCCCAAATCCTGGAGTCGGAGCTCCGCTTCATCAAAGACTCCGGGCACATGCTCCCCCTTGAGAAGCCCGAGTCACTCGCACGGGTGGTCCAGGGCTTCCTCGAAGGGCTCGGTTGAGCGCCCAGCAGCCGTGAGGGGCTGTCCAATGCTCCTTTAGCGGCCCCTGTCCTGCTAGTCCGTGAACTCCTCTCCGCCCCGGGCTATCCTGGTCATCTCCCCGACCAGCGCGATCAGCCCTTCCTGCGTCGTTGAAGAAACGGGGTAGAGGTCGGCGCCGAAGGAGAGCCTCCTGACGCTCCTAAAGAGCTCCGAGTACAGCGAGTACTGCTCCCCGTCCTTGGTCCCAGAAAGCGCGTCCTCGAAGACTTTTGTGTCCCTGCTCCACTCGGTTATCCGCTTGACCCCGTCCCTGGCGATGTCTCTCTTGGTGAGGACGGTTATCCGCGGAATCCTCAGCCTCAGCCCCACCGATGCCGAGAGGAGGGCGAGGGAGAGGAAGTTGGCAGGCGTGCTCGCGAGGAGAGGGTCGAGAAGGAAGAGGAGGAGCTTGGAGTCCGCCTTCGTCTCGCCGACGATGAACTCTCCGCTCTCCCTGAATGCGAAGAGCTCCGTCTGCCCGGGGGTGTCTATTATGACGTTCTCAGCCTTGAACGAGTCAATCTCTTCCTGGATCTCTGACAGGCGGGTCGCTGTGAGGTCTGCGGCCAGGATGAGTGCGCCGTTGGGGCCCAGACCGTACTCCTCCATGACTCCCTGAAGTTGTATCCTGTCCCTCACGTCCACGTCAGGCTCGTACGGGAGCCCGACTACCCCGG
The DNA here is from genome assembly GCA_021811485.1 of archaeon. Taxonomy (GTDB): domain Archaea; phylum Thermoproteota; class Nitrososphaeria; order Nitrososphaerales; family Gagatemarchaeaceae; genus UBA183. Next base: position 836 of record JAJZOO010000079.1, read on the forward strand.
GGTCGAGGTTGACGGCGATGGCATCCTCTCCTCTGTTGACGTACCAGTTCTTCAGCGCCCCGGTCAGGAGGGATTTCCCAGACCCCGCCGTCCCGGTGACGAATGTGACGTCCATGTGACCCACCCTAGGTGGTCGAGCACCGGGTTGGCCCGACCTTCCCCCCCAACTCGATCACCTTGGAGCGCATCTCCTCCGCTACCGCATCCCCTTCCCTGTCCGCCACTGTCCTATCCGCGTCTACTACCGCTATGTCCAGTTCCATCTTCGAAACGCCGCCTTTGACCCCCCTGGGATGGGACTTTATGTACGCGGCAGGGTGCTTCCGGAGCTCTCGCGCGAGGACCGGGGCGAGGGTCGACTCCGGCACCCCCTCCAGCTTCATGGTGACGTATCTCCTGTGCATCCTCCCCAGCCTTCCCCTGACTTCGGGCTCCACCGACTTTCTGTATATGCTTCTCATCTCGGCGGGGACCCCCGGGAGGCAGAACACCACGGTCTTCCCGGCGGCCAGCCTCACTCCCGGGGCCGTCCCATCGTCGTTCTTCAGCGGCCTGGCCCCGGATGGAAGGGTCGCCATCTTCAACCTGGCCGGAGTGAGCTCGATGTCCGCCAACCCTGCAGCTGCATAATGCTCCCTTATCATAGCAAGCGCCTCCCCGTTCTTCTTCAGACGCTTCCCCAGCGCGCCCGCCACTCCCCGCAAGGTCATGTCATCAGGGGTGGGCCCGAGCCCTCCGACAACCACGAGGAATTCGGGTGAACGGGCCAAGATCCCCTTCAGCGCCTCCCCTATCTCCTTCAGGTCGTCGTCGACGGTGGTGATCTCCTTCAGCATGGAACCCGTCTTCGCGAGCCTCTTCCCCACCCAGTGCGCGTTGGAGTTCATGGTCCTCCCTATGAGGAGCTCCTTCCCCACCGTGAGCATCTCGACCCTCGCCAAGGCGTCTGGGTCCTCCCAGCAGGGCTTAAAGCGAGTCCTGTATTTCCCTTCTCTTGGATTGACGCCGCCTCGGCGGATAGTGCTGGGTGCCGGGACCGTAGTGCACAGGGACGGAAGGTTGCTGGTAGTGAAGAGGGCAAAGGACCCTCACCGGGGACTCTGGGGTTTTCCGGGAGGGAGGGTCGAGGCCGGGGAGACCCCCATGGACGCGGCGCTGAGGGAGACCATGGAGGAGGTAGGCTTGGAGGTGGAGATAGAGGGGATCTTCGACGTTGTGACCTACCTCCCAGACGAGCTGGGAAAGGGGATGTGGGACCAAGTCGTCCTCGTCGACTACCTAGCAAAGCCCGGGGGTGGGAGGGTGAGGATCAACGACGAGTCGACGGCCTTCAGGTGGGCCCTTCCGTCCGAGCTCGTCCGCCTGGACACCACCAGCCAGATGAAAGCCTGCGCCATGAAGTTCGCGGATATGAAAATCAGGTGACCGGCCGCGCCTGCGGCCTTGCAGCTTCGGCCCCTCGGCGCGCTACTTCTCTTTGTTCCCGCTCAGCCACCATTCGAGGTAGTCGGCCTGCTGCCTGGAGCGTTTCCGTCTCTCTTCGTCTTCAGGGTCTCCCTTGGCCTTGAACCTGGCGTCTGAAAGCTGGTCCCGCGTGAGGAACGCGCCGCACTTTTTGCACCCATACCTCTTGGTCGGGACGTCGTACAGCAGCATACCTGCGTGACACTCGGGGCATGTCTGATCCAACACGAATCGTAGGCCATCCGAGCCGCCGTGTCCTTAACGGTTTCTCTTCCGACGCACCGAGGCTGCAACTCGTTATATAGAGATGAGAGAAGAGCCGTTCCGATTAACAAGTGGCCGAAAGGGTTGTCCTCGCGGGCCCCGCCTCAGAAGAGCTGGGGAGGTCTGTGGCGGAGAAGCTCGGCCTTCCGCTGCTGGATGCCGAGTTCAAGGTCTTCCCCGACGGTGAAACGAAGTTCACTGTAGCCGACAGGGTTTCGGGGAAAGGGGTCCTAGTCGTCCAGTCGACCCACCACCCCGTCGACCAGCACCTCTTCCAGCTCCTGCTCGCCTCCCACCGGTTGAGCGAAGAGGGGGCGAAGGTCACGGCCGTCGTCCCGTACCTGGCCTACGCCAGGCAGGACAAGCAGTTCCTCCCGGGTGAGGGGGTGACATTGGGGGTGGTCGCGCACATGATGCGCTCGGTCGGGGTGCGGAGGCTCGTCACCGTCGACATCCACTCAGCGGAGGGGCTTGCGCTCTTCTCTTTCCCCACCTACAGCGTGTCTGCGATACCGAGCCTGGTCGCCTACGCCAGGGAGTCCCTCGGCCTGAAGGACACGGTGGTCATCTCGCCGGACTTCGGGGGGTCCAAGAGGACCGAGGCGTTCGCCTCGCTTTACGGTGCGCCGTTCCTGCAGCTGTCGAAGTCGAGGGACCGCACCAGCGGCGAGGTCACTGTGAGGGAGTCGAAGCTCGACGTGGAAGGCAAGGAAGTCGTGATAGTGGACGACATAATCAGTACCGGGGGGACCGTGAATGCGGCAGCACAGACTGTGATGAAGCAGGGGGCGAAGCGGGCGCTGGCCATCTGCGTCCACGGGCTCTTCGTAGGGAGCGCGGTCGAGATTCTCGAAAGGGCGTCGGTGAAGACCATCGTAAGCACCAACACCGTCCCAGGCCGGTTCAGCCAGGTGGACGTCTCGGACGCCATCGCTTCGCACCTCAGGACGCTTGAAGAATAAGGC
>JAJZOO010000080.1 GCA_021811485.1 archaeon
TGAATGTACACTTCTGTACACGCTAATCTTGCTTATATGTTGCCGACGCGGTAGGGGTGGACTGGTTGCGTAATCGCCACTCAGGCATCGCCCGGGTAGTCGTTGCAGTCATCGTCGTTGTCATCCTCGTGGTAGCAGGGGCCGCGTACTTCTTCGTAGTCTTGCCCCCGAGCCACACCAGCAGCACGACGTCCGCGGTGCAGGCGCCGGCCTCCGTCACCGTCGACGAAATCCCCGCTCCTGTGAGCGTGGACCCCGCTTCCAGCTATGACGTCCCTGGCGGAGAGATAATGCAGAACGTGTACCAAGGACTGGTGTTCTACAACGGCAGGAGCGGCTCGAGCTTCGTAGGCGTGCTCGCCGAGAACTGGTCGGTATCTTCGAACGGGTTGAACTACACCTTCAACCTCTGGCCGTCCGAGTCGTTCAGCAACGGGACGCCGCTCAACGCTAGCACGATCTGGTACTCGTTCTACAGGACCATGATCCTGAACCTCGGCATCTCCTCGTATGTGAGCCAGGTCCTTGCGATAAACGGAGGGGGAGGCTTCACCGGGAACGTGACAGCCACGACTAAGGGGAACATCAGGCTCCCATTCGGGGCTGAGCAGGCCCTGGCCGCTGGCGGCTACACTTTCTCTTCGAACCAGCTGAAGGCGGACCAGCAGGCGTCCGAGGACCTCGCTTCGATACTTTCGCACTTCAACGCGGCGAACTCCACCATCGGGACCATAATGTCATACTCTAACCAGGCTGTGTCTGTCTCGGGGACCGACCAGGTGAAGATCAACCTCGACTTCCCCTACGCTGACTTCCTCCAGGTGATTTCCGGCGGGCTCGGCGACGCCGTCAGCCCTGTCTTCGTCGACGCCAACGGCGGAGTGCAGATCGACACCGCGAACTCCTACACCACAAAGAACGCGCTGGGGTCGGGGCCGTACACCCTCACCACCCCCCTGGGCGGCTCCAACGTCGTCCTGGTGGCAAACTCGAACTACTGGGCCTCCCAGATTCCAGCGTCGCAGCGCAGCGTGTGGCTCACCCCTCCGGCGATCAAGACCGTAGTGATAGACTACCAGTCGAGCGAGGCGACTAGGGTGGCCGACATCCAGTCGGGCCATGCCCAGATCTCCCAGGTGGAGATACCGGACTTGCACGAGGTGACCAACTACTCCGGGGTCACGATATACAACTGGGGGCCGACACCGACCATAGACTTCCTGGCCATCGACGCTTACCAGTACCCGTACAACATCACGGGGGTGAGGATGGCGCTGGAGTACGGGGTCAACCCGACTCAGATCCAACAGCAAGTCTACTCAGGATACAGCCAGCCGTACGTCGGACCCCTCGACCCTGCCATGGCTTACTACAACCCCTCGATTCCAGGGTACGCCTACAACGCCAACACGGCGATTCAGCAGCTTTCCCAGGCTGGCTTCAAGGTGAGCCTGCCGAACGGGACCGTGATCAACAGCGGCGGTAGAACCCTCCCGGCCCTCAACCTGATCTACACCGCGGGGAGCGCGGCCGACCAGGAGGAGGCGACGGTGATCCAGTCGCAGCTCGCCGCGATAGGCGTCACCGTTAATCTCGCCCCAGAGGCTTTCACGACCATCATCGAAGACATGCTGAACCCCGCGACGTCGTCGAACTATCCAGCGTTCCAAATCGCTGCAAACTCTGTGGTCTTCGTCGGGCCATCCGACCCGTCGGCATACCTCGGCAACTGCCCCGCGAGGTGCCACCACGGCGACCCCGCCTACTTCAACAACACCCAGGTGGTGCAGCTCATCAACGAGGCGATTCACACCTCCAATCCGACTCTGCTGCAGCAGTACTACAACAACATGACCAACATCTACAAGCAACAGGCGCAGTACGTCTGGCTGGACGACTTCACCGCCTACACCGTATCCTCGTCGAGCCTCCACGGCTTCGCCTGGAACGCAGCCCTGCTAGGGACCTTCTACGCGACTCTCTATTAGGAAGAAGCGTTGGGGCTAGCTACCTACATAGCCCGAAGGGTGCTGTTTTCCTTCTTTGTCATCATCGGGGAGCTCCTCATAATATTCTATCTCACCAACATAGCCGCGCCCAACCCGGCCGTGATCTGGGCGGGCCCGGAGTCCACCAAGGCCCAGGTCGCCCTCGTGGCGCAGATGTACCATCTGAACAGCCCGTGGTACGTGCAGTTCTACTACTACATGATCAACGTCTTCACCGGTAACTGGGGGATTTCGCCCCTCTACCAGCAGCCTGTGATCTCGCTCATCGAAGAGTACCTCCCTGTCACCCTCGAGCTGACCATCATTGCCTTCGTCTTCAAGATAGGCCTCGAGATGGCCCTTGGGGTGGTGTCCGCCATGCGGCCCAACGGGGCCGTGGACAACGTGATCAAGGTGACCTACACCACCGTCCGGAGCGCGCCCCCCTTCCTGGTCGCCCTCGGCCTCCTCCTCCTCTTCGCCTACGGGACACACACCTTCCCCTCTTCGCAGCCCATCGACCCCATACTGGGGGCGACTGTCCCCAAGTTCCAGTTCTACAATCCCATCGCGGGCAGGGTGACCGGGTTCTGGCTGGTGGATAACATGCCCATACTGAACGCCCTCCTCGTCGGAGACTGGGCCGCCTTCTCCTCTGCGGTGTCCCACGCGGTCCTCCCCACCGTGACCCTGATCCTATTCGGGTTCGGCGGGATCGTCAGGCTAGTCAAGGTGTCCATGCTCGAGGTCCTCGACCAGGACTACGTCCGCACGGCCAGGGCCAAGGGGCTCAGGGAGAGCGCGGTGATATTCAAGCACGCCCTCAGGAACTCCCTCCTCCCAGCGTTCACACTGATGGGGGTGGTGTTCGCTGGCCTTGTGACCGGCAGCCTGGTCGTCGAGACGATCTATGGCTACTATGGGCTGGGATACTACGTCGCCGAGAGCCTCATCACCTTCGACACCCCCTCGTTGATTGGGACCCTCATACTCATCACGGTGGTGATCATCATCAGCAACCTGGTGGTCGACATCGGGTACGGCTTCCTCGACCCAAGGACCAGGGTGGGCTATTGAGCAAGAGCGGCTCGTCCGTTACTCTGGAGATAATCTTCGGGAACTGGGCCACCCTCGTCGGGGTGGGCATACTGGTGGCATTCCTGTTCCTTTCCGTCTTGGCCGCCTGGCCCCCGACCTACCACCTCATAGCCAGATACCCGCCCAACGCCCTCAACTTCGGCAGCTCCAACGCCCCCCCGTCACTGGCGCACTTTTTCGGTACCGACGCCGAGGGGAGGGACATCTTCGCCAGGGTGATCGCCGCCCTCCCCATCGACATCGTCATCCCGTTCGAAGTGGTCGGTGCGAGCGTCGCCATCGGGCTGCTCCTGGGGACCTTCGCCGGATACCTCGGGGGGTGGGTCGAGGAGCTCGTGCTGAGGGTCGCCGACCTCTTCTTCGCGTTCCCTACCGTGGTCCTTGCCCTCACGATAGCCGCCGTCCTGGGTGCGACGGATGAGGGC
>JAJZOO010000021.1 GCA_021811485.1 archaeon
CTCACCGCCTTCTGCACCTCCGCCTCCACGTCGAACCCCCTCTTCCTGGCGGTGCTGAACAGGTTCCTGAAGCTCCCGGCCTCCCCGAGGAGCTGGTCGAAGCTCACGAGCGAACCCGGAAGCGCCCTCGGGTTTAACCGTTGCACAGGAGCCCGGTTCCGGAGAGGGCTCGCGCTACGGGTGCCTGGGGAAGACCGGTGCTATCAGGTCGGTCCCGCCTTCCAGACGGAAAACGCCCTGACGGCACGAGGGGGGCGGGCAAACATATTACGCCGACCTCCGGGGACATTCGCATGAAAGGGATGAAGCTGCGGTTACTGGTCATGGGAGGCGTCATCTCGTTCCTAGGGGTGGCGCTCATGGCCTCCAGGGGGGTCAAGGCGGAATATGGAGGGCTCCTGGGGGTGGGCGTCGTCTTCCTCGCGCTCGGGCTGGTCTGGAAGTAGCCCATTCGACCACCGGCGATGGCGGACGATGTCCTAACCTGTGCATCCCCGCCTGCGGCGAGGCTTTTCGCGGAGACAGAGGGGGTGGTCACGGCACTGGAGTCGGCCCACGGCCTGAGGTACGCGATAGACGAGGCGATCAGGTACAGGGAGACGGGGGAGAAGAAGGCCATAGCGTTCAACAACTGCGGCCACGGGCTCCTTGACCTGTCGGCCTACGAGGAGTTCAACGCGGGGAGGCTCCAGGACTGGGAACCGGGGGAGTTCACGGTCCCAGAGTACGCGAAGGGGCGCTGAGGGCACTTTCGCCCTGCCCTGGCCTCGCTGGGAGCGCGCGGGGAGGCGCGTTAAAGCGGGGGCGCGGCCCCCGTGTCCGTGAGAGGGTTCTGCTCGCGGTGCGCGCGAGAGATAGGGGGCTTCCTGAAGCCGAGGCTCTGGATGTGCCCGAAGTGCAGGATGGTCCTCTGCGACGGATGCCTCCCTGAAAGGAAGGTCGGGCTGGTGTTCAAGAAGCCTGTCTGCCCCGACTGCCTGCTTGAGCTGGTGGAGGGAGGGTTCCACGTCACGGGGGCGGGGAGACCGTAGGAGGGATGAAAATAGAGCGCCTATCGGGCTGGTGAGTTGACTACCTACCAGTCCACGAACGCCAAGACCAGGGAGGGGAGCAGAGCGACAGCGAGGTCAACTTCCGCAACCGGCCCGAGTACATATTCATGCAGCTCTCCTCCCTCAAGATTGCCCGCTACTCGCCCTGGCCACCCTCCTGCCGACATAAAGAAGCACGAGTACCATCAGGATAGCGAAAGCCAGATTGGTCAGGTACGAGTAATTGTATACAAGCGTAAAGAGGCCCGCAGCCGGGGCGAATACACCCACCAGTGCAAGGCCGACGGGTACGCTGCAGCATCCCCCGCTGAAGAGGGCCGGGACCAGCGCGAGCAGTCCAACCGGCCCTGTCAGCCTCGTGACGTGTGGGGACCGGAGACTGAAGACAGCCAGTACCACGTTCAGCGAGAAGAGCGTGGCAAGGACAAGCGAGAATATGAACGGCCCGTAGACGAGGTTGACCTGCAGGTGCCCGCTCGGAAACCAGATTATCCCCGAGTTGTAGAGGCCAAGAAGGCTTGAGAAGTAGTTGAAGAATGAAGGGTTCGGCACTTGATACCTCTGCAGGAGCGGGAAAATGTCGAACGAATAGTAGAAGAGCATCCCGCCAGAGACCATGTATAACAGCCAGTAGCCCAGCCAGCTCCCGGCCATCAGGACCTTGAACCCACGTGCGCGGAGTATCGTCCTGAGAAGCAGAGGCACGCTGTGTCTCACTTGAGAAGCCTCCGTCAGCGGGGAGTAGACGGGCATGGGCTTATTCGCTCTTCATCACTCACCCGCTCGCCGTAGCCGTTTGGAGATCGTCTGCTGCGGTTATCGCGCTCTGGATGGTCGTTCCGAGGTTGAGACCGCTGGTCACGATCCTCCCCGACGGACCGATGAGGTACCAAATGTCGAGGTCGGCCTGCGGGTTGTAAGTGTAGGTTGCGCTCTGGGACGTATCAGCGAAGAGCCATCCCGGGTGGCTGCTCCCCCCGCCGGCATACTGGCTTGCGAACTGGGCCATCGTCGGACCCGAATAGCCGAGGTCGTTGTAGTCCTCGACCGTCAGAAGCGTGACGCCAGCCGAGCGGAGCTGAGAGTAGTATTGGGATGCGATGAGCGGCGCCGTCTCCTGGCACCCTGGGCACCAGGTGGCCACCATCCACACGAGGACGGCACCCCCATGAAAACCGCTCAGTGATGTGGACGTCCCGTTGGTCAGATAGATGGGGATGTCCGGAGCTGCGTCCCCCGCATTGATCCCGATGGATCCTGTGGCGTTTACTGGCTGTTGATGATTGTGGAGCGCGTATGCGCCGACGCCGGCCGCGACGAGCACGACGAGCACGCCAAACGAAACAAGAAGCAGCTTCTCGCTGCCTCTCTTCCGCCGCCGCCCTGGCTTCCGGTTCCTCACTCCAATCCTGCTCCCTTCCCCACGTCGCAGCAGGCGGTGATGCTCCGGCTCAGATAGTGGACGGAGATGAGCAGGAGCGCGACCGAGAGCGCGTAGAAGTACTGCGAATTGAACTCGAAGAAGGCCTGAAGTCGAGGGGATATCGCGTAGAGAACCGGCGTCGAAGCTCCGGTCATGGCTATGAGGCTCGGTATCAGAGGGGTGCAGCAAAGGCCGTTCACCAGGCTGGCGATGATCGACCCCGCAGTGACGCCCTTGACGGAAGACGTCCGCATCTTGAAGGCGTAGATGTTCAGCGTGGCGACCAGACTTAGGAGGACACCGAAGACTAGAGCGAAGGACGCCTGGACGGGAGTTAAGAACTGAATCGCGTAGGGCACGAGCGCCCCGAGTGGGAGCGAGGGGAGGAGGAACATGTACAGCGCAGAGACGGATGCCGAAAGAGCGAGAAAGAAGAGGAGGTATGCCCTTCCCGCGAACGCGGCTCCGACTGCAAAGCGCTCGTAGTGGAGGTGGCTGGACCGGCTAGCCGTCAATCAGGGTGGACCTCCATTGAGGGTAGATCCGATTCATTGGCAGTAGTCATCTTCACGTTCACTATTCCTATTCTGTTGATTCCCGCTCCTGCCTCTGCTACTGACCCTCAATGCAATCCCAACCGCAGCCACGGCCACTACAAGGGCCGCTGCACCAGCGAAGAGCAGCCAATACCTCCCCGCAACGACCGAGATGGACGCGAGCCCGCCCGCAGCCACGATCAGGATGGGCAAACCGCAGCATGCCACCATAGCCACTAGTGCGAAGACCCATGCAACAGGAGTCGAGCGGGACTCGGGGATCCCTCCCCCTTCATCGTGACTGTGAAGTCCTCGCACGCCATCGCCGCTTCGCTTTCTCAGGTCTGACATCTCTAGATAGTTTTCTCCTACTCCACGCAGCAGCTCATCTTCCCCACGTCCATGTAGAACGACTGCGCGGCGAGCTTAATCGACTCCGAGAGGGTAGGAAAGACGTGGACCGTGTCGATTATATCGTCAATCGTCAGGTTGTACTTCACCGCAAGCGTGCCTTCGAGAATCAGGTCGGCCGCGTGCGGCGCAAGAATGTGTACCCCTATGATCCGCTTTGCCTCCCTCTCTATCACCATCTTCACAAGTCCGCGAGTGTCCCCAATCACGTGCGCCTTTGGCACGAATTCCATCGGCAGGACGGTGCAGGAACACGCTATCCCCCGGCGCTCTGCTTCCGCCTCGGTCAGTCCAACCCTGGCCACCTCAGGGTAGGTGAAGACTGCGGAAGGGACCTCGTCGAAGTCGATCTTTCTTTTGTCGATGCTGAGAGCGTTATGAACGGCCAGAGCCCCCCCCTTCGCAGCTATCGTCTCGAGCATCGGTTCACCTATCGCATCTCCCGCGGCCCAGACTGAGGGGTTTGACGTCTGCATCTGGCTGTTCACCACTACAAAACCGCGGTCGTCGGTCTTGACGCCGGCCTTTTCCAGATTGAGATACTCGGTGTTGGGACTTCTGCCTGTGGCGAGCAGGATGTGCTCACACGTGACCCTTTTCGTGGCGCCGTCGCTCGTAAATCTGATTGCCTTCATAGTTCCTCTCTTGGCTACGTCATTCACCACGACGCCAGTATGAATGGCAATCCCGGTCTCACGGAGGCGGTCAGTCAGCGCGGAGGAAACCTCTGGCTCATCTTCGGGCAGGACTCTTTCGCTCCGCTGCAAGATTGTCACCTTCGCGCCGAATTGGGCGAACATCTGCGCGAACTCAAGCCCGAGGGCGCGACCTCCGATAACGCAGAGAGATTTCGGAACACGTTTCAGGCTCAAGGCGTCTTCGTTCGTAAGGTAGCCGACATCTTGAATCCCATTCACAGGAGGGATGTTGGTCCTTGCCCCTACCGCGATGATGAATCTTTCTCCCCCGAGTCTCTTACCGTCCGCCTCGATTTCACTCCGGGAGACGAACTTGGCCCTACCGGAGTAGTACGTCACATGGTCCAAGTCTCTGAGGACATCGGAGTATTTCTCCTTCCTGAATTTCGCCACCATGGCGTCCTTCTCTCGCATTACCTTCGCGAAGTCGACTTTGGTCCCTCTGTATGTTATTCCCTTGAAGGGGGAACTCAGCGCATTGTGCAAACCCGTCCCCACGGTGAGTAGCCGCTTGCTCGGCATGCACCCAACGTTGACGCAGGTCCCGCCAATCACCGTTCCCTCAGTTGCATTGCTTCCCACCATCGCAGTCTTGACCTTCGAGTCGTTGGCCTTGATTGCGGCTGCGAATGCCGCGGAACCCTGGCCAAGAATAATCAGTTCATACCTATCCATAGGCTTCATCACCCAGGTTGGCCGGACACGCCCGATATGCGACCGGACTCCTCCGGCTGACTTCGGCAGCGAGTCTGTCCGCTCTGCACGCAGGGACAGCGCCTCCGCACGCAGGACGGACCGATTCTGCGATGAAGGACGGATGAATTCATTGCACGGTGGGCCTGGACTTCCGATCCTTCTTTGCTTCCAAATCCACCTGGTCGTCGTCCTCTCTCTCGACGGGAGCACAACACGAACACATGCCAGAGGGTTCGGTCAATGGCTTCTTTGGCATTATCCCTTCATATCAGAAAACGAGACTGTCAGTAGAGTACTCTTCCTAAGGTCTACCTGACCTTGGGCTTTCATTGTTAAGGCGTACCGCAGAAATGCTTAACTTGCGACAAGCTACCTGAGGCCCTGTTTGTCCGTCCAGTTAGACAACACCGACGTGCTGATAATAGAACAGCTCCAGGAAGACGGCAGGGTGCCGTACAAGGAGATTGCCCGGCGCGTGGGAGTGAGCATTCCTACAGTTCGGACGAGAATCAGCAAGCTGGTAGAGCTGGGGGTTATCAAGAAGTTCACAGTCATTGTGAATCCAGACCGCATATACGGGAAGGTCCGCGGCATAGCTCTCATCCAAGTCCAGCCGGCGGATGTCGAGGACGCCCTCGCCAAGCTCGCAGAAATGCAGGAGGTGAGGGAGATTTATGCAACTGCCGGCACGAGCCCGATAGCTGTGAAGGTGGAAGCCCAGAACCTGGACGAGCTGGGCGATCTGACTTCGGGGAGATTGGCGGAGATACGTGGCGTAACCAGTTGCACAGTCTTGGTCATTACTAGAACGGAGAAGGAGGAGTACGGTGCGGCGGTCGAGCCCCAGACCGTGATTCAGTTCAAATGTGAGTTCTGCGGAGCAGCCATCCTCGGAAAGCCGCACATCGAGTACATCGATGGCGGTCGGTACTACTTCAATTCGGAGGAGTGTGCGAAGGCATACAGGCAAAAGCTTGTCGGAAAGGCTCGGTCTGTATCTCAGTAACCTATCGCTTCCGAAAGATGGCGGGGCCAAGCGAGCCTGGCCCCTTCCTCTTCCCAGCATCCGCTAGCGGGAAAGGAGACGGGCCGGGGTAAGGAAAGCCTATGCCTTCGCTGCGGTCTTCTCGGCGGAGCCCTTCTGCGTGACTTCCTGGACTATGCCGGCCGCGACGGTGCTTCCGCTGTCCCTGAGCGCGAACCTACCCAGCTCCGAATACTCCTTGAACGTCTCGAGGACTATGGGCCTCAGCGGGGTGATCTTGACTATGGCGGAGTCCCCTGTCTTGAGTGTCTTCGGCTTCTCCTCCGTGGCCTGTCCCGTCCTCGGGTCGATCTTCGCCACCAGCTCAGAGATGGTCGCGGCCACCTGGGCTGTGTGCGCGTGCAGCACGGGGGTGTACCCTGCTGCGATCGCCGTCGGGTGGAAGACCACGATTATCTGAGCCCTGAACTCCTTGGCGATGGTAGGCGGGCTGCCGGAGGGCCCAAGGACGGACCCGCGCCGGAAGTCGCCCTTCGCTACGCCTCGGAGGTTGAACCCTATGTTGTCTCCCGCCTGGGCGGACTGCATCTGGGTGTGGTGGGTCTCGATGGACTTCACTTCAGCGGTGAGCCCCTCGGGCATGATGGACACGCTGTCCCCCACCTTGATCTTGCCTGTCTCCACCCTTCCGACGGGGACAGTCCCGACCCCCGTGATGGTGTAGACGTCCTGCACCGGGAGCCTGAGCGGCTTTTCGATGGGCTTCGGCGGCTCGACGAACTCGTCGAGTGCCTGGAGGACCGTTGGCCCCTTGTACCAAGGCATGTTGGTGGAGGGCTTTACGAGGTTCTCCCCGGTCCAACCGGAAGCCGGGATGAAGCGTATCTTGGAGACGTTGTACCCGACCGTCTTCAGCAGGTTCTCGATGTCCTGCTTCGCCTCGTTGTACCTCTGCTCAGAGTACTTCACCGTCTGGTCGTCCATCTTGTTTACGAGCACCACCAGCTGGCTGACGCCGAGGGTCCTGAGGAGGAAGGCGTGCTCCCTGGCCTGGCCGCCTGCGGCTATGGCCGCGTCCCCTTCGCCCTTCTTCGCGGACACCACCAGTACGGCTGCGTCCGCCTCGGAGGCGCCGGTGATCATGTTCTTGATGAAGTCCTTGTGACCGGGAGCGTCGATGAGCGTGTAGAAGTACTTCGGGGTCTCAAAGCGCTGGAAGGCGAGGTCGATGGTAACACCTCTCTCCCTCTCGTCCTTCAGCTGGTCGAGGACCCAAGCGTACTTGAAAGAGTCCCCCGCGCCCGTCTTCTCGGACTCCTTTGCGTACTCGTCGATCATCCTCTGGTCGACGGCGCCGAGGTCGAAGAGGAAGTGCCCCATGGACGTCGACTTCCCGTTGTCCACGTGGCCGGTCACTATCAGGTTGAGGTGAGGCTTATCTGCCAAGCTAGCTCAGTCCTTACAATGAAACGACCGCTTCTCAGCGTATTTAAGCGTAGCGACCCATGAAACGTTCGACGCGGAGCCGGGGCCCACTTCATACGTCCACCATCCAACCCCCCTCCCCAGGCGAATCAGGTTGGAAGCCATATCTAGTGTCGGCTCGCCGGACGGACCTTCATGACTGACGCCACAGAGCTGCAGAAGGTCGCGTCGATGATCGACAGGGACGCCCAAGGCATGCAGGAGTTCTTTGTGAAGATGCTCAGGATAAGGGCGGTCAATCCGAGGATGGGCGGAGAGGGGGAGGGAGAAAGAGCCGCCTTCTTGGAAGGGTTCCTGAAGGGGGAAGGGTTCGACGTGACGAGGGTCGACGTGAAGGACGGAGAGTCCCCCGGGGGGGTCAGGCCGAACCTCTCGGCGAAACTAGACGGAAGGGGAAAACGGACGCTCTGGTTCATCTCCCACATGGACACGGTCCCCGAGGGGAGCCGGGACCTATGGAAGACAGACCCCTTCGAGCCCGCAGTCAAGGACGGGAAGGTCTTCGCCCGAGGGGCCGAAGACAACGGCCAGTCCCTAGTGGCGTCCCTGTTCGCGCTGAAAGCGCTGAAGGAGCTGGGCGGAGTGCTCCCGTTCAACGTGGGAGTCTGGTTCGTCGCAGACGAGGAGTTCGCGAGTAACTACGGGATCAAGGCGCTTCTCGAGAGGAGGCTGTTCAGCAGGTCAGACCTGGTGGTCGTCCCCGACGCTGGGACCCCCAGAGGGTCGGAGATCGAGATAGCGGAGAAGGGCCTCCTCTGGATGAAAGTCACCACAAAGGGGAAGCAGGTCCATGCCAGCCTCCCGAAGAAGGGGCTCAACGCCCATAGGGTCGGGATGGAGCTAGCACTGGAGGTCGACCGTCTCCTCAACGGGAAGTACAGGAAGAGGAACCCGCTCTTTGACTATCCCGTCTCCTCCTTCGAGCCCACCAAGGCGGAGGCGAACGTGGGGAACGTCAACACCATCCCGGGGATTGACGTGTTCTACTTCGACTGCCGGGTCCTCCCTGAGTACGACCTGGACGGGGTAGTCAGGGACGTGAAGGCGGTCGTCAGGCGCTTCGAGGATAAGCACGGCGCGAAGATAGAGTTCGAGGAAGTGGAGAAGGAGCCCGCCGGGCCCGCCACAGACCCGGGGAGCGAGGTCGCCGTCCTCCTCGCCAGGGCGGTGTCGAAGGTCGCTAGGGTCCGCCCGAAGTTCACCGGCATAGGGGGGCAGACGGTCGGGAACCTGTTCAGGCAGGAGGGGATCCCCACGGCGGTCTGGAGCACCATCGACGACGTCCCACACGAGCCCAACGAATACTCTCGGATAGCCAACCTGACCAACGACTCGAAGGTCTTCGCGTCTGTCCCCCTGTTAGCCTCGTGAGGGACGCGAAAAGTCGGGCGGAAGCCGCGTATGGAGGCCTCCCGGACCTAGGGCGAACGGGCGCCTAACCGCAGGGCAGGAGCAGAAATACGGGAGCGCGAGTCGGGTCGAGCTCCGCTCTGCGCTCTAAGCCTTGCGTCTAGCTCGACGAAAGGTAGCTCCACATGACCACGCCGACGAGCATCACCAGCGAACCGGCGAAGCCAGTGATCAGGGCCCCCGCGGCGTCAGCGCTGAACCCGAAGTTCTCGATGAACGAGATCACGGGCGCTCTGACGAGCCAGGCGAAGAACCCCAGGGCGTAGCCCAGGAGCCAGAATCCGAACAGTACGAGTTTTCTTCCCATGCTGTTTCGATGCCCTGACCATGGCCGAAGTCGGTAAATTGGAAAGAGACAGTATCCCTTTACAGGATAGTTGAATTATTTACAGCAGGAGTCCGGCCAGGCTCAGGAGATAGGTCGTCACGACGCTGCTCACCGCTCCGAGGGCCAGAAAGACGATCCCTTCCGCCAGGACCCTCTTCTCCTTTTGAAAGTCGTCCCTGACGCAGACGGACAGCAGCCCCCCGAAGATGGACCCCGGTTCCTGAGGCAACTTCGGCTCTGAAACGGCGTCCGGGTTAGTTAACGGTTGTGGAGCTACTGTCCATCATCCGTGCGGCTCCCATTCCCCCAGGCGTTTCAGGACCCTCAGCGCGCTCAGGGTGACCATCTTGCTGGGCTCCCCGGCTTCCTCCAGGGAGAACGGGACCGTCGCCTGCTTTGGATGCCCCCTGTCCCACGCCCCTTGTGGGCTATCCGGGTCGGGGTTGATGGAGTCCAGGTTCCACCTTCCGTCGGGCCGCCTCTTCTTCTTCAGCAGGGACACGGCGTACTCCAGCCGTTTGTCTGCCACGTACCCGAGGGCCGTCAGGAAGTCGAGCCCCACGAGGAGGTCATAATAGTAGTGGACAGGATAGTGGAACCGGTACCAGGGCTTGTACCTGCCTCCCTGAACGTGCAGTTCGCGCTCGAGGAAGAACTCCGCACCCTTCTCCATGGCTCCCTTCATCCCGCGGGTCCACTTCTCCCGGGGGTAGACGGCGAACGCGCCCATGGGCTCCCAGGAGTCGAGGTTCCTCCCTCTGGCGCGTCCCCCGTAGTTGAAGCAGGACCAGCCGCCGAGATTCGCCTGGTTCTTCACCAACCACTCGAACGCGCTCCTCACCTTCGGGTGGTCAGCGTACCCGAACTTGACCAGCGCCCTCGCCGTGTTCCCGGTGGTGCAGACGTGCCCATGCTTCGCCCCTCCCTTGTTCGAGCCGACGAACCCGCCGTCCTCGGCCGCGAACCAGTCGGTCCACCTTCGGCAGGCGGCGTCGATCCTCCGGTCAGCCTTCGTGAGCCCGAGGTCGGAGAGGACCAGCAGCATCCAATTCGTCCCCGTGTACTTTGGCCGGTAGAGGCTGCTGCCCCTCTCCCAGAACCCCGAGGGGTCCTGCCTGTCGAGTATCTCCTTCCCCCAACCCCTCTTGACGATCCCGGCCCGGGCTGCCTTGACGTCCCGGTCCCCCTCTGGTCTTCCGAGCAACTCCGTGAGGGTCAGGTACCTGATCGAAGGCTGGCACTCCTCGAGCAGCCAGGACGTGACCTGATCCCTCGGGCCCATTACTGAGACCGCACCTCCACACTCGGCCGGGAGCTAGGAGAGGGCGACGAGGGCCTCTGCCGTCTCCTTCGGTTTGGTTATCATGGGCCAGTGGCCGGCCTCTATCAGCCTGTACGGGCCCTCCAGCTTTCCCCATTTGCCTGCGACGATCTCGTCCACCGGGTCCCCGGAGAGGGTGCATAACACGTACGCCTCCCTGACGCCGTCGTAGCTCTTCGACAGCGTGATCGGGTCCTTTGCCAGCTTCACCGGCCAGGGCGTGGCCAGCGACATCATCCACTTCCTCTTCTCCCCAACCACGTCCTTGCCTATGGCGTCTATGATGGACTCGGTGAGCGTGACCCCCAGCTTGTCGGCGGTGAGCGCCGGGAACTCCTTGGTCGGGTCGAAACCAGCCTGGGGAGTCCTCACCCTCTCCGGCCTGACCGCATCGAGATAGATCACCTTCTTCACCTCGTCGTGGGCCCTGTCTGCGACCGCCGCAGCCACCTTGCCGGCGAAACTGTGCCCCACAAGTACGTAGTCGTCGAGCCCGTTGTATCGTATCACGTTGAGCACGTCGCTTATCGCCGTCTCCATCCCTACCTCCCTGGACATCAGGTGCACCCTCTCTCCCATCCCCGTCAGGGTGACCGGGTACGCCTCGTGCCCCTCCTTCGC
The DNA here is from genome assembly GCA_021811485.1 of archaeon. GTDB lineage: Archaea > Thermoproteota > Nitrososphaeria > Nitrososphaerales > Gagatemarchaeaceae > UBA183. Next base: position 10,967 of record JAJZOO010000021.1, read on the forward strand.
GAGTTGGTCCGCCACGCCCTTCCACACCCAAGCCCCCAGCCAGGCACCCGGTACGAGGACGAACTTTGTCATGGCGCGCTCCCTCCCTCCGGTTACATAAACCTCCGCTGTGAGGGATAGCCTCCAACGAGGGGGGAGGGTGAAACTGTCACAGCCCCGCCTTCAGCTGGACGCGCCCAGGCGGCGTCAACAAAAAGAGACATGGGAGAGCATTGATATACCCAACGCGAGTCCCGAGTTCGGCAAGGCCTCCGCCTTGCAAACACCCTTCCTCGGCAAGCTCGAAGGAGCCCGGCGGGTCTTCACTTTCAGAGATTTCATACTTCTCCCGGGCAGGAGCGAGGTCGAGCCTGCCGACATCGACCTGTCCACCAGGCTCTCCCGAAACTTCAGGCTCCGCGTCCCCCTCGTCTCGTCTCCCATGGACACGGTGACCGAGTGGAAGCTCGCCCTGGAGATGGCAAGGCTCGGAGGGGCAGGGACGATACACAGGAACATGCCTGTCGAAAGGCAGGTAGAGCAGGCGAAGAAGGTCAAGGCGTCGAGGACGGAGACGCTCAGCGTCGACGCCAGCGGGAGGCCGTTGGTCGGGGCGTCTGTTTCGCCGATGGACAGGGAGCGATGCCTCGCCCTGGACAAGGTCGTGGACTTCCTCGTCGCCGACGTCGCCCATTTCCACACCTCGAAGGTCATCGAGGCGGCGAAGAAGGTCGTCCCTGACGTCAGCGCGGACTTCATAGTCGGGAACGTCGGCACGAAGAAGGCGGCCTTCGACATCGTAGACGAGCTCCCCAGGGTGGACGGCTTCCGGGCAGGGATAGGCTCGGGGTCCATCTGCATAACGGCCGAGGTGACCCGGGTCGGAGCCCCCACCCTCTTCGCGGTAGCGGAGGTGGCGAGCGCGCTCCAGGAGCGGAAGCTCGACATCCCGGTGATGGCTGACGGAGGGATAAGGGGGCCGGGAGACGCGGCGCTGGCGTTCGCAGCAGGGGCTTCCGTGGCGATGCTCGGGTCGATGCTCGCCGGGACGGACGAGGCGCCGAGCAGCGTCGTGTCCCGCGGCGGGAGGAGGTTCAAGACCCACAGGGGGATGGCGAGCGCAGCGGCGAGGAAGGTCCGCTTCGCCATGGACAGGTATTCGGTGCCAGCCAAGGGCCTAGACGAAGGGGTGGAGGCGTTCGTCCCCTGCGTAGGTCCTGCCGAGGGGGTCGTCGCCACGATGGAGAACGGCCTGAAGGCGGCCTTCGGGTACGCCGGGGCCAGGACCGTCAGGGAGATGTGGACAAAGGCCTCTTTCGGCTCCGTGAGCGCCGCAGGCTCGGCCGAGCTCGGAGCCCACTCGCTCGAGGTGAAGAGATGACCGGACAGGAGCTGGAAGGCGGGATAGCGGTCCTGGACTTTGGGGGC
>JAJZOO010000022.1 GCA_021811485.1 archaeon
ACCTCAGCATCGACGCCCAGTCCATCCAGAACACCTCGGACTTTGCCCGCTGCCTTTCGGTGTGGTACTCCTGCACCTTCCGCGGCTCGTCTTCGCCGTAGCTCAGCACGAATGCCTTCTTTTCTCCCTGGGAGACGGTGAACTCCGCCGACGCGCCTGACTCTGACACCTGGAGTGGGACGGAGCTCGACAGAACGACCTCCTCTTTCCTGCTCCTCACCCTGACACCGAACGCGGTCGGTTTGAACTTGGGCGTCACGTAGCCATAGTTGAAGACAGGTTTGAATTCGAGCCTAAGCCTCATCGTGCCGCTGAGGCACTGCGCGGTCCTGTGGATCTCCGGTGGTGCAGACCAAGCTTCCTGGGTGACGGAGCAGGGCATGAAATCGGTCAAGATGACTCTCGAGGTCGCCGTCCGGAACTCGGTCCTCAGTATGTTCGTGTCCTCCAGATATGACTGGGTCGAGGTGGCGGTTGCAGCCGGCTGTATCGCCCAACGACCTCCCTTCCCTCTGTCGAGGATGGCAGCAAAAATGCTCGGAGAGCTGAACTTGGGCATGCAGCACCAGTCAATCGAACCGTCATATCCGACCAGGGCCGCCGTTCTTGTGTTCCCTATGATTCCATACCCGGAGATCGGCTTGTATTCTTCAGACGAAGGCAAAGAGAACGACTTCTGCCCGCGCCCCCACTGCGCCGCTTCTTTCTCTGTCGTTTGTTGAGACACCCTGACGCGGTCTAGAGACCTATCCCGGCAGTCAGTACAGGGACGCGGCAACCTGCTTCGATATTGCCCGCCAGCGATGGAATGGTTGCTTCGCGCTTCTGTCTATGCAAGTGTCCGCTCTCGGGGTCGCACCACCGACTGGTATTTACGTTTCACCACAGTAGAACCGGGCCGACAACTGGTGTTTTGCGAGCAACCCTGCCGGACCCAGGCGGCATGAAGTTCGCCAGTCACCCTGATCCCATTTCGAGGATTGTCTTGACGTCCCCTTCCCCCTTGGGCCCGTAGGCAGACTCCGCCTTATCCAGGGGGACCTTGTTCGTCAGGATTCCCTCCAGAAAGCCGGCCCACTTCTTCCTGATGTTCACCAGGTCAGTCGCTCCCTTACTGAAGTAAGAGATGTTGGCGTTGACAGACCCGAAGTATACGCGGTTTCCCAGTACGAGGTTGGTGAACACCTTTCCAGCATCCTCGGTCCCAGCCTGTGACTTGTAGATTCCTACGAACGATACCACGCCGTTGGTGTCGCAGAGGTTCTGGGCCTCCAGGGCCACTGCTGTCGAGCCTGTCGCTTCGAAGACAATGTCGAACTTGCCTTCCATGGAAGACAGCGGTACGTCCCTGACGTCGACGTAGGTCGCGCCGGTGGAGGCCGCCAGCCTAGCCTTGGGGGTGCCTGCGGGCTTCCGAGCGACGGCGGTCACGTCCAGACCCATCTGCCTCAGAAGCGCGGTCGCCAGAAGGCCCACGGGCCCGGAGCCGAGGACAAGAGCGGTGCTCGGCTCCCACTTCATCCGCGCGTTCTGAATGCGGAACGCCTGCTGCACCCCCTTTTCCACAATCGTAAGCGGCTCAAGTAGGATCCCCACCTCCGACAAGGACTCGGGGAGTTTGACTACGTACCGCGAGTCGCTCAGGGCGAGTTCACTGGCGAACCCATGGAGGCGTTTGATCCCGTGCTCCTCATAGTGCCCGGTGAGGCACATGTCAGACTCCCCGCTCCTGCAGTTAAGGCAGTTCTCCGGGCAGCCTCGGCGGACGGTGGGCACCACCAGGTCGCCTTCGTTGAATCCTTCGCAGCCCGGCCCCGCGCGCTCCACCCTGGACAGCGATTCGTGGCCAAGAATCAGGTAGGGAGACCCCGCCGGGGCTTCTCCATAGAACCCGTTTACGATGTCCATGTCTGTGCCGCAGATCCCTACCTTCTGGACCCTGAGCAGAAGCTGGCCAGTCCTCGGTGTGGGGTCTGGGACGTCCCTCAGCGAGACCGAACCTGGCGTGCCTGGCGTGACCGTTATCGCTTTCATGGTGGCTCAGGTATAGGGGAACAGGTACGGCAGCGCAGGCTTGTCGCTCCAGTCTACGTAGCACGTCTTCATCTGGGTATAAAGCTCCAGCCCATGCCGGGAGCCCTCGGCGCCGAGGCCAGACATCCTGAAGCCTGTGTGCGCCCCCTGGAGTTGCTCAGGTCCCACCTGGTTGATGTATGTCTCACCAAACTTGATCTCATGCATCGCTTTCATCACATTGCGGTTGTCTCGGGTGAAAACATAGGATGCCAGCCCGTATTCGGAGTCGTTTGCCAGTTCGATAGCCTGGTCGAAGGACTCGACCTCTAGCACCGGTACGACTGGCCCGAAGATCTCCTTCTGCACGAGCGGCGAGTCCTGGCCGACGTCGTCGATTATCGTCGGCTCGAGGTACCATCCCTTGGGCATCGAGGGCGGGCGTAACCCGCCAGACTCAACGGAGGACCCCTCGCTCCTGGCCAGTTCTATGAACTCCTCGCTCGTCTCCCTCTCGCGGGCGCTCACCATTGGACCAAGGTCCGTCCCCGCTGACACAGGATCCCCTATCCTGAGTCCCTTTGTCAACTCCACGAACTTCGACATGAACTTCGGCTTCACCTCCCTGTCCAGGTACATCCTCTCGGCGCTTATGCAGGTCTGGCCGCAGTTCCAGTACCTTGCCCACAGTGCGCATCTCAGGGCCCACTCCAGGTCGGCGTCCCGCCATATGATGAGGGGAGCCTTCCCGCCGAGCTCTAGGATGAGCTTGCCCATTTGGGCCGAAGCCCGCTGCATTATCTTCCTGCCAGCCTCCGTGCTGCCGGTCATGGTCACCAGGCCGGTCTTCCTGCTTCCGCAGAGCTCGTCCCCCACCTCGGAGCCGTCCCCGGTGACGAGGTTAACGACCCCCTTTGGTATCCCCGCCTGCTCGGCGATCTTGACGATCTCGATGGCGCTGAGGGGGGTGTTGCTCGACGGCTTGACCACGACGGTGTTGCCAGTGACGAGGGCAGGTGCCAGCTTCCTCGCCACCATGGCCGAGGGAAAGTTCCAGGGGGTGATTGCTGCGACAACGCCTATCGGAAGCCTGAGAATCATGACGGTCTGAGCCGGGTTGTCGCTGGGGAGGACGTCCCCTTCGATCCTGCGGGCGAACTCCGCGTAATACTCGAAGTGGGCCGCCGAGCCTTCCACCTCTAGCCTCGCTTCGAAGAGCGGCTTGCCTTGCTCCGATGTGAGCACCAATGCCAGCTGCTCGCTCTTGGCTCTGATGAGCGCGGCCATCTTCTTCAAGTAAGAGGCGCGCTCCAGAGGAGGGAGCATCTCCCACCCCTTCTGTGCGTCCGCGGCCGAGTCAAGGGCCCTCTTGGCGTCCTCTCTGGAACCCCGGGGGACCTTTGCGAAGGAGCGCTCGGTCGCGGGGTTTACGACGTCTATCGTTTCCTCGCGCGTGCCGTGGACCCACTCGCCGTCGATGAACATCGTCCCAGGATTGGAAGGCAACTTGGAGAGCGAGCGCCTCGCCATCGTATTTACATCTTGAGGCGTGGTGGCGTCGGATTGTGGTGACCGGAGGCCTGAAGACGGCCATCGAGGGGGCGCGCGGCGTCAGAAGGGACGCGCTCATCGCGGTAAAGGCCGCCCTGGACGCTGCTGATCCCGCACTGCTCGTGAGGAGGGCCGTGAAAGTCCGAGGGGGCTCGCTAGAGGTCGGCGGCGTCGCGCGAGACCTGGCCCACTTCCGCAAGGTCGTGGTGGTTGGAGGAGGGAAGGCGTCGGGGCTGATGGCTGCGGAGCTGGAGCGCATGCTGGGATGGAGGGTGGACCGCGGGGTCGTGGTGGTCCCCGATTACCAGACTTTCCTCCCCAAGCTGGAGAGGATACAGTTCGCGATGTCGACCCACCCGCTCCCGTCAGTGAAGGGGTTGAGAGGGGTGAAACGTATGCTCCACGCGTTGAACGGAGTGGCGGAGGGGGACCTGGTGATAGCCCTTCTCTCCGGTGGCGGCTCGGCGTTGATGCCGGCGCCCCCCGAAGGGCTTGCCATGGGAGAGCTCGAGAGGACCACCGGCCTTCTCTTGAAGGCCGGGGCGGCGATAGGGGAGGTGAACTGCGTGAGGAAGCACCTTTCCCAGATAGCGGGGGGGAGGCTGGTCGAAGCGACAGGTGGCGCGCAAGTCATCGGACTGATAATCTCAGATGTCGTAGGGGACGACCTGAGCTCCGTGGCATCGGGCCCGACCGTTGCGGACCCCACTACATTCGTCGACGCGGCGAAGGTCCTCAAGGCCCGGAGAGTGTGGCAGAAGGTGCCCGCCTCTGTAAGAGAGCTGATCACCTCAGGGACGGTGGGGGCCATCAGCGAGACCCCGAAACCGGGAGACCCCATCTTCAGGAATGTCGCAAATTTCCTGGTGGGGACCAACTCGGCTGCATGCATAGCGGCCAAGGCTTCCCTGCAAAGTTCGGGGTACAGGGTGCGCCTGGCGGGAGCGGTCACCGGAGAGGCGAGAGTTGTGGGCGCCAGGCTGGCGCGTCAGGCGCTCTCGAGGCCTGGGAGGCACACGGCCGAGGTCTGGGGGGGCGAGACGACGGTAACGGTCAGGGGAAGTGGGAAGGGGGGGAGGAACCAGGAGCTGGCCCTGGCCGCAGCCATCCGCCTTGAAGGCACATCAGGTGTCGCGGTGGTGTCCTTCGGTACAGACGGAGTCGACGGGTCGACGAAGGCCGCGGGTGCATACGCTGACTCGACTACCGTTGAGAGGGCCAGGGAGCTGGGCCTCGACCCACGCCGACACCTGGGCGACAACGATTCGAACCCGTTCTTCGAGGCGCTGGGCGACCTCGTCATGACCGGCCCCACCGGGACAAATGTCAACGACGTGATGATAGCGATACGCGCCTGAATCCTAGGCCTTCTTCCAGGTGTCCTTCACTATCCAGACTGGCTCGTCTGGGTCGAAGGTCTCCTGACCGTCGAAGGCGTGCTCCTTCAACACTCGCTCGTCTACATCAACGCCGAGACCGGGACCGCTCGGCACCCTAGAGTGCCCGTCCAGAACTGGGGTCCCGTCTTTCACGAGCTTCCGCTTCCACTCTGGGAATACGTCGTAGAACGACTCTTGGATCAGGAAGTTGGGTATCGTGGCGTCCACCTGGAGGGTCGCGGCGTTCTGAATCGGGCCGAAGGCGTTGTGGAAGGCCATCTCCACTCCGTAGGCCTCCGCTATGGCGCTCACCTTCTTCGCCTGCGTGATCCCTCCGATGTTTGTTATGTCCGCCTGTAGGAAGTCTGTGAGATGGTTTGAGCAGACGTAGGCAGCGTGCTCCTTGGTGAGTATCCTCTCGCCGAGGGCGACGCGGATCTTGGTCGATGACCTGTACTTCCTGAGCGCCTCCACGTTGTCTGGGTGAATCGGCTCTTCGGCGAAGAGAGGGTCGAGAGGCTCGAGTTTCCGGGCAGCCATGATGGCGGAGTTGGGGTTGAACCGGCCATGGTGCTCGATGAGGAGTTCCACCCTCCCTTTGGTCGCCTCCTTCACAGCCTTCACCCTCTCGTAAGCGAGCTCGAGACCCGGCGCGTCAATCCAGTCGTAGTACCTCCCGAACGGGTCGAACTTCAGCCCTGTGTAGCCCATGGCCGCGTACTTCTTGGCTCGGCTCGCGAACTGCTCTGGCGTCACACAATCAGAATACCATCCGTTGGAGTACATGCGCACCGACTCCCTGAAGGACCCTCCCAGGAGCTTGTGCACCGGCACGCCGTGTTGCTTCCCGAGGATGTCCCAGCAGGCGATGTCGAAGGCGCTGAGGGCGGTGGTAGATTCGAAGGAGACAGGGAGGTAGAAGTCGTGTTTGTGCCATTCGTGCTGGTTGAGCTCGAGGTCGGCCGGGTCCTTGCCCTTGTACAGGCGCCCAACCTCTCGGAGGGACTCCACCACTGGCCTGACTCTCAAGGTCGGGACGGCCTCCCCGTATCCGACAAGGCCGTTCGAGGTGGTGAGCCTCAGGATGATGGATATCCCAGCCCAAGTGGCGCCTCCCGCCTTGCCCGGTTCGCCTAGGGTGAAAACTTCAAAACTTGAGATTCTCATCTTGCTCGCCTTCTTGTACGCTCGGGCTGCTCCACCTATTTCAACCTCGCCGTTCCCATCAGCCTCGCTACATCCTTCTTCTCTCCTTCGGTGAGCGGAGTCTGCGGCCGCCTCACGTCGCCCACTGGAAAGCCCGCGACCTTCATGGCCTCCTTGAGCCCTGCCGGGAAGTAGCCTAGCCCCACCGCTTGTATGACTCGGAGCAAGGACTTCTGGACTGACAGAGCCTCCTTGAACTTCGAAGCTTCGACCAGGTCGAATATGCTCGACGCGGTCCTGGGCGCGACGTTGGACACGCTGATGACTGCGCCGGCCCCGCCTGCCTCCAGACACGCGAAGGCCATCGCATCGGAGCCGGTGAACACGGCGATCTTGCTACCGACCGACTCTATGAAGTCGGTCAGGTTGAGCATGTTGTATTCGGTGTACTTTATCCCGATGATTGCCCCCTCGTCGGCCAATCGAGAGACTATGGAGGGAGGGACGTAGTTGTGGGTCCACTCTGGGATGTTGTACAAGATGAGCGGGAGGCCGATTCCCTCATGGATCATCTTGAAGTGAAGGTACAACCCCTCCTCACTCGTCCGGTAGAAGTATGGTGCGGTGGCCACGACCGCGTCTGCTCCAGCGTCCTCGGCATCCTTCGCGAAGGCGATGGCGTTCCTAGGCGAAGGGTCCGAGACCCCCGCGAGGACCGGGATCTTCGAGTCCGCCCTGTCGGCGACGACTTCGAGCACGCGCTTCCGCTCCGCCCTGTCCATGAGGGCGAATTCCCCAGTCGTCCCCAGAGGGAAGAGTCCGTCGATGCCTCCCTGGATGAGGTAATCTGTGAGTTCCCTCAGCCTCTTCTCGTCGACGCTCCCGCTCCCGTCGAACGGTGTAGGCATCGGCGAGATTATGCCCCGGAGCCTCAGCGTCAACGCCCGCCCTCCAGTTGGTAGGCCATTGCCCTGGCGGGGGCGCCGTCGCACCCCCCGACTTTGATTGGAAGGCAGACGAAGAAGACCCTACGCCCGAGGGAAGAGATGTTCCCATTCAGGGATTCTATGATTGGAATCCCGTGCGAGAGCAGGGTGACATGTGCCACTGGTTTAGGCGCGCCGAATCCCTCGACCGAAAGATAATCGATGCCCACCGCCTTCACCTTCTTCTTCACGAGCCACTCCGCGGCGTCGCCGCCCAGGTAGGTGTACCGTCGCCTCGCGCGGGGGTCGTTCCACCTCCTGCCGTAGCCGGTGTTGATGAGGACGATGTCCCCCTTCCTTACTTCACCTGCGTGCGCATCGAGATGCGAGGCGCGGATAGCCGACCCGGCCTCGACCCCTGAGAGGTCGAGCACCGCCGCCTCCCCGACGAAGGCATCCACTGAAAGTTCGTCCAAGGGCCGCCCCCCCTTGACGAAATGGGCGGGAGCGTCAACGTGGGTCCCCGTGTGCGACCCCAGGGTGATGACCGAGAGGTTCACGCCGTCCTTCGCGAGCGTCTTGAACTTCGACACCCTTGGAACAGCGTCGCCCACGTAGATGGTCATCCCGTTCTTGATGGTGTGGGTGAGATCCGTCGCTGTCCCGGTTCTGATGGGAATATCCATGTTTGTGCTGCGAGGCTCATGGGTAATACGCCTTTTTGGTCGAGGAAACCCGTAAGTGAAGTGGCCGCGAGTCGCCGCCATGGGCCCAGATCGGAGGTTCTCTTTCGGGATAAACTTGGACGACCCCTGGAGGTACGCCGGCGCCCAGGAGCCGAAGTCGATCATTTTCCCGCACCTGCTCTCCCTGAGCCTGAGGGAGAGGGGTGGGTTCGAGAGGACGGAGGAGGCGACCATCGCTCTGCACCACCAGCCAATCCCTCAGGACGAGGCCGACAGAGCGTCTCTAGCCCTCGCGGATAGCTTGAAGTCGATCGGGGCCGACTTCGTCAGATGCTGGTTCCCCTGGAGGTTCTTCGAGCCGGTCCCTCTCCCTCTCGGCACCCTGGGCTCGACGCTAGATGCAGGGTATGAGAAGTGGCCGATGGACGGCTTGGTGAAGGCGCTGAAGGCGCAGGGGATATCCGTCCTCCCGGTCCTCGCCTGTGGCTATAGCAGGTTCCTCCCGGCGGGGCTGAGCCCTGACGCGGGGCCAGACGAGTACCTGAAGAGGGCGCAGCTGCACGCCAGGCTCTTGGTTAGGCACTACAGGGGGGACATCAGTACCTGGCAGATAGAGAACGAGCCGGACTGGTGGGCGATGCATGAGGCCGGAGGATGGCGCTCGGGCGCATCCTGGCTGGAAGGGAGTGGATTCAGGGATGCCCTCCTCAGGACGCTGAACGATGCCGTGCACTTGGAGGACCCGAGAGCGTCTACCATGGTGAACCTCGAGGCCGACGAAGGGAGGCTCGACGTCGCCGAGTACGCGAAGTTCTGCGACGTCCTGGGCCTCGACTTCTATCCCAACTACAAGTCGTCGGAGCCCGTCGACGCTTCGGTGGTGAGGAGGGCGCGCGACTTCGCCCGGGTTGCCGAGAAGCCTGTCATGATAGCAGAGACAGGATACCCCAGCGGGCCGTCTGCGCTAGGCTACAGCAAGGAGAAGCAGGCCGACTACGTGTGCCAGGCGCTGAAGGAGGCTCACTCGCTCGACGGGGTGATTGGGATCGGCATATGGCGGTACCTGGACACCTCCTGGACGTCTTTCCCTCCTCAGGAGAACCACTTCGGGCTCATCGACGAGAAGGCAGGACCCAAGGATGCTTGGTACGCCTACGGGCGGGTCCTGAAGGAGATACGAGGCTAAACCAAGCGGCTCTTCCCCTCAGCGCCTCCAACTCTTTTAACGGCGCGCTCCCAGGCCCGGAATTGAGGGCCGGTCGTCTAGTCTGGTAGGATACAGGTCGCTCCGTCCAGTCCCTTGGCAAAGAAATCCAGACTGGGAGAGGTCGGGGGTCCGAATCCCCCCCGGTCCACTTTTGTGCTTACCCAGCGCGAGAAGGGCTCGTGATTTCTTTGTACCCAAGGTAGAGGTTCCCGAATCCGATCACCCCCACCGTGAGGAGGACCAGTACTGAAGAGATGCCGACGGAGGACAGGTTGGGTATGGGGTTACCCGTGCCTACGGCCATGGTATCAATGAAAGGGAAGGCCACTATCAGCGCGCCGATGGCAGCGAACGCGAGACCGCCAAGGTAGAGGGTTCTTGCGGCCGCAGACCTGCCGATGTATTTTATCTGCTCGACAGTGAGCTTCTTGACCCTCATTATGTTGGCGAAGATTGAACCGATGATTATCTGCATGAACATGGTCCCTATCCCGAAGAAGGTGCCGACCAGGGCGGCGTAGAATATGTTGGGCATCTGTGGCGCGAGTATGAACACGATTATGCTAGCATAGGCTCCTATCCCCCAGCCGGCGATGAAACCGTGAGCGGTGGCCATCTTCAGCGGCACAGGCTTGGCTGTCTCCTCGGACTCGTGCATGGGGAGCCGCTCCGCCTTGGTCGTGTGGTGCTCCTTGCCGCCCAGAAGCCTGTCCAGAGGGAGGTGCACGTCCGTGCCCCTCAGGAGGTAGTACCCCGCGAGGAGCATGCCTATGCCTACCAGCACGTAGACGTACCCGTCGAGGTTGTAAGTCTCGTAGACCGCGGCGAGGCCGGCGAAGCCGAGAGCTGCCAGTATGGTCCGTTGGACAGTGAACCCTCCGGAGAACATGAACCCCGCCCGCATGCCGCCCCTGGTGCTGTAGCTGCCCACGGAGTAGCTGAACGTAATCGGCCAAGTGTGCTCGTCGGGCGTCAGCCCGTGGAGCATCCCAAGGATCAGGGCGATCCCCAGGACAACAGGGACGGCGAGGCCTGAGGCGGGGTGCAGGAGGGCGTTCAGGTCAAACATGCTTGGCGCCTCCGGGGATTGGCATTCCGTGAGGGCACTTGTCAGGGTGGCTCATATGAGAGCAAAGCTTCTCCAGGGCGGTTTCGTCTATCGTGCCGGTGAGCGAAGATGAGACTTTGCAAGCGTCCTCCAGGGGGAAGCCGTTCCTCACCAGCAGGGTCTCGAAGATCCTGTGTGTCCTGGTCGCCCCGTTGAGGCACTCGACGCCGCTCTTCGTGAGCTTGTACCCGCTCGGCCCCTTCTCGACCAGGTCCGTGTCGATCAGCTTTGCCAAGAACTGGACGGCAGTCGGCGGGGTCACCCTCATCCTGCCAGCGACGTCCTTCACCCTTGCCGGCCAGCCGTTCGAAGAGAGGGAGTACACCGCCTCGACGCAGTCCAACTCTCTCCTGCTGAGTCCTGGGCTCATCTTAGATTCTACCTAACGTGGTTAGGTGATGGCTAACTTAAGGTTTGTGTCGGCCGGCGCCGGGTCGGGTCTGCGACCGGGGGTCACTGGAGGGCGCTCTCGTCAGGGCTCGAGGGTGTCGGGAGGCGCCCTACGACCCCTACGGCTGCGAAGAGCAGCAACGCCGCCAGTATGAACGTCGTATAGTACCCGTCGTACACGGAGACGAAGCCTGAGGCGAAGGAACCGGCCATGGAGGCGATCCCCACCACCGCGGAGTAGACCCCCAGGGCAGCGCCCGCCGACCTGCTCTGCACCGATGTGAACATCATGGTGTTCGCCGACGTGTAATACACGGCGAAGGCCACCCCGCCGGCCACAGGGTATAGGATGAGGGCAGGTATCAGAAACAAGGGGCCAGTAAGCAGCAGTGCGGCCACTCCAAGCCCCAGATACATCCATCCTCTGAGGACGAGCCCTTGGACCGAAGATGTCACGAGGCTCCGAGTGCTCACATAACGCCCGGACACTCTGAAAGCCAGGGTCTGGACGGCCATCCCCACCAGGACGACGGCGAAGACGTCTTGGTCGGGGAGCGAGAAGAGGTGCATGGCGGGGACGAATGAAGTGTTGAACAGTCCGCTTGACGCGTAGAAGAGGATGGTGGAGATGTAGAACAGCGGGGCGCCCCTGGTCAGGGTCGAACGCAGTCCGCGGAAAGCGCGCTTGAAGTCGGAGAGGGAGGGGATGACGACGAAGAAGACAGGGTTGGCCAGGAGCCGGGAGAAGAAGCTCGGCCTCCTCGCCGCCACGGTCTCCCTCTCCAGCACGAAGGCAGGCTCCTTGATCATCAGGAGGGCCATCACCGACGAAGTCAGGGACAGGGCCCCCATCGGGACGAAGAGGAAGACGAGCTGGCTGGGAAGGACGTCGGTCCACAGGGTGCTGACCACCAAGCCGACGACGTTGCCCACGCTCGAAACCATGGAGAGTTTCGCGAAGGCGCTCGCCCACCTACTCTTCTGCTCCGTCTCCATGATCAGGAGGTTCAGAGGGGTCGCCGACGCGAAGGAGACGAAGGAGATGATTCCGTATCGCATGATCGTCCCGGCAGCGGAGTCTCCGAAGAAGAAAGACGCCAGCGCCGCGGCCGTCAGTGCATAGCTCAACGCTATCAGGGCCCTCCGCTTGTGCAACCTGTCGATGGTGATCCCCCAGAACAGAGCCGCGGGTATGCTGATGCCGTTGTAGACCGCCGTCGCCAGTCCGCCGTAGATGGTCCCCAGCGCCTGCCCGTTCTGTGCTATCAGGTAGAGGAGCACCATGGTACCCAGCGGGCCCGTGGCCACCGAGACGGGGAAGGTGCTGTAGAGCCATCTGTCCTTCCCCGGCCTTGATCCCGCCGCCATGAGTCCCCCCTGAGCGCGTCGGTTCATCTGCTTTGCATGGGACCCGCGCGGGGAAGACTGAATTATCCGGCGCAGCGACCGAAGACGCATGGCCTTTCTCGGCAAGAAGCTGGCCATCTCTATCCCAGACACAGTCCTTGAGGAGAAGGAGTCGCCCAGAGAGAAGACGGCGAAGCTGGGGACGATTGCCAGGGCCTGTGCAATATACGGGGTGGACGTCATTGAGGTATTCCGAGACCCCAGAGGAGGAGGGGAGGGACCGCTGGTCCGCAAGGTGCTCGAGTATCTCGAGACGCCCCAGTACCTGAGACGAAGGCTCTACCCCCTCGATGAATCTCTGAAGTACGCGGGCATCCTCCCGCCGCTCAGGATCCCATCCCATAAGGCGAGGGTCCCTCTCGACCGGGTGGCCGTGGGAGACGTCAGGGATGGCGTGACCAACGACGATGGGACGGTGGACCTCGGACTGGATGCCAGCGCGAGGCTGGATGGGAAGTTCCCGGTGGGGAGACGCGTCACAGTGAAGATCA
>JAJZOO010000081.1 GCA_021811485.1 archaeon
CTGCTGGGCGAGGGGCATGCGTAGGGACGGACATCGGTTCAAGCGTTTCACTCCATCGAGCGGACGCTGTCTAGCCTCGACGACCGCGGAGTGGCCGAGGGCCCAGGCCGTCGGAGCGGCGACCCGCGGGGAAGCCGCACGAGACAGTACGACCTCCTAGGAACGGGACGAGCGAGGGACGCATAGAGTCTTCCGTCACCGCAGCCTTGTCACGCCTTCCACGCCGTCGAAGTCCGAGTCGAAGGACGCTATCCCCCGCACCTTGTTGTCCTGCATCACCCTCACCGAGACGGCGTCGGCGAGCGCTATGACGAACGAAGGGTCGATGAATATCAGAGGTCTCCCTTCTGCATGCGCTTCTTCAGCTCGACCGAGCTCCCCCTGGTCCCGCCGCGGCCCAGGGGGCGGGCCGCGCTATGGGGACGGCAGGTCCAGGCGTCGGCGCATCGGAGGGGGTTGTCCGACATGTCGTTCAGGAAGCCCTTCGAGCCGAGGCTCATACGGTCGCGGGCCCCTCGAGCCTGAACGACCTCGAATCGGAGTCGGTCCCTGTTTGTGCAACCCTGCCCGGGAGCTGCTACGGTGGTGGCGGCCACAAGCCGCCTCCCGCTCTTGTCAACCGGCCTAGGCCGCGAAAATGCCTTCCTCTATCACGTACTTCCTGCGCGCGAGGTCCATCAGGTTCCTCGTGAACGCGACGCCGTAGACAGCTACGATCACAGCAAATATGACGGAGACGTAGGCTGCCGCGGCTATCTGCCCGTCGGCCATGTTGGACGATATGTAGTACATCATCCCGAACGGGACCTGAAGGCCTTTCGGCGCGACCGTAGGGGCTATGTTGGGCCAGAACTCGCCGATGGCTATCCCCGCCCACGCGCTGTTGATCGTGCTGGAGAGGCCTGTGATGAGGTAAGGCATCGTCGAAGGGAAGACCACCCGCCGCATCCTTGTCATGAAAGGTATCTCGTGGTTCCTCGTCACCTCGTCGAACTCGGAAGGTATCGCCTGGACGCCTATCCAGAAATCGAAGAACACGTAGTAGAAGCAGCTCAGGAAACCCAGGACGAGTATGTACACTTCAGAGTAGAAGAAGGGGAGCGCGTGCTCCAGGAACGGCAGGGTGACTATGAAGACGAGCGGGAAGTACGCGGGCGCGGGGAAGGCGGCGAATACCTGAACCAGGGGGAGGACTGCGTCCCCCGTGCGGCGGTGCGTCGCGAGGAAGTACCCTGCGAAGACCGCGAGGCCGAGCGACGCGAGGGCGATCACGGTCACCCTCAGATAGTCCGCGCCCACGTACTCGAGAAGTTTCGGCGTCTCCCGAAGGAAGCCGTACCACGTCGACGCCGACACGGAGGTGGCCGCGCGGAACGCGGAGTATGCCAAGTAAGCGAGTATGAGGACGACGAACGCGTACGCCCCGTACTTCAACGCGCCGGTCCGCCTGCTCCCTTCGCCCGCGAGGTCTGCCTGCCTGGGCCTTGCCGCCACCCTCGAGACGTTCCTCATCTGAGCCCTGACTGCACGCCACGGGCTCGGGACCATGCCGCGCCACCTCCCCGCGTACCTCCTTATCGCCCCGGGGGTGTCCACGCCGTACTTGGCCACCGCCCACCTGCTGAGCCTCGACAGGGCGAAGGTGACTGCAACAACGGCGACAGCTATGGAGGCGAGCGAGTAGTAGACGCCGAGGAAGTTCCCGGTGCTCAGGTACTCTGTTATCAGGGTCCCGATGCCGAACGTAGCGCACGTCCCGCCGGGGCAGACCTTCGCTGTGGCCGCCCCGGCCGTGAACACCTCGCTGACTGAGATGTAGAAGAAGGCGTCAGCGAAGCTCGAGAATATGTTGGACGTTATCCGCGGTATCGAGTGCGGGATGTAGAGCTCCTTCATCCTCTTGAAGAACCCGAAGCCGTAGTTGTCGGAGACCTCGACGAGGTGCTCCGGGACGGTCTTGAACGCCTGGTATGTCCCGATCCAGATGTTCCAGGCGACGGCGTCGAACACAAGGAAGTCCACGGCGAACTCCACGCCGAAGGGGGGTGGCAGGGCCAGGACGAAGGCGACGAGGACGAGAGGGAGGAAGCCTATCACAGGGATGGATTCGAAGACGTTCACGAGAGGGATGTAAGCGGCCTCGAACCTCCTGTTCCTTATCGACGCGTATGCGAGCAGCCAGCCGGTGACTATTGACAGGCCTATGAGCGCGAATATCCTCCCGAGCGTGGCCAGCGTCGCGAGCGGCGCAATCAGGTCCATGCGGCCCTCGCTACCTTATCGACCTGATGTCCAGGCCCCTGTACAGGACGTCCACGAAGTCGTGGAACCGCGGGTGGTGGTCGTCCCTGGGCCTGGGCAGGTCTATCTTGACCACGTCCGTTATCCTGGCAGGCGAGCCGTTCATTATGTAGACCCTGTCGGCAAGCTGGACCACCTCGTGGAGGTTGTGCGACACGAGCACGGCCGATTTCAGCGTCGTCTCGGGGTTGAAGACAAGGTCGTACACCTCCTTCCTTATCTCGTTCGCTGTCAGCTCGTCCAGGTGCACGAAAGGCTCGTCGAGGAGAAGGACCTCGGGGGAGGCGGCGAGTGCTCGCGCTATCGCGACGCGTTGGCGCATCCCTCCGCTCATCTCCTTCGGATAGAGGCTCTCCGCCCCCCCGAGCCCGACGAGGGAGAGCATCTTCTCCGAAAGCCGCGCCGCCTCCTCCTCGGCCATTCGGCTCCCTGAGAGGACGAGCTTCACGTTCTCGAGCGCCGTCATCCAAGGGAAGGTCGCTATCGACTGGTGGACGAGCGAGACCCTGGAGGACGGGCGGCACACCTCGACCCCGTCGAGAAGGACCCGCCCGGATGTGGGCGGTATCAGATGGGCGATGACCCTGAGCAGCGTCGACTTGCCGGTCCCAGTCGGTCCCACCACCGCGACGAACTCGTCCTTCCTTGTGTGCAGGCTCACGTCGGCGAATATCGTCTTGGAGTTCGGGAACTTGTAGCAGAGGCTCTGGCAATCCAGAACGCTCGACGCTCGCAGGTCAGTGTTCGCGTCGGTTGTATGTCTCAGCGCCACAGGAGGGGCCCCCTTCGGGTGGCCCCAGGCGAGGCGGATTTACGCGTATCAGCGGAGAAAAGAGCGCACGAGATGTGGGAATAAGACGGAGCACAGTTTCGCGCGCGCCATGCCTGAAGCTGCCCGAGCCAGAGGGTCGGACCTGGCCATCGACTCGGGCTTGGCTGCGCACGAGATGGTACAGATCTCTAGGAATGGGACGAGCGAGGGACGAAGGGACGCCTTCGCCAATGCGCCCCGGACCGGTTCGCGCAGCGCCTGAGGGTGCGGGGAACCGCCTAGGGGACCGTCGCGAACCCGGCCTGCTTGAAGTGCCCGTCGAACGTGAAGGCCGTCCTGATGTCGTGCCTCTTCATCGT
>JAJZOO010000082.1 GCA_021811485.1 archaeon
AGGTAGTTCATGCCTCTGTGATGGAGACGGATATGCTGCACTGGAGCCCTATCGTTGCTGACGCTGAGACCGCGAGCGAGACGCTGACCGAGCCCGTGGACAGCCCGGCGACCGTGACCGAGGAATCCGTCGGGGTTATCCCGCAGGCGGAAGGGATGGACGTGGACGTGCTTGCTGTCTGGGAGTTGGAAGACGGGTTGGAAAGCTGGATTACGAACTGGGAGGTCGAGCCTGCATAGAGCGTGGCCGCACAGGTGAGCGTCGAGCCGCTGAGGGTGCATGGAGTGTTCGCTAAACTGCCCCCTGTTATCGTAAGAGGGGGGTCTTGGATGGTCACGTTTATCTGTGCGCTGCCCAAGCTGAGGGTCGAGTATGCTGTCGGGACTGAGACGGCGAGGAGGATGGATGCTATGGCTATCAGGATTTTGCTTCTCTTTGAGAGATTCATTCTCAGTCCTGAAACATGAGATTGACTATATCAAGCAGAACCAATCTGAGGTTTTGAAAATGAAGGGGGATGCGTGAAAGTGTTTCGGCGTTGTTTTTCTGCCCGTTTTTAAATAGCTCAATTTCCACATTTCTAAAACAATGGCCTCCTCCCTTTTGATTCCAATATGACATTCCTAAAGCCCAAAGTTATCTGTCCTATCTGCAGCAATCCCGCAACAGGGCCCTACGACTACAAGGCCATGTCTAAGTCAGGTGCTTACTACGTCTACCAGCGCTATGCGCATGCGTCCTTGGGCTCTGTCAGCTTCTGTCACGTCAGGACGAAGACAGAGGAGGTTAAGAAGCAAGAAGAGCCTAAGAAAAATCTCCGAGTATCTAAAGCGAGCCTATCTCGCAGAAATCCATCCAGAATGATAGCCATTTATCATCTTCTCGCCCTCGAATATTTAGGGGGGAAATGTATAAAATGTAAAACTACGAACGATTTGCAAATCGACCACATAGTTCCCATAAGCCCGGGAGGTTCGGACGAAAAACAAAATCTACAAATCTTGTGCCATTCTTGCCATGTCGAGAAGCATCGCTACGATAATTCTCTCATGAAGAAAATAATCGCAAAGGCGTTAATTGAAAACGCGGAGCTTAGAGACTTGGAATCTATGTAAACGGTTCTTAGACAAAAGACGGCAGTAACGCCCACGCTACCGAGGGGAGAGGGGTGCGTAAAAGTATTAATGCATATTTTGCGAGGGGGAGACGTTGAGAGAGCCCTCCGTGCGGCGGCTGGTTCTGCTTCTGGTCGCCGCGTTGTCTCTGGCCGGGCTTTCCATGTGGCTGGACTTTTTGGACGTGACGGCGCGGGTGGGATTCCAGGAGTGGGGGCGGCTCATGTCATACGCCATGTTCCCTGAAATCGCGGCGACGCTCCTCGTGGGGGTCGTGGCGGCTTACGTCCTCGGGAAGAGGGCAGGCTATGCGGTCACGTCCGCCATCCTTCTCGCCCTTCCGATTGAAATCCTCGCGGAGATATATTCGCCCTGGTTCAATCAGGTCATAGACCGCCTTGCGGGGGCGTAGATGAACCCCTACGGAGGACGGCGAAAGACTGCCGCCTCTCTCATGTTGTTACTCCTCTTCTCTCTGAGCGCGGTCGCAGTCCTTTCGCTCTCCCCTGTGGCCCGTTCATACGGCCCGCCTGACTCGCAGTTCGACTGTTCGGCTACTTCCACCTTCGGGACTGGCTCCAGCGGCAACGTGACAATCTCGACAGCGACGACCCTCAGCGCCAACATGTCCTATGGGAACCTGACCGTGGACTCGGGCATCACGCTGGACACGGGAGGCTACTCGATAGACGTGTGCGGGACTCTGGACGTTATAGGGGCGATAAGCTACACGGGCTCGGCGGGCTCGTCCGGGAGCACGGGCTCGTCGGGAACTAACGGGGGGGCTGGAGACGGGGTTAGCTGCACCGCCTCCAGTTCGAGCGCGGGCGGGAACGCGGCCACGAACGCGGGAGGAGGCGGAGGAGCCTGTTCGACCGGCTCGTCCACGGACGCCACAGGGGGCGCGGGAGGCTCCCCGGGCGGGAACGGCGGCACGGGCCACACGGGGGCGAGCCCCGTCCTGGTCATAAAGGCATACATCATAGATAACGCCGGGAGCGTCACCCTCACAGGGGGCGCAGGGGGGCCGGGAGGCGCGGGCGGGGCCGGGGGTAACGGAGCGGCCGGGAGCGTGAGCGGGGGGCTCGTGGGCGGCGGAGGCGGGGGAGGCGGCGGCGACGGGGGCAAAGGGGGGAACGGCGGTAACGGGGGTTCCGGGACTCTGACGATAGACTACGGGCTCACGAGCGGGTCGGGGCTCGGAACCGTGACGGCCCCGGGAGGAGCGGCGGGCGCAGGGCAGTCTGGAGGGAGCGGGGGTTCCGGCGGCTCGGGGGTCTCGACTACCTCTGGCATATGCACGTCAGTGTCCGGCGGGTCGGGCTCGGACGGCAGCGCGGGAGGCGGGGTGACGGGCTCCGGCTCAGATTGCACGGCCTCCAACGGCGCGGCAGGGACGGCGGGAGCTTCAGGAACCAACGGCGCGGCGGGGGCGGCGGGGACTATAACGGAGACCGACCTCCTCGTGACCCAGCCCATCCTGGTCGCTACCCCCACCGGCGGCAGCCCCTTCACCTACACCGTTTCAGGTTGCAGCGTCTTCCCCACATCAGCCACTTCTGGAGCGACCGCGACCGACTTCACCGCCTCCCCCTCATGCCTTCTCACCGTCACCATGCCCGCCGCAGGGACGAGCACCCGCTACGTCTTCGCCTCCTCCGCATCGTCCACGACCGTGACGACATGCTCGACAGGCACATGCACGGCCTTCTCTCCCTCCGACTACTACCAGCTTCAGAACACCTTCAAGGCCGCCTACCCGGACGGCACCCCCACCGAGGGCGCTCCCGCTTGGTGCACGCAGGCAGGCGTTGACACGTCTCTGGGGCAGCTTACCACGTCCGGCCTCACCCCCTGGTGCGACTATGGCTCCGTGGCTTACGCGCAGGGCTACGTCTCGGACGCCACGGACGCGACTTCCACCCAGCAGTTTTCGGCGACTCCGCTGACGCAGGGGCTGGTGGGGTCGTGGCTGACGGGGGTGTCTTCGTCCTTCGTGGGTGACACCTGTTCTGGGTCGCTGGTGTCCGTGCCTGATTTGAGCCATGAGAATAACACGGCGACTTGCACAAATTCGCCGAAGTATGTGAACGGGCCTTTCACGGGGAGTGCGGCGCTGAATTTCACGAGTCCCTCATCTCAATACGCGGTATCGGGGTCATACGGCGACTTGACTTCTTTCACTCTCGGCTTCTGGGTGAAGGTCTATTCGGAGTCTGGTTCACTGAGTTCAGACTGGCTTGA
>JAJZOO010000023.1 GCA_021811485.1 archaeon
CGGGGGAGAAGTCAGACGCCGCGAATGTCAGCGTCAGGTTCATCTGGCCGTTCGAGAGCTGGTAAAGGTCAATCCCCGACGTCATCCGCGGGAAGCCGATTTGCATGCTCGTCTGCGAGAAGTAGTCGGTGAACACGTTCGACGTGGCGTTCAGAGCAGTCCCGCTCGGGTCCTGGTAGGTCACCCCGTAGCTTTTCGCGACGAAAACCCCGGTGAGGCCCGAGGCATTCTGGGTCACGGTCACGTTGGCCGCCCCTCCGTCCGCCGCGAGTCCGGCAACAGACTGGCCCCCTGCCACCACCGACGAAGCCGGCAGCGTCCCGACGTTGACGAGCTTCAGCGTCAGACTCTGGGGCGTCCCAACCGCCTTTCCTAGGGGCCCGGACGGGACGACGATGGCATAGACAACCGCGTCAGCCTGGTTAAGCGAGAGGCGGATCGGATTGAGGGTGGCGGTCGCGTTGAAGGTGGCCTTCCCCAACTTGTACTGATACTTCACCGTCGATGCGGGTATCGTGACCTGACCGGTGGACGACCCGGAGAACCCGAGCCTGTACACCGGGGTGATGGTCTGCCCAGGTGAAATGGTGGAGTTGGTCACCGAATAGTTCCCGCCAAGATAGGCGAACCCTGAAGTGGAGTTCCACCAGTTGTCAGAGAAGGTCAGTCCTGTGACGGCCGTAGAGGAGGAGAGGTCTCTGAATGTGAGGGTGACGGCCAGATCCCCTCCGCTGTCCAGCACGCCGGCGTCTACGGCTCTCGTCGCGAGCAGGGGCGCGGGCTGCTCAGCCACCGTCGCGTTGAGCCCGAAGACCCTCTCCCCCGGACTGAGGGAGAGAGAGTAGGACCCGAAGTGTGACGCTGCGTCATTGGCGACCGAAGCCGCTCCCGTCGCGCTGATGGACCCCGCCAAGGTCGCTATCTGGATCGTCGAGGAGGTGCTTTTGTTGGAAGCTTCCAGAAACGTTGCCGAGCTCCCGAAATAAGCCAGGATGTCAGGGGCGCCCGCCGAGGTCAGAGCGGAGTTGCTGATGGAGCCGACCAGCAGCGTGTGGCTAAACCCGGACGAAGTGGCGTTCCCTTCCAGAATGACGAAGGGAGAGCTGCTCGAGAGCCAAGATGACGTGGCTATGTCGGACGCGAACCCCCCCTCGGAAGTGGGAAGGAGGCGGAGGAGGGTGGCCGGCATCAGGCTGGCGAACGACACAGGGCTGTAGAACGAGTAGACCCCAGAGGCGTTGTTCATCGAGACGAAGTCGGTGAGCAGGTAGGAGTCCACGGCTGCTGCCGCCGCGGACGCGTGCGCATAGGTGTCAGCGCCCACGGTGAAGAACATCCCCTGCGACGGGACGTATGGGAGCCCGAGGGCGCGGCCCGTCAGGTTGTACCCGCTCGGCCCAAAGACCTGATAGTCAGACAGCCACCCGGCGGAGTCGATCGCTGATATGTTGTACCAGCCTATCCCTGGGGTGGATTCGAGCGCTGAAAGGTGCGCCGTTCCGTTGATGCCTCCGAAGGAGAGGTACCAGAGGGCGTCAGACCCTGCGACGTAGACGTTGAGCTTCTCGGAGTAAGGGGTCTGGGCGTAAACCTGCTGGAGCGGCAGGGCAGACAGCAACATTAAGGCAACGATGGCGAAGGCAAGCAGCCGGTAACGCTTCAAACGAGACAGGGGTGGGCGCCCGGTTCACCATATAAAACCGTTGGGCGGTTTCTCACTTCTTTCTGGTGCTTTCTTCTGCAGGATCGTCTACCCCCCTGTCGTTCAGGACGAACACCGTGTCCCTCTCTGGGTGGTAAGGACTGTCAACCATCCGGGCGATGCGGTTCTTGGCGGCCTTCCTCAAGTAGATCCTGTAGGTGCTGGTATGGGCCACCACGTGTCCCCCCGTCGGCCTGGTGGGGTCCCCGAAGAACGAGTCTGGAGCCGCCTGGACCTGGTTCGTGACCACCACGGCGATGTTGTATATCTCCGCTGTCCTGAGAAGCTGGTGCATGAATCGGTTGAGCCTCTGCTGCCTCTCGGCGAGCGTCCCGCGCCCCAGGAACTCTGCCCTGTAGTGCGCCACGGCGCTGTCGAGTATGACCAGCTTCACCTTGTTGGGCTCGATGATCCTGCCTAGGTCTTTGACTATGAGCTCCTGGTGGGCGCTGTTGTACGCCCTGGCGACTGTTATCCGCGACAGGATCTTCTCCGAGTCCAGTCCCCTAGCCTCTGCTATCTCCTGAATCCTCTCAGGGCGGAACGTCCCTTCCGTGTCGATGTAGACCGACCCCGCGTCGAGACCTCCCTCACCCCTAGGCTGCTGAGCCATCACGCACAGGGTGTGACAGATCTGGCTGTTGTGGAGGATAGTAGGCATGTTGCCGCTGACAAAAGCGTGGCCCCCAGGGACCTCGAAGTCGTATACGTAGTCGTCGTATCTCTCCTCCTTGATCTCCGTCACCGCGTCCCAGTTGAACTCCATCGCCCGTTCGACCGTAGCGATGGTGTCGTTCAGGACCCGGATCCTACGTTCGGCTTCCTTGGCGACTGCGTCTCTGAACGCTTCCGCCCTCTCCATGGGTAGTCCACGGCTGAGGTAGCCGCCGAAGCCCCCCTTCGACATTCCCATCTGCGAAGCGATGGAGTTTGCCGGAAAGGGAAGAGAAAGGGCGTACCTTCTGAACTCTGCCTTCGACGTCAGGTCTGCCTTCTTGACGCCCTGCAGAACCAGAACCATTACGCCAGACATCTGCCTTAGGAAAGCCGTCACCGACCTCGCCCGCTCCGGACTCGACCCTTCCTTGCCGTACGCCGACCTGGTCAAGGCATCGTGCAAGGCGCTGTTCCTTCGGAAGACGGCTGTCCGTTTCAGGTGCCTGAAGGAGACCGCCGACTTCACGCAGGCGCGGAGCAGATCGCCCGCGGGGACGCCTTGCTCGCTCCCTCTCTTCCTTGAGCCAGGAGTCCATTTGTTTCTGAGCGGGAACCGGAGCATCTTCCCCGTGGCGGAGCCTGCAACCCGGAGTCGGTAGCGCGGCCCCGTAGCCGTCTGCTTGGCGCCGAAGGTCGATGCGATGCCGAGCCTTGACAGCAGATAAGAGGCCCCTTCGACAAGCTCCTTGCTGCTTGACGACGTCTCGATGCTGCCTCCTCTGACGCGCCCGCCTCCTCCGAAATACCCGGAGAGGAAATGGCGAATGGTTTCGTCAGCACCGTTGAGGATGCAGTCCGGGACGAACTTTGTGGAGGAGTCGCACTCCGCCAACCTGCCGAGGAGGGCTTTCACGGGGCTCTGGAGCAAGACCATGGCCGAGCGGTCGTCTCCCCGTGACATCGTCGGGCGGAACCCGAATTCGCGCTCCAGGTACTCCTTTGTCCACTTGGTCAGTCTCGCATCTGTACTGGTGACCGATAGAGGGCTCTTGGTCCCCCGGGCGGCGTATAGCCCTAAGAAGAACGCGTCGTCGTTGGTCACATCTGTCCTGCCTGATAAGACGAGGCGCTTCGGCGTCGCTATTCTGTCGCCCACTGACAGAGCCCCTGAAGGGACCCACCGGATCCCGTCCCCAGAGAGGACCATCGCCATGTGGGGCTTCGCGAGCCTCAGCAGCCTACCCTGTTCGGTCTTGACGGCCAAGATCGATCGTACGCGTTCGCGATAGAGATACGAAGCCGGAGTCAGCCGGGAGTCGAGACCCACGACATTGACCCCTGTCAGCGGGACGACGGAACCCGCATCCAGCGGCTTCTCCCCGTACATCGACCTGTACTTCTCGTAGGTCGCGGAGATCGGTTCGAAATGGATGTTGGCGTCGTTGCTGTAGAAGACCCGTGTGTCCCCTGCGACGCACTTTCCGCTGCCGAACTCCCCGAAGAACTCCGTCATGGCCCAGGTCTCTATCCCCCCGCCGAGCAGGTCGTCTAGGTTCTTCGAGCCCGTCGAGACCCTGTCGATGGCCTTTCTCTTCGTGAGCAGGTCGGCGGCGTTGATGAAGTCTGGCTCCAGGCGGTTCAACTCGACGAGCCTCTTCCTCGCCTTGTTGTTGAGTTCCACCGCCTTCGAGACGTCTATGTCTACCGCGTCCGCTACGTCCATGGGACCCGCGGTGGCCAGGTCGAGCACGGTCTCGATGCCCGCGTCCTTCAGCTTCTGCTTCGTGGCGGGTCCGACCCCCGGAAGGGTGTCAAGCTCGAGATCCTCCTCGGCTGTCTTCGCGTCCTCCTCGGCTCCGTCCTTCTTCTCCACCTTCGCCCCGGCCAACTTGATTCGCGAGCGTCGTCAGGTAGATAAGTCTGCACTAGGGGGAGATACGTGAAAGTGTTCTGGGGAACAGGCTCGCAGACCTGATGTGCCTGAGGCCTGCAATCCACCTCGTGGTACGCTCGACCCCGATGCCGAATCCAGAGTGTGGCGGCATCCCGAACTTCCTGAGCTCTAGGTACCAGGAGAAGGACTCGGTCGGGAGGTCCTGTTTCGCTATCCTGTCCATCAACTGCTGATAGTCGTGGATCCTCTGGCCGCCCGTGGCAAGCTCGCCGATCCCCTCCGGGGCTATCAGGTCGGCCGACTTCGTCACCTTTGGCCTGTCCTCATATGTCATGTGGTAGAAGGAGCGGGCGGTCAGAGGGTAGTCGGTCACGAAGAACGGCGAGTCCTGCGTCAGACTGATCGCTCTCTCCGCCTCCGTAGGGAGGTCATCCCCCCACTCGAACGGGAACCCCTTCTTCTCAGCCACTGACCTGGCCTCGTCGTAGGTCATCCTCTGGAAGGGTATCTCTGGCTGCTTTAGGGTCCGTCCCAGGGTCTTGAGCTCCGCCTGCCTGTTGGCGATGACCCGTTCTACCATCCTGGACAGCAGCCCTTCCTGGACTTCCATGTTTTCCTTTTGGTCTGCGAACGCCTGCTCGGCTTCGATCATCCAGAACTCGGTAAGGTGCTTGGCCGTCTTCGACTTCTCGGCCCTGAACGCTGGCTGGAAGATCCAGACCTTCTGCAGCGCCGGGAGCGCGGCCTCCTCGTAGAACTGCGCGCTCTGGCTGAGGTTCGCCTTCTTGCCGAAGTAGTCCAGCGAAAAGAGGGTGGACCCGCCCTCGACCGCAGCCTGTACGAAGGTCGGTGCGCTGATCAGCTGGAACCTGTGCTCCCTGAAAAAGTCGAAGGCTGCTCCGATCACTTCCGCCCTTATCCTCATGGTCGCGATGGCCTTGGGACCTCTGATGCTGAGGTGACGCTTGTCGAAAAGGTACGAGGCCGACTTCGCCGCGGTGCGGGTTATGGGCCAGGTCTCGGCCGTAGCGACTACCTCGAACTCCCTCGCAGAGACCTCCTTCCCTCCGGGAGCCCTGCCGTCCTCTCTCGCTTGTCCTCTGACAACCACGGCGGTCTCTAGAGTCGCTCCCCTGGCTGCTTCGAACGCCCCCGCCGGTGAGCCCTTCCTGGCGGACACCTGGATGTACCCCGTGCCGTCCCGTATCAGCGCGAATACGAGCCCCCCGACGGTGTGCTTCCGGGCGACCCACCCCCTGACTTCGACCTCGCCGCCGGCAAAGCCGGCGAGGATGTCAATGGCATCCGATCGTACATATCGGGGGTTTTCCATATTTGAGGGGTGTGCGACACGTGCTAAAAGCGTGATGCGGGAAAGGCTCAACGTTAAAGCGGGCATAGAGGACGCCGGGCAGAGGTTGGAGCGAAGGGCCGCTGTGCTGCGGTGGACGGGATCGGGGCGCCTAGCCGATCTGATTTCAACGGCTGAGTTCAAACTGAAGGCGGAACGCGTGAGGGGCGGCGTCCGTGCCGCCGGGTCCTCGCTGTTGGTGTCCGGTCCCGAGCCGATCCGGGTCTGCTCCCTCTGCCAGCAGTTACCAGGGGTGGCATGGCTCGCGGCCGGATACGCGGTCCAGACCGTGGGCGAGGCCGCGGAGGAAGCGGGAACGCTCGCCCGCAGGTACCTCCGCAAAGGGAGCCGCTTCGTCGTGGAGGCTCAGGGGGGAGCCGTCTCTTCCGCCGACCTGGCGGGGGCGGTCACGGCGAAGATCCTAGACGCTGTTCCAGGCGTGAGGGTTTCCACTGAGTCTCCCGAGACCACGTTCAGGACCGCGATGGATCGGGCCGGAGGGGTTGTCGGGGTGGAGGTCTTCCGGGGACCGGGAGGGGTCCCCACAGGCAGGAAGAAGGTCGCCTGCCTCGTCTCGGGAGGGAAGCACAGCGCTGTCCTGGCGTGGTACTCCGTGCTCATGGGGTACGCGGTCACCCTCGTGCACGCGAAGTCAAACGACGAAGGCGTGCTAGCAGCCGCGAGGCTCTACTCTGAGCTTTCGCACCGCGCCGACCCCAGGGGCCTGAAGCTGGTGGTACTAGAGGGGGGCCCGGTAGCCCCAGTGGTGAAGGCGTACGTTTCTCATGCTGAAACCCCGGTTTTCGGAGGGTTCACCGCCTCGGGCAACGAGCCTCCCGAGTGGGCTGGTGGCGCCCAGCGGAGCCCCCTGTTCCTCCTCCCCGAGGAGGAGCTCGAGCCTCGATTCGTCGCTCTAGGGGTCGGAAGCGTCGGCGGGACCACAGACTGGGACGTCAGAGGGAAGGATGAATACCTGCGTAAGGAGTTCGGGGGCGTCACCGCTGACGTCAGCGAGGTCCTCGACCGGCTAGAGTAGAGGCCTGGAGGGCGGCCACTATGGCTGACCTGGCGTCGAAACGGCGTGCGTAACTCCCCAGGCTCGAGGCGTTCTGCTTGTATCCGCCGTCCAGGAGCGCCGCGAGGGACCCCGAAAGCGCCTCTGTGGTGAGCTGGTCCTGGCTGATCATGATGGAGATCCCGAGCTTGGACGCCTTCTCGGCGTTCCCCTCCTGCTCAGGCTGATTGGGAATGGGGACCAGAAGAGACGGCTTCATCGAGGTTATCGACTGCCCTACGGTCCCGTGCCCCGCCCTGGAGACGACTGCGTCACAGGCCTTGAAGTAGAAGTTGGTCAGCGGGCACCATTCGTAATACCATCCCCCTCCGATGCGTTGCGGCTCCTGGGCGCCCTGCGGATCTCCCCCCGAGACGACGAAGACATATCTGTCCTTGAGCTCCTCTGCGATCCTGAGCCCGGCCTTCAGCAGCGGCGACCTAGTCCTCGGAGGTCCGGAGACCTGCCAGAAGACCTTCGGACGGGGGTCGCCCGCAAACTCTCCTGCCGCAGCGTCCGGAGCGTGGTCCTCGGTCGAGCTCAGGAAACCCACATACCGCACCTTCCCCACCCTGCTCCCCCAGAGGTTCCTCTCGCTGATGGTGTAAGGGGGCGGGAGGTCTGGGATGAGGATGGCGTCGCTGAACTCCCAGGACCGCCCCATGACCTCCGAGGTCCCCATGGAGAGGAGTTTGCGAAGCGTTCCGGTCTTTGCGGTCGAGCTCGTGAGGTTGAGCTGGTTCAGGACGGTGAACACTGGGAGCCTGAGGACCTTCCCGGCTAGGACAGTGGAGAGGGAGGAGTCGCTCAGGACCGCGTCCGCACCGAACGTCGCGATGTTCCGCACCTCCAGGGCGAGCTGGCGGTAGGTCCTCGCCAGGATCATGGGCGACCCCAGGAGGGTCTCCTTCACCTGGAACTCCCCGTTTTCTGAGTAACTCACGTCGGCCAGGGGGAGGCTGTTGCACCTGTACCCTCTTCGCGAGACGTACGACGCGACCTCTCCCGAAGAAGAGAACTCGAGCTCGGCGCCCCCGGCGGTAAGCAGCCTTGCGATCACCAGCATCCTGCTCGCGTGGCCGAGCCCTGAGCCGAAGCAGCCGATGTAGACCTTCAATTCCGGGTCGCTGGATCCGCCCTCGTAACGTCTCCCCTCGGCCTGGACTCTGAGAAGATATCCGCCTGGAAGGCCTGGACCTTGGTGGCGCCGTCCAGCCAGGCGTCCATGGGGAGCCCCGCCTTCTCGCATGCCTCGGCGAGGAAGGTGTGTTGGTCCCACCCTTGCTCGGTGGCCACTTGAGGGAGCAGGAGGCCGCTGCATTTTCGGTTTGAGACGATGATACCGTCTGTGCCTATCCTGATCATCGAAGGGAGGTCCTGCCGCCTCGGAGCTGAGAGGACTTCGGGGAGGGTCAGGATGCTGACTTCGACTGTTATCCGGTCGAGCTCCCTCGGGTCCACAGGGGAGGGGAAACGGGGGTCCTCGGAGGCATACACTGTCACGTCCCTGATTGCCTCCCCGAGGGGCTTGACCGGCTCAGGATAGCCGATGCACCCCCTGAGGCGTCTCGCCCCGGCCTCCTCGACGTTCAACGTGACGAACACCCCTCGTTTTTCCGCCAGGAGACCGGCGTCGCCGCCTTGCCTCGACGGCTTTGCGTGCTTCACGTGTGCTTCGAGGGTGTCGCGCGCTAGGGCCACCGCTCTCCTTCCGTCTTCGAGGCTCACAGTCAACGCGATTCTGCCCGAGGCGGCGGGCCAGCGACCTTAACTTTTTCCAGTGGCTCCCCCGCCAGTACAGGTGCCCGCAGCAGGAGCACCTGAAGAAGAGCCTGTGCCTCGCTCCTACCGTTCGGGGCACCCTGCCGGCTACGGCGCTATTCGGCACCGTTTCGAGCCCTCCTCCGCAGATGGAGCAGAGCGGCGGGCCTCTGACCAGGGCAATCCCGAGTTCGAAAGCCGCCTCCGCCAGGGAGGCTATCCTGGTTGGGTCGTCCGACCCCCTGGTCAGGATGACCGACAACCCCCTCCCTCGAGCCCGCAGCGCGAGCTCGCGGTCTGAGGTCAGTATGACCCTTCCTTCCGCACCGGCGAGCTCGATGAGCGCCGTGTCTTCCCCGCTCCTGAAGTAGGCCGTGTCGAAACCAAGAGCCCTCAACTTCCGCGACAGCGATCCGAGCATGGCGTCGGCGATGAAGCGCGCCTTCCCTCCATACAGGTGCGGAGCCAGAGGATGCCGGCTATCTGGTGGTCTCGGCTGCCCTGACAAGGCCGTAGAGCCTCCGCGCGGCGGGGTCTCTGATGAAGTGCTCCCTGATTGGTGAGATTATCTCGTCCAGGGCGGCAGCCACCCCCTTCTTCAGGTCGGCCGGGTGCAGTCCCCCTGCTGCGTAGGTCTCCTCCAGCTCCCTGACGGAGTGAAACTCCACGTTCCCGCCGTACTTCTCCGGCCTCTCGATCTTGAGCGACTTCATCTTCCTGAATATGATGTACCTGCAGTATTCTACGAGGGCGTTCCCCTCCAAGACCTTCGGAGGACAGTACGCCGAGTTGATCTTGCCGGCGATCTCTCCCTGTGAGTCATGGACGAATATCGACGTCTCGGGCTTGCTCTTGCTCATCTTGCTGGCTATCTCCGCGTCCAGCGCGGCGTTTTCATCGAACAGGCCGTCGGGCTCCTTCTTGCCTTGCAGCCCCATCAGCATGTGGTGGTGAACCGCGACAGGCTTCTTCCACTTCAGCTTCTCCGCGACCTCCCTCGCCAGGATGTCGGCCCTACGCTGGTCCAGCCCGAGCTGACATATGTCGACATCCAGCCAGAATATGTCGGCCACCTGCATCATAGGATAGAGCAACTGGGCGGCCTGTATCGACTCCTTCGAGGTCCGCCCAGCGATGGTCAGGGCCCTCTGCGCTCTGGTCAGGGTGAAGTTCTGGGCGACGGTGACAACCTTCTTCCAGTACTCGTCGTTCCTCGCCGCGTCGCTGGTCCAGAGTATGTCGACCTTGCTCATGTCGACCCCGGCCGCCTTCCATACTTCTACGAAGTACCGGCCCACGTCCTGTATCCTGTCCAGGTCCCCGCCCATTTTGCTGTTCACCCAGGCGAACCAGTCTGCAATCCAGAGCTTCATCTTCACCCCCGCCCTCTGCATGTCTTCAACCAGGATGGGGCGGAGCACGCCGAAGGGGAGATGGGCGAGGCCGCTGGGCTCGAACCCGTCGTAGGCGGTCGGGTGCTGCGTGGTTTCAAGCAGCTGGCGCAGTTCAGGCTCGGTGATTATCTCCTCACCGACGCCGCGGACGAGCCTCAGCCTCTCCTCTAGGTCCAACGCGTCCCTCGGGCGTGCGCACCGCTGTTAAAGGCTTGGAGGCCCGCGCGACCTTGCGAAGGCGGCGACGGTCACACCGAAGGTGAGTATCGCCACGGCCTGATGCGCCGTAGTAGTGAGCGGGGCCTCCGACTGGGCGATCACGAGCCCTCCCAGCAGCACCTGCGCGATGATCAGCCCCATGGCCACGTAGACTGCCGTCTTCACCCCCCTGTCGGCGTCTTTCGCCCTCCAGAAGGCGATGGTCGTCAGGAGGAGGAAGAGCGTCGAGAGGGCGGCGAAGATCCTGTGGGTGTATTCCATGACAGGTGCGAGCTGGAGCGGCGGGAACAGGCCTCCCAGGCAAGTGGGCCAGTCCTGGGGGACGCTCGAGCCGCAGGCGCCCCCGAAGCCCGCGACGGTCACATAGGCTCCGACGACGATCACCGTGAACAGGGAGAACATCGAGAGAAGGAGTAAGATGTACTTGGATTGCATGTCGTGCCACTCCATACCGGGGGATTTATGGTTCTACGGGTGCCCGACCAGAGAGTCGACCTTCGTCTTCAGGACGGCCGAAGGAACGGCTCCGACGACTATGTCTTCGACCTTGCCCTTCGAGAAGAACATCACGGTCGGGATGCTCATGATGCCGAACTGCGTCGCCAGCTCCTGGTTGGCGTCCGTGTCTACCTTCACGAACTTCACCTTCCCCTCGTACTCCTTGGAGAGCTGGTGGATGATAGGCGCCATCATCTTGCAGGGCCCGCACCAGTCGGCATAGAAGTCCACGACGACGGGTTGTGACGACCTTACCACTTCCTCCTGGAAGCTGCTCCCGTGCACAGCGGCCACTGAATCAGTCATGTGCTTCGCCCCCGCCTCCCTGTTCATAAATCTGCCTTGGACCGGACCGCGGTCCGCCTTCCAGCGGGACGTTCGGGAGCCGGGAGACCTTTGCGACGCCCCCCACGGGGTTGTAGGTGTAAAGGGTGGCGTTCTCGACCGTCTTCAAGACGAGGTCCTGGAAGCGGAGCCGCGTCACGTACTCGTCAATCAGCTCCCCCTTCACCCGGGTCCGAGGGTGGCGGGTGACGATGGCGCAGCAGTCCTTGTACTCTTCCAGTGAAGGCTCGTAGGTGGAGATCCGCCGCGCCAGGGCTATGACCTCCTCCTTGTCGTATGAGAGCAGCGGCCTCAGGATGGGGAGGCCAGAGCCCCTGTCGAAGACGGCGAGGTTCCACAGCGTCTGGGAAGCGGCCTGGGACAGCGAGTCGCCTGTCGAAAGGGCGACGGCGCCGAACCGGGGAGCGAGCGCCTCGGCGGTCATCCTCATGAACCTCCTGAAGAGGGAAGGCTCGAGCTCCATGGGGGCGCCGGCGGCGGCGATCTGGTACTCCGCGAATGGGGCTAGGACCATGGTGCTCTTCCCGCAGTAGTCGGAAAGGACCCTGACCAGCCTGGTCACCTTGCTCTCTACCGCTGAAGAAGGGGTCGGAGCCAGGTAGAAATGGAGGTACACCGGCACGCACCCCCTCTTCATCAGGAGCCAGGCGGCAACAGGGGAGTCGATCCCCCCGGAGAAGAGATGAAGGACCCGACCCGCGGTCCCTACGGGCAGGCCTCCGGGGCCCCTAGTCTTGTTCGAATAGACGAGGACTTT
>JAJZOO010000024.1 GCA_021811485.1 archaeon
CGGTCCCACCGCGGGGCTCCCTATGCTGTTGTATCCTAGATACGCGAACAGCGTTGCGGCTGCTACGCCGAGGACGGACAGCAGGGGGACCCCCCTCCTCTGCCCGTAGATGTCTCTCCTGGTCAGGGGGAGAAGGATCGCGCAGATGGCCGCGAGGAACCAGACGACGCTGTAGAAGAAGATGGAGTTGACCTGGGTGGCTATGAATGAAGTGAAATACTGAAGGTACATCGGGACCACCGCTAGGATCGCAGCGAAGCCTATGGCCACCGTGGGTGTATGGAACCTGTCGCTGACGCTGGCGAACCGCGCCGGTATCACCCTGTCGAACGACCATGCGAGGAAGAGCCTGCTGATGAACGCGATCGCCAGCCACGACCACCCTATGTTCCCGACGAAGAGGGCTGCCACCAGGAACCAGAGCAGGTAGGGGTTCCCGTTCAGGACGGTCGCGAAGGCCGTGGGGACTGTGGCCACTCCCCCGTTCGACACCGTCCATGCTTCAATGAAGGATATGCCTACCCTCGAGTCGATGAGGTAGGTCAGCCCGAACCAGATGGCGATCGATACTACTTCAGCGAGGACGAGCCCATAGAGCAGGGACCTCCTGGGCTTCTTCAGTTCGCCTCCTACCAGCTGCATGACCGGGTACGGCCCGATGCTCACGAAGAGGAGCGGGACGACTGCGCTGAGGTTGGCGAGGCTGGCTCCGGGGGTGTATCCCTTCGCCTCGGCTTGGGCCATCACCGCGCTCATCCCTCCGCTGAAGTGACTGGCGTAGGCGCTCGCGAACTGAGAGCTGCTGGTCGTCGTGAAGATCACCAAGACCATGGCCATAGCCACGGCTCCCATCCCGAAGAATGCGTAGACTGCGTACTTCAGAACCCTCCCTCCAAGGGCCACGATGACCGTCCCCGCTAGGAGAATCAAGAGCCCCCCCGCCATCAACAGCTCAGGTGAGTTCGAAGTCCCGGGGTTCATCGTCGTCCCGAGTGAAGCCATCCACTGGTTCCCAAGGGCCTGCCCCGCGAAGGAGAGTTGCGTGCCCGCTTCTGTGAACGCCCAGTAAGAACCGGACCCTGCAGAGATCAAAAGCGCCACAAAGAAGAGGAAGCTCGCGACGAACCCCACCGGACTCGAGAGTATCCTGGAGATGAATACGTAGTCCCCTCCCGTCTTCGGCATTATGGAGGTCAGCTGCCAATACAAGACCACTATCACCAGGGCGATTACCCCCCAGACCGCGAGTCCGGCATAATAGTTCACGTTCTGGTAGTAGTCGGGGGTGACCCAGAAGATCCCCGCCCAGCTGGTGAGCCACGGGAAGAAGACGACCGTCCAGGCGAAGACGTCCCAGGCTGAGAGCTCCTTCACTATGCCTGTGGCCTCCCTCACGAATGTCTCGGGCAAAGCGCTTGTGGTCGTCCCGCCGGCCGATGACATATAAGCTGCAACCTATATATCAGCCCGGCGGCCGATCCGTCGTGCAGTCGCTGAGGTGCGTGCGCTGCTCGAAACTGACGAAGTCAGAGCGGCTCGACCCTTCCTGCGAAGGGTGTGGAGGCGCAGTCCTTTTCTCCGGCCAGCCTGCTTCGTTCCCGACGAGGGCGGAGCTTGACGGGTCTCCAGCCGGCGTCTGGAGATACCGCGCCTTCCTCCCCCCGGTTAGCCTTGGGCAGGTGGTCAGCCTGGGCGAAGGGGGGACCCCGCTCCTCCGCTCTCAGAGGCTGGGCAAGGAGCTGGGGCTTCGTAACCTCTTGATCAAGGACGAGAGCCGGAACCCGACCGGCTCTTTTATGGACAGGGGCTCAACGGTCCTCCTCAGCCTCGCGAAGGGGAGAGGAGTCAGGGAATGCGACTGCGTGACCACGGGGAACCTCGGCGCTTCACTCGCGGCATACTGCGCCAAGGCCGGCGTGAGAGCGGTGATCAAGGTGCCTCCGAACGTCGACCGCGGGAAGCTCTACCAGATGCTCGCCTACGGGGCCGAACTGGACGCGACTCCCGGGAGAAGGGACGCCGGCCGCCATGGGGAGGCTCTGAGCGTGTCGGCGAGCAACCCGTTCATCCTTGAGGGCGAAAAGACGACGGGGTTCGAGCTGGCCCAAGAGCTGGGCTGGAAGCTCCCCGACGTCATCGTGGTTCCGGTAGGGACGGGGGGCCACCTGACCATGATATGGAGGGCGATCCAGGAACTCCGTGCGGCAGGGCTGGCCGAAGGTAGCTGCAGACTGCTGGGTGTCAGGCTTGGCACCCCCTTCATCGGCCGGAGGGGAAGAGGATCAGGGCCGGGAGACGGGGAAGGCGAGCCCTCCCCAGCCGAGCTAGAGTCAGAGCCTCTCTTCGGGGCGGAGGCGGCCTCTTCAGTGTCCGAGTCGGGCGGGAGGACGGTGGAGGTTTCTCCAAGGGAGATGATAGAAGCCACGGGGCTGCTGGCGCGGACCGAGGGCATATTCGCCGAGCCCTCCGGTTCCTCGGTGGTAGCTGCAATAGAACGGGCCATCGAAGAAGGGTTTGTCGGCCCCACTGAGATGGTTGTCTGCGTGATCACCGGCGCCGGGCTCAAGGACACGAGGTCGGTGACGAAGCTTGCGAGGGAGGCAAGGAAACCCGAACCCGCCATCCCATTCGGCGGCGCTGGGCCTGCTATGGGGAGGACCAAGGTCGAGCTCCTCCGCCTGTTACAGGACGGCCCTGGCTACGGCTACGACCTCCGCGCGAAGCTCAGCGCGGACCGGGTTATGTCCACGGCAAGCGTCTACCAGCATCTAACGGAGCTAGAGGCCGCCGGGATGGTCCGCAGGAGGGGGACCGTTACAGCGAAGGGGAGGGAGAGGGTCTTCTACGAAATCACGGGGCGGGGGACGGCCCTGCTCGCACTGGCCGGCCGGCTCGAGGAGCTGGCGGGTCGCGGCGCGAACCCACCGAGTAGGCGTCGCGTCAGAGGCGCGTTCAGATAACCGACACCAAGAGGCCGATCAGGTAGAGGAGGATCCCGGCTACAGCTCCGACCAGCGCTGATTCGAGGCCGGAGGCGGGGCGGAAGCTCCTCGGTACGAAGACCTTCGAGCCGAGCACGAATAGTGCGAAGAGAGAAGCAGCCACCGAGCCCAGAAGGGCGTCGATTCGGGCGACCTGGAGAGTGTACGGGACAACGGCCAGGAGCGCAAGCAGGAGAAAAGCCACTCCGGCCGCCGCCGGCCTGGAGAAAACGCCCGTGCGGGCGTCCTCCACGTTCACCCGCAGCTCCCTCCGGAGCATCTCCTTCAGCCAGAGCTCCTTGTTCCTGACAAGCCTCCTCATTATCACTTCTACCTCGGCATCGCCATATCCGTCCTTCCTCAGGAGGTCCACCATCTCTCTCCTCTCTTCGTCGGGCTCCGTCTCGATCTCCATCATCTCCCTGTTGATGTCTATCTCCAGAGAGTCCAGCTCGGACCTCCGGGAAAGGTAGTTGCTGAAGAACATGGAGATAGCGCCTGCCAAGGCGAAGGCCAGGCCGGCCAGGGCTATCGTCCCAAAGGGGACCCCCGCCCCGTTAAGGGCGGCGGTCATGGCCAACCCTTCGATGGCGCCATCGCTCCCCCCCAGGACGACCCTATCCAAGACTTGACGCGCAGGAATGTGCGGATGCTTCTCTCCCTGTTCTGCCGACAGACCCAGTCGGGCCGAACGCGGCACGGTTCTTATTTAGAAGTTGACCAAAGGAGGGGGAGACGGCCGGGGCGCCTCCGGGCTAGGTTTTCTGCCACTGAAATGGGAGCATTTATTAGGAATCCCCATCAGGGGAGAACCAATTCAGTCATGCGTTATCCAAAAGAGATAGAAGTCTGGGAACATGCGCCTGGGAGGCGACTCGTGGAAGTGGTCGTCAAAATCCGGAACGAGAAGGGGGCGCTCGCGAAGTGCAGCCAGGTCTTGAACGATTCGAACGTCAACATCCTGACGGGGTTCTTCACAGCGCCCTCCTCCTCAAGGGGGGCGTTTCTGAGCTTCTTTGCTGACGTGACTGACTCGGAAGGGGGGCTCACGGAGCTCAAGAAGACCCTCCAGGGGCTCGACGTCATAGAATCGGTTGACGGAGTGGCCGCCGAAGGCGGTTTCATGGTTGACAGGCAGCACTTCCCCGTCCAGTGGGCAGGGCGGAAGGCGGTCGTCATGCGGACAGAGGCCCTCAACGAGATGCTCAACAGGCTCTGGGCCGTCTTCGGAACCGGGGCGGCCACGATCATCGACCAGATGGCGGAGGCCATGGGGAGACACTCGGCCAGGGAGGTCGTCGAGGACTTCGGCAAGAGGTTCGCAGTGGACCAGATCGACGAGCTCATAGCGACCTATTCGGCCCTCGGTTACGCCGACGTCTCGATTGAGAAGAGCAAGTCCTCGGACTTCCCCATAGTGGTGAACGCAAGGGAACTCTTCGAGTGCGAAGCGAACGCGAAGCTAAAGTTCCGCAGACGGAGCGGTTTCTTCAGGGCCCACCTCAGGGGTTTCATGTCCGGGATCTTCGGAAAGCCGCTCGAGGTCAGCGAGGTCCAGTGCCTTACGGAAGGGGACGAAGTCTGCTCGTTCAGGGTCGCCCTTTCCGAGGCGGCCGTCCCCAGCGTCACGAGCAGGTTGGCGGAGCGCGGCGCTCGGGCCTAACTAACCCTTTTAACCGGCAGCCGTTCGCGCCAAATTAGGTTGTCTCTCAAGGACAGGCGGGGAGAATACTCGTGGCCAAAGACGCGGGTGGATAGGGTCCAGGTGGCCACAGACAAGAAGACCTACGCTCTGGGCGACTCGATCAGGGCGAGCGTGGCGTTCAGAATCGTGGGAGGGTTACGTGAAGCGTTCCATCCTGACGTATGGACAGTGGCTTGGGAGGATTTCGACAAGAAACTCCGGCTCACGACTAGGATGAAGCTGAGCGCGCACGGCGGGTTGCGCCCGCGGAAAGTGGGCGAGATCAAGAAGGAGGTGAGGATGGCGAGCTTTTACTGGAGCAGGGACCCCGACCTCCCTTACAGGATATGGGTGATGATCATGCCCGAAGACGGCGGGGCGCCAAAGATACCCCGAAACGTCGAAGACGCGAAGTCGGAGATGCTCGACGTGGAGAAGGAATTCACCTTCCCGGCATCTGAGCTCGGCGTGGGAACCCACAATCTGGTCGCAGAGGCTACCGGAAAATGGGGCCGGCGGAGCTTCATCGAGAAAGGAGAGGCGTCGTCGAAGTCGAAGCCCGCGGTGGTCAAGGTTGAGTGAAGAGCACTGGCTCGCCGAGGTGAAGTGGGACGAGGGGAATGTCTTTCTCGGTTCCGATACCTCAGGGCACACCGTCGTTTACGACTCGGCGGAGGGGGTACAGAAGGGCATTGGTCCGATGAGAGCGCTCCTCACCTCGCTCGGGGCCTGCACCGGGATGGACGTCGTCGCCATCCTGAAGAAGCGCAAGCAGAACCTGACATCGCTGAGAATCTTCCTGTCGGGCGACAGGCCGGAGCACGGGCTTCCCAAGCCCTGGACTTCCATACACGTGAAGTACGTCCTTTCCGGGGCCTCCCTTGACAAGGGGTTCGTGGAAGAAGCGATCAGGGACAGCACGGAAAAGTTCTGCAGCGTCGGGGCCACGCTACAGCCTACCGCCCGGATTTCGCACTCTTACGAAATAGTCCCTTAGACCTTCAGGACTATCTTCCCGAAGTGCCGGCTCTCCTGCATCTTCGCCTGGGCGTCGGCGGCGCGCTCGAGCGGGTAGACCGAGTCGACGACGGTCCTGAGCTTCCCCTTTTCGTAGAGCTTCACCACGTCGAGGAGTTCCCCCATCCCTGCCATGAAGCTCCCGTAGATGGTAAGCTCCCGGTTGTAGACATACCTGAGGTCAGTTGCGACGTCTGCCCCTGTCGTCGCCCCGCAAGTGACCAGCCTCCCTCCCTTGGCCAGCGCCTTCACGCTCCGGTCCCACGTGGATTTCCCCACGTGCTCGACGACGACGTCCACCCCCTTCCTCTCGGTGAGCTTCTTCACCTCCTCGAGCACGTCCTGCGAGTAGTGGTCGATCACTTCGTCGGCGCCGAGGGCCCTCGCCTTCTCCAGCTTCTCTGACCCTCCCGCAGTCGCAATCACCCTAGCGCCGAACAGTTTGGCCAGCTGGATGGCGACAGAGCCCACCCCGGAGTTCCCCCCCAGGACCAGGACGGTGTCCCCAGGGGACACTCTGGCCTTCGTCACGAGCATGTGGTGTGCCGTCTCTGAGACAAGAGGGAAGGACGCCGCCTCTTCGAACGTCATCCCCTTCGGCTTCCTGACTAGGTGCGTCCTCCTTGCCCTGACAAGCTGGGCGTAACCTCCGTCCACGCCGTACCCGGTTATGGTGTACTCCCTGCACTGGTTGTCCCTCCCGGAGAGGCACCTGTCGCACCGCCCGCACCCGAGCCCGGGATTGACTATGACAGCGTCCCCCTTCTGGAACTCCTTCTCCTCAGGGGGGACCCATTCCACCTCCCCGGCGATGTCGCTCCCCGAGATGTGGGGAAGCGGGATCTTTACGTTGGGGAGACCCTCCCGCGCCCAGATGTCGAGGTGGTTGAGGGCGCACGCTTTCACACTCACCAGGGCTTCGTCTGCGGTCGGCATTGGATCAGGGGCTTCCTCGTACTGCAGCACTTCCGTTCCTCCATGCCTGTGGAATCTGACGGCCCTCATGGCCCCTCCTCGCCGAGCCCGGCTATTTCCACTTTCAGAATACTTTCGGCTAACCCTCTACCCTTGGTTCTATCAAGCATATGCCTAAGGTTATAAAAGAAACCGGAACGATGATTCGACCCTTATGACCCTCCCTCGCTCGGTCTTCCGGGACGAATCGACACTCCTTCAGGAGTATCTCCCTCACCAGATCCCCCACCGCGAAGCGCAGCTCAAGAAGCTAGAGCTCTACTTCCAGGGCGTGGCGCAGAACGCCTCGAAGGCGAGCCAGACGGTGATGATAACGGGCCCGGTGGGGTGCCACAGAAAGGGGCAACTCGTTCTGACGTTCGACGGTCCAACGAAACGCGTCGAAGACGTGGTCCAAGGAGATCTGCTGATGGGTCCAGACAGCACACCAAGAAGAGTGCTTGAGACAGTACATGGCTTTGGAAAAATGGTCGAAGTCCAACCCTTCAAGGGGAAGCCGTTCGTCGTCTCCGAAGACCACATCCTTACTGTCATACAGGCTCGACCGAGGGACGCTCCGCGAAAGACATCGGACGGCACAGAAGGGATTGTCAAAGACGTCCGGGTAAGCGAGCTACTGAATCTCCAAAAGCTGCCCGTTGGTCCCAAGCCGTTGTACATGCTAGTCAGGACCGGGGTCGATTTCCCGCAGATACCAGAAGGGCCTATCGATCCGCACTTCCTCGGCATATGCCTTGGAGGCGGCGGGGGTACTCATGGCAGCACAGCCCTCGCTTCGGCGGACACGGAAATGGCAGCAATCGTAAAGGACCGGTCTGAAAAATACGCGTCTAAAGTGCGCCAGTACCCTGCAGACCAAGCTCAACAACGCATGCTAACAGTGGGGATGACAGGCGGCCAAACGCTGCTGGATGGTCTGGCCAATGACCTGATGGCGCTAAATCTCTACAAGGTTACAGCTGGATCGAAGTTCATCCCGTTCCAGTACAAGTTCGGCTCGAGAAAGACGCGCTTCGAAGTTCTGGCCGGACTGCTCGACGCAGATGGCAGCCTGGAGGCAGGGCGCTTCAACTACACAACGGAATCGAGGCAGCTGGCTGAGGACGCGGCATTTGTAGCTAGGAGCCTAGGGTTCTATGTCTTCGTCAGGGCGAAGTCTTCTCACGACCAGTCTTGTCAAGGGCTGCAGTACGGGGTTGGGATCTCGGGGGACCTCTCCAAGATTCCCACGAGGGTCAAGCAAAAACAGGCGCCGCTGCGGAAGCAGAAGAGCGTCCTAAGGACCGGTTTCACGCTGAAACCCCTAGGGGAAGAAGAGTACTTCGGCTTCCGGGTCGACGGAGACGGGCGATATCTCTTGGAAGACTTCACCGTAACGCACAACTCGGGAAAGACCATGCTGGCGAAGAAGCTCCTCCTCGAGTCGCTGCCGAGGAAGGCTTCCCTCTACGGGAACCTCGTAAAGGTCGTGCACGTCAACTGCAGGATAGACAGGACCATCCAGGCCATAATGGTGAAGGCCCTGAAGTCGCTCGGTCATAACTATCCGACCCGTGGGTACAGCTTCGAGGAGCTGCTGACCGCCTTGGTCGAGGAGCTCAGGACGAACAGGATGCACCTCGTCATCGCCTTCGACGAGGTCGACTCCCTGGTCCTCTCCGACCCGTCTTCCTTGTATATCATCACACGCCTAAGAGAGATGGCGCCCGGGAGCCAGGTGCTGTCGTCCGTCCTGATATCCAAGACGACTGACTACCTCAAGAAGGTGGACCTGAGCACGCTCAGCTCGCTCCAGTGGAACGAGATTGCGCTCGACGGCTACCCGTCGGAGCAGCTAGCAGACATACTCGCCTCCCGGGCCGAAGCGTTCAACGACGGCTGCTTTGATGACGACATGATTCAGCTGGCCGCCGATATTGCGGGGACGTACGGCGACGCTCGCTACGCCCTGGACCTGATCTGGAGGGCGGGGAAGCTGGCGGACGACTCGGGGTCGCCGCGGGTCCTCCCAGAGCACATAAGGTCTGCCAAGGCCTCACTCCCGCCTCAGCTCAGGAAGGAGGAGCTGGCCTACCTGACCATGCACCAGAAGCTGCTACTGCTGGCGGCATCCGCCCTCCTGAAAAAGGGGGGCTCGGCCTACGTCACCATCGGGGAAGTGGAGAAGAGTTACTCCGCCCTCTGCGAAGACATGAAGCTCGCCGCATACCACCACACACAGGTGTGGAGCGACATCAGCGAGCTCTCGAGGAAGGGGATTATAGAGACCCAGCTCTCCGGCAAGGGGGTTCGGGGGAGGACTACGATGATAGGGCTCTCCCTCGTATCGGCGAAGGAGCTGATGGCCGAGCTCGAAAAGGGGATGCTCACAGACGTTAGAGCTTGAGGAGTTGATGTCCTCTTACGGGAGGGCGAAGGTTCTCACGGTGATGTTGGAGACCGGGGAGCTCAACGTCTCCGAAATCACGCGGAGGGCCGGGCTGTCTCACGGCGCCGCTGTGCGCCACCTGGAGTTCCTGACCAAGTCGGGGCTCATCACGGAGAAGCGCTTCAACAGGATAAGGATATTCCGGGTGGACCCCGATAACCCTTTGACGGGCGCACTCTCGAGGTTCTACGCAGACTGGAAGGAGTCGGGAGGGACGGCCGCCACCGCGCTCTACAACTAGCGCCCAGTCTTCCTCGCCGCTTCCTTCGCCAAAAACGCGCCGTAGCCCTCATCCAGGTTCAGGCTCTTAACAAAAGACTCCCGGAAACCCCCGTCAGAGCAGAGGAGGAGAACGAAAGGCATGTCCTCCACCATGAACCCCTTCTGGCTGATCGCGAGCCTCCGGCCGGCGGCTGACGCGATCTCCTTCAGCCTCTTGGAGTCGTTCCAGATTCTCAGCTGCAGGGGCCAGGGGACGGCGTCCATGGTGTACTTGGGCCCCCCGTCCCCGAGGGACCTCCAGAGCTCCGACGCGAGCGTAGGGTCCAGATACCGCAGGAGCCTCCAGTCCTTTCCGCGCATCATCCTCCCCAGGAGCATGTCCGCGCGAGACAGGACGTCGAGTGCCTCTGATTTCCTCTCTTCGTGGACTCCGGACCTGACCACCGAGGTGAACAGGTCCCTGATCTTCTCCCTCGGCTGACCTGGATAGGCCTTCAGCGCGGCTAGGGCCGCCCCCTCGTCGATCGCGTCGAAGAACGCGTTTATCGATTCGGACGCCGTGAGCTCTTCGTCTTTCCGCGCCGGAATCCCAGCCTGTAAGGCGTTGATCGCAGACCTCAGGTCTCCGTTGGCGACCCGGGCCAGCTCCTCGATCTCGCCTGGACCAAAGTCGACCCCCTCCAGCCGGGCTATCGCCTCCAGCCTCTGGCGGACCGTCTGGAGATCGGCCCTCCTGAACTCGATCTTGGTCACAGAGCTTCCCAGTTTCTTCACTTGGTCAGAGTCGGGGTCGTTGGCCGCCATGACCACGGGGTTCTCGCTCTTTTTCACGGCGTCTTTGATGAAGTCGATGGCGCCGTAGTCCGCCCTCCCGGCGAGGCCGTCGACCTCGTCCAGGAACACCATGGTCTTTCCCAGAAGGCTGGTGCTGTAGATGACTTCTCCCAGCTTCTTGTCGAGCCTATCCTTGGTCCTCGCATCGCTGGCGTTCAGCTCCACCAGCTGCACCCCCATGTCATCGGCTACTAGGTGGACCGTCGTGGTCTTGCCCGTCCCGGGGGGGCCGACCAGCAGCGCCGCCCTCCCGCCAGGCTTCCACTTCTTCAGCCAGAGAGCGAGCTTCGCCTTCCCTTCGTCGTTCCCCACCATCTCTTCGAGTTTCCTTGGTCGGTGCTTCTCCGTCCACAAGGCTAGAGCGCCCCTCCGATGAAGACAAGCAGCCCGACGGTCATCCCAGCCAGGGCGATGTTCTTGACCCTGTATGCGTTGGCCGGGTCTCCG
The DNA here is from genome assembly GCA_021811485.1 of archaeon. Lineage (GTDB taxonomy): Archaea > Thermoproteota > Nitrososphaeria > Nitrososphaerales > Gagatemarchaeaceae > UBA183. The sequence goes on from JAJZOO010000024.1 coordinate 10,589, forward strand.
CGGACTAGGATGGCAGCCGCGAGATAGACGAAGATCACGTCTGGTGCAACCACTCCTAGGCTATAGACCTCGTTGGCGAGCCCGGTCAGGAGAGGGACCCAGCTTGTGAGCACTGCGAGTAGGAAGAACCCCGCGCCTACGCGCGAGGCGAAACCGAACCCTCTCCTCCTGGCGACGGATTCGATGTCCCTGTGGGCATCCCCCTCGACGTCCGCCATGGCCTTGACGACCTCCCTCCCTACCCCGGAGAAGAAGGCGGTGAGAGCCATGAGCAGGAGTAGGGAGCCGGCGACGGCGCCTCCCGCGACGACCCCTCCGTAGACGAACGGGATTGCGAGGGACGAAGCCACTATGATGTTCCCCGGAAGCCCCGACTTCTTGGCTCTGCTGTTGTAAACCCAGGACAGCGCGGCGTAGGCTGCGGCGACCGCCACTGCCAGCGGGTTGAGCGAGAGTATGGAGCAGGCCATCCCCGCCGCGAGGGCGGCGACGGAGAGCCTGTCAGCGTCAGTGACGGTGATCCTTCCGCTGGGGATTGGCCTCTTGGGTCTGTTCACCCTGTCTACCTCCACGTCATAGACGTCGTTGACCACCATCGAATAGGCGCAGATGAAAAACCCGGTCAGGAACCCCAGCGCCAGTTGCGGGACCTGCACGGACGGTGGCTTCGACACGAACGCCCCGATGATCACCGCGAACCCGATCATGGCGCAGTTGACCGGCCTGACCAGGTCAAGCGCCCCTCTGGCGTTCATCTGGGTCAGAACCTTGCCG
>JAJZOO010000025.1 GCA_021811485.1 archaeon
AAGATTCAGTCGGCAGGGGCCACCGTCCTCATCTGCCAGAAGGGGATCGACGACCTGGCTCAGCACTTCCTCGCGAAGGCCGGGATCCTGACTGTGAGGCGGGTGAAGGAGAGCGACATGACCAAGCTTGGGAAGGCCACCGGCGCGAGGATAGTCACAAACCTGGACGACCTCGGACCGAAGGACCTAGGGTTCGCGAAACTCGTAGAGGAGAGAAAGCTCGAAGACGACAAATGGGTCTTCGTGGAAGGCGCCAAGAACCCGAAGGCGGTGAGCATCCTCGTGAGGGGCGGGACCCAGAGGGTGGTAGACGAAGCCGAAAGAGCCCTGCACGACGCGTTGATGGTGACGAAGGACGTCGTGGAACTCCCTGCCGTGGTGGCTGGGGGAGGCGCGCCTGAGGAAGAGGTCTCCATCAGACTGAGGAGCTGGGCCCAGAAGCTATCGGGGAGGGAGCAGTTGGCGGCGCTGAAATTCGCCGACGCCATGGAGAGCATCCCCCTGACGCTCGCCGAGAACGCTGGGATGGACCCGATAGACACTCAGGTGGACCTGAGAGCCAGGCACGGCAAGGAAGGTAAGTGGTATGGCGTCGACGCCCTGAACGGCAAGGTAGCCGACATGTACTCGAAGTCGGTCTGGGAGCCTCTGGCGGTGAAGCTCCAGATACTGAGGGCAGCAACAGAAGCCGCGTCCATGATTCTGAGGATCGACGACGTCATAGCCGCAAGTAAGATGAAGGCGCCACCCATGCCGCCAGGGGGCGGTGGTGGGATGGGCGGCATGCCTCCGATGTGAGCTAGCAGAAACTGAACCCAGGGTAACGCGGGTCGGACCTCGCCTTATCATACAGCGCGCTGGCCAGAGCCACGTCTTCGAGGGCCACCCCTCCGGACTTGAAAAGGGTCCGTCCCTTTGCGGCCGCTCTGCCCGTCACCACGTCGCAGAGTTCCAGCGCGGAGTCCCAAGAAAAGGAGCCTGCATCCGCAGCGAGGATGAGGTCGCCGTATTCGTCTTTGGCCTGGGGGATGTCATCCACGACCACGGTCTGGAATGCTCGGAACGCTCCTGGTGCGACCTCGGAGTGAGCAGGCACGTTCCCTCCGCAGAGGTTCACGTGGGAGACGTCCCCGACCAGATCTTGCGTGATGAAAGGATCCTTCGCCGATGTGATGGCGGTGGCGATCTGCGCCCCTTCGAGGGCCTCCCTGACCGTACCGCACTCCCTCGCCCTGACCCCGCCCTTGGCCAGCCGCGCCACGAAATCGGCCCGGTTCCGCTGGTTGGGGCTCCACACCCTTACCTCCTCTAGCGAGGTGACCTCGCCCAGAGCCATGACCTGCGTCATCGCCTGCTTCCCCGTGCCGAAAAGGGCCAAGGTGGCGGAAGGCTTACGATAGAGGTGCTTCGTCGCGACCGCCGAAGCGGCGCCTGTCCTGTACCTCCCTAGCGCGTCAGCCCCCATGATGGCGAGCGGGGTGGAATCTGCCGAGTCGAAGAGGGCGACAATGAACTTGGCCCCCGCCTTCGAGTATGCGTAGGCCTTCAGTCCGCTCCTTCCTAGATAGGGCAGGTTAGCGTGCATGACGTTCAGGACCGAGGCGGTTCCCCTAGACCTGGTCCTCTGGGAGTTGGCGGCCTCCCCCGTCCCTTCCTTCCTGAAGGCTTCTTCGACGACCTCGACCACCTCCTTCATGTCGAGCAGTGCCTCGACGTCTCCCTCGGAAAGGAAAAGCGTCAATTCGCTTTAGGCTTCTTCTTCCTTCCTCTCTTCCGTCTCAGGGGCGCCCCATCTCCCGACCCTCGGGAGCCCCTTGGTGCGGAAGAGGGCCATCCCCTGCTGATACCTCTGAAGCTCTACCTCAAGGAACCTGACGTCAGCCATGAGAGAGGCAGTTGCCTTTTCGGCCCCTTTCTTCCCGGCGAGCTCGGCAAGCTTGGCCTTCTTCTCTTCGACCATCTTTGAAATGAGCTGTTCGTACTCGGTGGTCATGACAGGGACAGGTTTCGCGCCGCCTCGAAACTATAAAGGCGTTATCGGGGACCGGGAGCCATGCGTCCGTCGCTGTTTTCAGGAGGGGCACTCGTCGCCCTGATGGGGGGGGTGTTCTACATACTCGGCCTCCCCTTCGTCTTCTTCTGGAGTCTCCCGTTCGCGGCGGCCGGCGGGATAATGATCTTGGTCAGCCTCATCCTCCCAGAGGACGGGGCACCTCTGGCCCCTCCGGAGGGGTACAGGTTCTGCCTCTTCTGTTCAACCCCCGTGCCTATCGGAGACGAGAGGTGCCCGCACTGCGACGGTTACCAGCCGAGGCCGAAATGAAGGTGTACGAACGAGCCGCGGCCGACCCCCGCAAGCCCAAGGACGTCGTGACTTTCAGGGGGCACCCCAAGGTCCTTTCGGGACACCCCACGACGATCGAAGTCACCACCGAGGGGCACCTCTCGGAGAGGGGAGATTGCATAGTCGGCGTCTCGGCGGACAAGGGGTGTCTAGGGCTCAATCCTGAAGTGAAGCAGGGGCTCAGGAAGACCGGGACCCCGGTTAGCGTCAGGATCGTGGTCGGAGGGCTGTCGTATCTTGTTGCAGCGCAGGGAGACTCCAGGCTCAAGCTCACTGACCCGCAGGACATCGTCATCAGGAAGAGCGACTTCGTAAGCGAAAGGACGCTTGCGCTGCGCGCCGACTCCTCAGCCAGGGACCTGCCGCGGGAGATGATCCGCGCGCTTAGGGACCCGGAGACGAAAGGAAGGCTCGAGATAGAGGTGGGCTGAGGTGGCCGAGTACAAGGCCGTGGCCTACACCATGCAAGCCCTGGTCAAGTACCATGGGCTCACAGATTGGAAGCTCCGGCTCCCTTACCACGACAGCATCTCGGTCAACACGACTTCGATGAAGACCGAGGCCACGATATCCGATTCCAGGGGAGGCGGGGTGTTCATAGAAGGGCGAGGGAACGCCTCGGCCAACGCCAGGCTGCAGGGGGTCGTCGAGCGACTGGACCCCTCGAAACGGGCCACCGATTTCCGCATAGACAGCCGGAACGTCCCGTCGGGGAAGGCCAAGGGGATAGGTTACTCGTCCTCGGCAGGGGCGGCCCTGACCCTGCTCAGCCACAGGCTGCTGGTAGGCGGAGCTCCTGACCTGGTGGACCTTTCGAAGGCCGCGCGCCTCTTCGCGGCTTCGGCGTCCAGGTCGCTGGTAGGGGGGTTCTCAAGGCTGTACGCGGGGAAGGACGACGAAAGCACCTATGCGGAGAGGTTCGCCGACCAGAAGACCATGGATCTCCGAATGGTGATCGTCCCTCTTCCATCGAGGGTCAGGACGGAGGACGCGCACAGAGAGGTGCTGACTTCGCCCTTCTTCAAAGCCAGGGTCGAGTCGGCTCAGAGAAGGTGCGAAGAGATGCAGAAGGCCATCTTGGGGAACGACCTTGACCAGCTGGGGAGGCTGGCGGAGCGGGACACGCTGGAGCTGCACGCGCTGACTATGACCGGCGACAGCGGGCTTGTCATCATGACGGAAGACTCGGTAAGGATAATCAGGAGGGTAAGGGAGCTCAGGGAAGAAGGGGCGAAAGCCTACTACTCGATGCAGACGGGGCCGTCGGTGTTCATCAACACTTCCGAGAGGGACCAGGAAAGGGTGATGAAGGCGGTCCAGAAACTGGGGTACAGAGCCTATCCCTCAGAGGTCGGAGGGGAGGCGAAGATCCTCTGAGCAGGAACGTCAAGAGCGTCAGAGAGTACCTCGGAGGGCTCGAACAGTCGAAGGGAGAGAGGGAAGATCAGGTGAAGGCCGGGCTGGAGCTGTACGTAGACCTCTGGGAGAAGGCGATAAAGCGGGGGGTCGTCGGAGAGGCCGACGCCATCGACGAGGCCCTTGCGAAGATAGAGCGGGCAGGTGGGCTCCAGAAGGCTGCGGGGGACTAGCGGATCGCTTCGCCGCCGTCCAGCGCTATCACCTGACCGGTGATGAAGCTCGATTCCCCGCTCGCCAGGAAGAGCGCCAGGCTGGCAGCTTCGGAAGGCTTCCCGAACCGGCCGAGCGGTATCGCAGCCCTGTAGGACTTCGCCTGTTCCGGGCCCAGCCAGTCCACCCAGGTGGTCTCCATCGAGCCGAACGCCATGCAGTTCACCCTGACCTTGGGTGCGAGCATCTTGGCGAGCATCCTCGTCATGGAGACGACCGCCCCCTTCGCGGACGCGTAGACCAGCCCTTCCGTGTCTCCGACCAGGGCCGGGATCGACGCGACGTTGACTATCGAGCCGCCCCGCTTCATGAGGCTCCGGGCGCCTTTGGCGCATAGGAAGGTCCCGAAGGTGTCTACGGCGAAGACCCGCCTCCACATGTCCAGGGTCGTGTCTTCGATGGCGAGGTTCCAGAGAGCGCGGTCTGCGAGCCCTGCGGCGTTGACTAGTATGTCGAGCCCGCCTGCCCTCCTACCCACCTCCGAGAACATGGCCTCGACGCTCGAAGGGTCGGACACGTCTGCGTGGACCACTGAGGCCTCCCCACCCCTCCTGCGGATAGCTTCCAGGACGGGTTCGGGGTGCCTTTTCCCCCCACGGTGGTTGACGAACACGGTCGCCCCTTCACCGGCGAAGCGCCTCGCGATCTCCGCGCCTATCCCCTGGGATGAGCCGGTCACAAGGGCCCGCTTGCCCTCAAGACTCATTCGGCCGCTGTAGATGGCTCCATGTCTTAAGGGTTCGAGGCTAGGGGCGGGGGGCCCGGTCCCTCGCCGTGGCTCCAGCGTTGTACTGCTTCAGGAACCGTATGTTGAAGAGCGAAGCCTTGGCCGAGTTCCTCACCATTTCGTCCGCGTCAGACTCCGCCTTGACCAAGACCCCCTCGGAGTCCGCGCTCCCCACCGAGCCCAGCGCTGCCGCAGACTCGTGCCTCACGATGGGGTCCCTGTCGTTGAGCACCGCCTCTTCCAGGGCCCTATTCCCCTCGGAGAGCCCTATCTGCCCCAGGGAGAACGCGGCTTCGTGCCTGACGAGCGGGTCAGGGTCGTGAAGCAGGACGTCGCCCAGGGCAGGGACCGACTTCTCTCCTCCCACCTCCGCAAGGATGCACACCGCGTGGACCCTGAGGACCAGGCTGGGCTCCTCTGCCAAGACCTTTATGAAAAACGACTCGTCTTTCCTCTCCCACGCTTCTTCCATCCCCTTCATCACCAGCATGGCATGGGGTTCGTCTTCGACCACGGTCCTCGTGTACATCATTCCGAGTCGGAGGCGTTCGGGCTATAAACAGCGCGGAGTGGCACGCGTTCCGGGTCTACGGGATCAGTAGGACCTTCCCTAGCACTTCTCTCGATTCCACTATCTCGTGCGCGCGCCGCGCCTCGGCAAGCGGCAGCTCCCTGTAGATGGAAGGCCTCAACTTGCCTTCGGCCGCCAGCCTGAGTACCTGTTCGACGTCTCCTTTCGACTGGCCGTACACGCCCATGATGCTGAGCTCGTCAGAGTAGACGCGGCGCACGTCGACCTCGGACTTTGGCCCTGAGGTCAATCCGAGGGCGACCATCCTTCCGCCTCTGGCGAGGCAGTCTAAGCTCTTCGCCCAGGTGTCCCCTCCCACATGGTCGAACACTACAGAGGCGCCGAGCCCGTCGGTAAGGGACCGCACCTCTTCCGCTATGTCGTGGGACGCATAGTTGACGACGTGGTCGGCCCCGAGAGACCTGACGAAGTCGGCCTTCGAGTCGCTCCCCACGGCCGCGATCACTCTGGCGCCGAGATGCTTGGCTATCTGGACAGCGGCATGCCCCAGACCTCCTGCCGCGCCCCACACCAGGACGACGTCGCCGTCGCCGACCTTCGCCTTCCTTGAAAGCCCGTTCCAGGCGGTGCCGAAGTCGACGGGCATCGCAGCCGCGGTCTTCGGGTCTAGGCCTCTGAGGGGGATCAGGTTCGCCAGGGGGACCTTCACGAGCTCGGCGTATCCGCCGTCGGTCGCTATGCCGACGAAGCCCCTCCTCAGGCATAGGCTCGGGGAGCCTCCGCGGCAGTAGACGCAGGACCCGTCTGACAGCACGGGATAGACCACGACCTGTGACCCCGCCTCGGCAGCGTGGGGGCGGACTGCGGCCACCTCTCCTGCGACGTCTGTCCCGAGGGTGTGCGGGAGGGAGGTCTTGTACCTCCCGGTGCGGGCCCAGATATCGATCCTGTTCACGCCTGCTGCGGCTACCCTGACGACCGCCTCCCCTTCGGAGGGCTCGAGGTCGGTGACCTCGTCCTGGGAGAGGACGTCGGGCCCGCCCGTCTTGTGGTACCGGATTGCCTTCAACTGATGTGAGGACCGGAAGCTGGGTACTTATGTATCAGGCGGCCTGAACGCCCATGATCTCCTTCCTCGGAAGGACCAGGCTCCAGACGGCCACGATCGCAAGGTTGACTGCTAGCGCTATCAGTCCGATGTAGAGCAGGCCCCATGGGTTGACCGCGTAGGTCGACGAGTACAGGATTCCGAAGCTGTTCTTCAGCTCCACCAGATATATCCCGACGAACTCCCCTGCCAGCAGGCCCACTATGAGGGAGTGCTTGTTCATCCGTCTGAAGAAGAGGCCCAGGAACACAGCCGGCATCGTCTGGACGATTATTATCCCCCCGAGGAGCTGCAACTGTATGGCGTAGGTGCTCGCCACCACGAAGACGAAGGCTAGCGCGATGAACTTGAAGACCACGGACGCCCATTTGGAGATGGTCGTCTCTCCCCTGGGGGTGAGGTTTGGCTTGAACTCCTTGATTATGTTCCTGGTGAGCAGATTCGCCTGGGATATCGCCATTATCGCCGCGGGGACCAGCCCTCCGATGAAAATCCCGAGCAGCGCCACCCCCGCGAACCAGCTCGGAAGGGTGCTGAGTATCATCGCCGGGACTACGAGAAGGCCCTGGGTGACCCCCGTCCCTGCGAGCGGAAACTGCTTGAGGAAGGTCTGTGCTGCGGCGTTCCCCCACGCGAGCACCCCGAACATCGCCAAGGCTCCGAGCCCGAGGCCGTAGAACGGGAGGAGCGAAGTGCTCTTCCTCACTTTCTCCGGGTCCTGTGCACTCAGGACCCCGTTGATGGCGTGAGGATACAGATAGAGCGCGACGGCGCTGATAAGGAAGGTGCTCCAGTACGCGTTGATGAGGACGGCAGGAAGGGTCGGATACACTTCAGGCGCCTTGCCGGCGTTCAACCCAGGGTAGGGAGAGAGGCTGGTGGTCGCGGTGTGGAATGCGGCCCCGAAGCCGCCTGAGGAGACGACGACGGCGAGGACCGCGATGATTCCCAGGAATATGAGCAGGTCTTTCATCACGGCTGTGAGAGTGACGCCTCTGAGACCGCTCGTGTATGTGAAAGCGGCCAGGACGATGAAGGAGATTATGAGCGAGACCTCGGCTATCGTGGTCACGTCCCCTATCCCCGCTAGCATCGCGGCCAGAACAGCCTGCATCCCCACTATCTGGAGCGCGATATACGGGAGCTCCGCTATGATCCCTACGACGGCGACCAGCATAGCGAGGGTCCTGCTGTCGAAGGTCCCCCTGACGAAGTCCGCGGACGTGATGTACCCGTGCTCATGAGAGACTTTCCACATCTTCGGCATGACCACTATCGCGATGCCGAAGGTCAGGGCGACGTAAGGGACGGCGAAGAAGTACAGCGAGCCTGTCCCGGGCAGGTTATGGAAGCCCGCGTAGACGCCAGAAGGCACCGAGATGAAGGTGTAGGCGGTGTAGAGGTCTGCCCCCACGAGGAACCACACGAGGCCCGTCCCGAGCCGCCTTCCGGCCAGAGCCCACTCGCTCAGGTCGCTCATGTCTCCCCTCCTCCATCTGCCTCCGTAGAAGCCCAGGAAGACAAACACCACGAAGAGCGCCAGGAACGCTACGATTCCGTCTATCGCCAGCATCTAGGACTTCCTCCCCAGAAGATTCGCCGCGATGAAGAACAGGACCCCGCATAAGACCAGCCACACCATCTGGTACCACCAGAAGAAGGGCACCCCGCCCCACATCGGGTTCGCTATGTCGTACGTCTGAACTGGAAGAAGAAAGACGAACGGGATGATGATAAGGACCGCTGCGACGATGTCCTTGAACCTCACGCGCAGCCAGACTGGGTGTAATCTGGCGATATAAGATTCAGGGGCCCCTGCCTGGCCGAGTGTAAACTTCGACTATAGCCGAAGTTTTGGGCGCGAGCTCCCTCCCGACCAAGAGGGGTTGCCGGGAGGAGACAGGCCAGTCTGTCCAGACATGTCCTCGCCGCGTCCGGTGACAGCGGGGCCCGCGCCGGTCCCCGCTCAGCGTCTACTGAGGCACCCGCGGATTCTGGTCAGCCCTTCCTCGATCCTTTCCCCGCCTTCGGCGCAGAAGACAAGCCTCAGGTGCCCCTCCCCCGACGGCCCGTACTTCACCCCGGGCATGGTCCTCACTCTGGCGTCCCTCAACAGTCGAGCGCACAGGGCGACGGAGTCCCTTGAGTAGGCCGAGAAGTCAGGGAAGACCTCGAACCCCGCGCTGGGGGGCTCGAACCGCACGTCCTCCAGCTCTGAGAGCCCCCGGATCATTGCGCGCCTCCTTCTGTCGAGCTCTTCCACCATGGAGGAGACGAAGGAAGCACAGTCGTTCAGGGCCCTGGCCCCCGCGTACTGGATGGGGTAGCTCACCCCACCGTTGAGCTCGAATGAAAGGCGCTTGATGGCGTCGGCGCGCGCCTTGTCTGTTACGACGTATCCGAGGCGCCACCCCGTCATGGCGTAGGCTTTCGAGAAACTGTTGACCAGGAACGTGCGCCCGCGAAGCTCTTCGTCGTCCGAAGGAAAGGGGGCGAACCCAGCGCCGTCAAAGAGTATCCTGCTGTAGCATTCGTCGAGGAGAAGAGAGAGTCTCTCTTCCTCCCTGAGGATGCCGCTGAGCGCGTCGACGTCCTTCCTGCCTAGGACCGTCCCCGTGGGGTTGTTCGGGTTGCAGACGTAGACCATCCTCGTCCTCTCTGAGATCGCCGCCCTTACAGCGTCTGTGTCGAGCCTCCACCCTTCGCTTTCCAGGAGGGGAACCAAGACCGGGCGGACCCCGAATATCTCGAGCTTCTCGATGAGCGCGTTGTAGGTGGGCTGAGGGACGATCATCTCGTCCCCCGGCTTCATGGCCGCTTGTATCGAAAGCGACAGGGCCTCCTGGGCTCCGTGCGTGATGCACACTTCGTCTGCAGGGTCCAACTCCAGGCCACGGTCCTCCCCATAGAACGCCGCGATCGCTTTCGGGAGGACGAGCTCGTCGAACCCCTTCGCCGGAAAGTAGTGGGTACACCCCGAGTCGACAGCGAAGTTGAAAGCGTCGACGATCCTCCGGTCGGTGGGAAACGCAGGGTCAGCCACCCACATCGAGATGACTCCATCGGCGCTCTCCGCCCTGTCCAGCTCTGACAACGCCTCCGAGGAACGGCCGGCCCATCTATATCTTCGTCACCCCCCGGGCACTGGTCATGCGGACATTCGAGGAGCTTGTCGCTGAGGCGGACGCCGCACCCTTCGCGGGGTGGGACTTCAGGTTCCTCGATGGGAGATACCTGGAAGGGAGGTTCTCATGGGACTACAGGAAGATGCTCGCCCAGATGCTGGCTAACGCCAGGTCATATCTCGACCTCGGGACGGGCGGGGGCGAGCTCGTCTCATCGCTGGGCCCGCTCCCGGCGCGGTCCGTGGTCACGGAAGGGTTCGCGCCTAACGCGCACGTCGCACGCAGAGAGCTGGGACCGCTCGGCGTGGACGTCGTGGTCTCTTTCTGCGACGACAACTCCGCCAAGGGGGAGCAGCGCGGGAGCCTCCCGTTCCAGGAGGGGGCGTTCGATGTCGTCAGCGACAGGCACGAAGCGTTCGTCGCGTCAGAGGTGGCGGCGGCGCTCCGGCCTGGCGGGACTTTCATCACGCAGCAGGTCGGCCCAGACAACGACGTGGAACTGGCTAGGCTCGTCGGAGAAGGAGACGGCCAGGGGGAAAAGTGGGACCTCGACGAAGCCGTGAGGCAGGTCAGGGGAGCGGGCTTGCGCGTGATCGGGAGCGGGGAGGAGACGGTCCGGTCCCGCTTCCTCGACGTAGGAGCCCTAGCGTACTACCTGAAGACGGCGGGACCCCTGTCGTTCAAGGAGATGGACCGGGGCGCGTTGGAAGGGAGCCTCAGAAAGGCCGACTCGGAGATAAGGGCCGAGGGCGCTTTCCAGGTCAGCACGTCTAGGTTCTACCTCGTCGCCGTGAAAGCGAGGGAGCATCCGCCCATCGGGCAGGTGAAGCCCTCCCCGAGCCGCAGCCGTAAGAAGCGGACTGAACGCGGGCCTGGTGGGATTCGAACCCACGGCATGCTGGTTAAGAGCCAGCCGATCTAGGATTTCCTCTCTAACCTGGCTTCTCGCAGAGATCCTCTGCACTGAGCCACAGGCCCTCGGAATCCGGCGCTTTGCAGACCGATTAAAGTCTTACTAGATGAGGGCGCAGTTTGCACCTCGGTCGAATGATTTCGACGGATTTCCGAATCTGGTGCTGCGGCGTGATCCCGAGTGTGTAGACACATCCTTGTCAGAGAGCCTGTCGGTGAGAATTCCGAGCTTCGTAAGTTCGTCTCGAATCCGGTTCATGAGTGTCTTGAGCCTCATGCGGATCTGAATTACGAGCAATTTGTCGTAGGCTCGCGCGTGGTGACGGTACATCTTCGATTACCTCCTGTAGATGGTCCACTCCGCGTGATAAACGCCGGGGATGAGTGGCACCACTAGCCCGAGCCTGAGAATTTCGCTGGGGATTGAAGCGCCCCTCTTCGCGCCCACAGGAAGGCCAAGGCCTTCGAGACACTGAACCAGCTTCTTGCTTGTGTAGCGAAGACGCGTCTTGTTGTCACTTCGGAGGCACAAAGCCCATCAAGTTGGAGTGCAGAGTCAACTGTCGGCTTGACGAAAGCCTCGTAGTGCCAGCACTCGGCAGGATGAGCAGTAAAGGCTACGATGTTAGCAAGACTGTGCCCGGACCAAATTCGACTGGCGCATCCGTCACCGATATTGGCCCCGATTACTTCGGCCAGTTCTGTTAATGGAGACGACCATTACAACGGCGCAGAATCAGTCGACTTACAGATTCAGACAACTGAAGATAAGCGGACGTCGAACGAGGAGGGGTCGGTGGAAGCGTTCAAACCGTCCATGGCTAGCCGTCGTCCCAGAAGCGAAATAACAAGGGCTTGCGATGCTCTTGTCATGGGTCGCCTCTCCTTCGTCGGCCTCGGCCTGGGCGCAAGGGGGATCACCCTGCGAGGGGTCGACGAGATGGTCGACGCCGACGTC
>JAJZOO010000083.1 GCA_021811485.1 archaeon
CCGAAGCGCTGTCCATGGTCTCGGTCGTGTATATCTTTGATCCGGCCTTCAGCAGGTCGAGCAGGTTCACCGCATACTCGCCCGCGATGTCGAACACCACAGCGGTAAGCAGTGGGTCCCTTGCCAGGGCCGTCCTGAGCAGGCCGCTGGTGAGGTTTGACTTCCCTGCGCCTGTGAAGCCGAACGCGCCCATGTGATACCGGATCAGGCTGTCCATGTCCACGGTGAGCGGGATTTCGAAGCCCACCATGTCGCCGATCTCGACCCCTCCGGTGACGCACAGGAACCTCTCGACGGCGGGCTTGGAGAGGAGCAGCGCCTTGGCACCCGGGAGCGGTGCATAGGAGGCTCGCGCGTACTCCATGCCGTCGCCCTGCAGCTTCGCGCAGTAGCTGGTCGGGACCGCCGCGAGGTCAATCCAGGTCTCTTGGGACTTGCCCCAGCTCTCGTTGATGGTGTCGAGGTACTCTTTCCTGAGGAGGGTGGGCATGGAAGCGTCAATCCCCGGGAGCTGGTAGTGCGTGGGGTTGACGGCCACCACCTCGTACATCACGTAGCGCTTCTCGCCTTCTACGCTCCTTTCTATGGCGACGAAGTTGGGGGAGAGGAGCCTGTCGAGGACCTTGTAGCTGAACCGCGCCTCGATTATCGCGAGCGGGTTGGACACGGTCAGCTCCCTGCCGTCGCTCTTGGTGGTCCTCGTAGTCCTCGTGACCATCTTGAGGCGGGCATCGAACTCCCCGCCCATGTTGTCGAAGAACCCGTTCTGCTGGCTCTCCAGCATCTCTATTGTTTCATCCTCGCGTGTTCGGCCTCGGCCCGCTGCTGCCTATAAGGTGTAACGAGCCCGAATATCTTCCGCCTGTTGGACACACCGCCAGCGCTGAGGTCCGCGACCCCCCTGAGGGAGCTCCGGAGCATCCTGACCTCCGCCTTCACCGCCTTGTCCGCCAGGTAGAGCAGCTGGTTGTGGCCGAAGGCTTCGAAGACCTCCGGGTTGTCCGCCATGGATAAGATATGCAGGACCAGGTTGGACGCCTTGCTGAGGCGGTCCCCTTCGAAGTAGGCACCGACGTCAGCCATCCCTGACTTCTCCTTGACCCTGACCTGCCTCTCGGCGCCCTCGTCTCCTTCGCCGAACGGCCTGTCGAAGAGGAAGACCTGCGACCTGACCTTTCTGTCGCTCCTGAGGGTCCGGAGCTGGAAGTAAGACCGGACGAAGAGCCGTTCTCTTGAGACCAGTTTCCTGGCGCTGCGCAGCTCTCCTCCGACGTTGGCGATGGTCGAGAAGGCGGAGTCGTACCCCATCGTCCTCCAGGGGGTCGCGATCTCCGGGTTTTCGGCGCTCAGAATCGCCAGGAAAGCCCTGTCGTTCCTCAGCATCGGGGCCGGAGAGCCCAGTCTCAGGAAACCGCCGGCTGACGCGAACGGCAGGACCGACCTTGCGACGTCAGTCGCCGAGGTGTCCTTGGCTATCCCCACCAGGAGGGTCCGCTTCTCCGAGGCCCGGTCGAGGAGCCCCTGGAGCAGGAACAGAGAGACCGCGCTCACGTCGAGCATCGTAAGATACTCGTCCGCCTTCAAGGCGAGGGGGTGCCTCGACCTGGAGAAGACCTTGGATGCGTAGTCGACAGACAGCGCCAGGGTACGGCTCCAATATCCTCGGACCTCGTCCCTCACCCCGAGGTGGGACTCTGCTGAGTCTGACAGTACCGACCCTCCAGCTTCCTTGTCGAACCTGAGGAGCCTTGCGGCGGCCTTCGACGCCTCCGCTTCCCTGACCTTGAGCGTCTTCGAGAGGTCTGCTACGCTCGCCGGGCCCGCGAGCAGGCGCTTTAGCATGGCGACATGTAGATAGCGGCCCCTGGTGGGGACCGCCATGGACGGGGAGCCTAGAGACAGTGAGAGCTTCATGTCCAGCAGCGTCGCCGGAACGTCCGGGGACCAACGGGTGAGCTTGGTCTCTCCCCGCCTGAGGAGCAGCCTGACGTCGCGGGAGAGGGTCGAATAGGTCCCGGAGAGAGGCCGGTCCATGAACACGATCCTAGACTTCTCGCAGGCCCGGTACCCCAGGTAAAGCTCTCCGAGGGTCATGAAAGAGTTCGGGATCCTCTCAACCGAATGCTCCAGCTCGATGTCTATCTCCGGCTCGTTTGTGAGGACGTTGGAGAGGTCCTCGGCCCAGAGCGGGATGGCTGCAGAAGCGTCCATCTTCGACTCTCTGTAAGCCCCGGATAGGTCCAGGGACAGGTGCTCCGCGACTGTAAAGGGGCAGCTATAGGCGGTCGCGTTGGCGTAGAAGAGTATCATCTGGAGCCGCTCGTCAAAGTCCATGGAACCGTCGATCCCCGTCGCAAGGTGCTCCCCCGGACCGAAGAACTCCCGGGCGGTCTTCTCAGCGGCAGCTCGGTCGCGCTGGAGCGCAAACGAGGCCAGGTCCTCTCTGTTGGAGAAGGCGGCGGCCCTCCCTTCGAACCGGGAAAGGAGCTCCGAGGTCTGCCTGGAGAGGTCTTCGGCTATCTCGAAGGACATGGCCTAACCCGAGCTACGTCTTTCATTCTTGTGGCCCCCTCGTCGGAGCCTTAAAGGATAGAGCCGCATCCGTTATTAAACAAGGGGGGCGTCGGCGAAACTGAAGCTCATCCTGGAGCGCTAGCCCCCCAGAAGCTGAGATATGCCGAAGCCTTCCACGCACTGCACCCCATCCTCTTCTGCCTCGATGGTACCGACACTGACTGGCGTATGGCCATAGGGAGGGAGAGGAACCGAAATGACCGAGGGGGGGCCAGAGCGGGCGCCCGGGCGCCCTCCGTGGACGCCTCGCAGCTGCGGGACGATTTCGCATTTCAGCCGACCTTCAACACGTTGCTGCTAAACACATCTTAAATCGCCAGGAAGGCGTTTCAACGCTCGTATGGAGAGCCTAATGTTGATTCCCGCCAACGCATTAGAGGCCGCCACTCAGATAATTGACATGGCCGAGAGGAAGGGGGTGAGGCTCAGGCTTTTCGGGGGGCTCGCCTTCAAGAAGCTCTGTCCCAGCGCCAGCGACCCCAGATACTTCCGGGAGAACAAGGACATCGACCTGATAGGTAAGAGAGAGGACTCGAAAGAGATTGTGA
>JAJZOO010000026.1 GCA_021811485.1 archaeon
GCTGTCGAAGGTCCCGACGTAGAACCTCCACCCGACTCCGAACTGGATGGGGGCCGCCAGGACGAGCAGGAGGTAGTCTCGGACGGGGCCCTGGAGCGGCGAGAGATAGGTGAAAAAGAGTATCGGGACAGAAAGGACGGCAGAGGCCGCGACGGAGATCTTGAGCCGCCTGATTTCCTTCTCGGGGGCGAGGAACTCGGTCATGCAGGACTCGCTACAGAAGTAATAGGTGACCCCCCTCACCTCGGCCTTGAGGTCGGCAGTCTTCTCGTCCACGAACATCCCGCAAACGGGGTCCTTCGCCATGGCTCGAATGTCTCCCTGATACTTCGGGTTAAAGTCATCCCTTCAGAGAGGAAGCATCGCCTGGAGCAATGCTCGGGTACATGGCCTCCCCTCCGCAACGTCTAAATCGACGGGAAGGGGCATTCCGGTCATGCAGAAAGATCCTATCTGCGGCATGATGGTGGACGAGAAGACCGCCACCCTGAAGTCGGAGCACGAGGGGAAGGCCTTCTACTTCTGCTCGTCGGGGTGCAAGGCAGCCTTTGACAAGGACCCTCACAAGCACGCCCACCACTAGCCGCCCATGGCCGGTTGTCATATGTGAGAATCGCCCACATCGCTTAAACGCCCTCGCCGGGGCGCCGGTCAGGATGTCCTTCGCAGGCGGTCCCGCGGGCTCCGCGGCATGAGCTCTCCCACGGGCCGGCAGCGCACGGTCCGCTCTGAGCTCGAAAGCGCAAATACGGGCGGGGCGGGACGGGGCGCGGAGTTGAAGCCGAAGCCCGCCCCAGAGGAAGACTCTTCGCGAAAGGCGCTCGAGTACTCGAAGTTCTATGGTGGCAAGGTGGGATTCGCTCCCAGAGTACCTGTGAGGTCCCTCGACGACTTCTCCGTATGGTACACCCCGGGGGTCGCCGCCGTCTCGAAGGCCATCGAAGCCCAGTCGGAGCTCTCCTTCGAGTACACCGGCCGATGGAACACAATAGCGATCGTGACTGACGGGACCAGGGTCCTAGGCCTGGGGAACATAGGCCCTGAGGGCGCCCTCCCTGTCATGGAAGGGAAGGCGCTGATCTACAACTACCTCGGCGGGGTGAACGCGCTGCCGCTCCCCGTCAGGGTGAAGAGCGCCGACGAGCTGATAGCGCTCGTCAAGGCCCTGGAGCCCTCGCTCGGAGGGGTGAACCTCGAGGACATCGAGTCACCGAAGTGCTTCGAGGTGCTGGACAGGTTGCGTGGAGAGATGAACATCCCGGTCTGGCACGACGACCAGCAGGGGACGGCCGGGGTGACCCTCGCCGCTCTCTTCAACGCCCTGGAAGTCACAGGGAGGGAGCTCAGAGGGACAAGGATCGTACTCTACGGCGCCGGCGCAGCCAACGTCGCGGCCGAGAGGCTCCTCGTCGAGGCGGGGGCAGACCCCAGGGACATCCTCGTGGTCGACTCCAAGGGGATCCTCCACCCGGAGAGGGAAGACATTGACCAGCTCATGCTGAAGAACAAGTGGAAGTACGAGATCGCGATCCGCACCAACGGGGACAGGCTAAGGGGGACGCTGAAGGACGCCCTGAAGGGGGCCGACGCCCTGGTCGCGGCGGCGCGGCAAGGCCCCGACGCCGTAAGGCGGGACGAGGTGGCCGTGATGAACAAGAGGGGGATCGCCTTCTTCCTTGCCAACCCGGTCCCGGAGATGCTCCCGGCTGCGGCCCATTCGGCCGGGGTCGAGGTGGTTGCGACGGGGAGGTCCGACTTCCCCAACCAGGTGAACAACAGCCTGCTCTTCCCCGCGATCTTCAGGGGAGCCCTGGACGTGAGGGCGAAGACCATCACCGACCCGATGGTGATCGAAGCGGCGAAGGAGCTGGCGGCCTTCGCCAAGGAGAAGGGGATCAGCAGGGACTACATCCTCCCCACCATGGTGCAGTGGGAGGTGTATCCGAGGGTGGCGACAAAGGTCGGCCAGGCTGCCATCAGGGAGGGGGTCGCCCGGCGGAACCTGTCGGCAAGCGAGTCGATGCAGGCGGCCATGGCCACCATCGAGAGGTCAAGGAAAGTGATGAATGCACTCAGAAACGGAGGGGTGATACTCGACCCCCCAGAATAGGCGTAAATCAATCCCTCCAGGACCGGCGAGGGGGCTGGACATGGAGATCAGGCGCGCCAGGAAGGACGACGTCGAGGCGCTCTCCGACCTTATAGTGCGGACCAAGAGGCTGAACAACGAGTTCGACCCCCTCTTCGCAGTGGTGCCTGACGCGAAGGCAAGGGCGGACAAGTACATCCAGTCTTCCCTGGCTGCTCCCGGGCACCTCCTGCTGGTGGCGGCAGAGGGGAAGAAAGTGGTGGGCGTCCTGAGGGCCGAGACGCGCGAGCGGATATTCTATGAACCGCGCAACGAAGGTCGAATCACCGACTTCTACATCCTGCCCGAGTACCGCAGGAAGGCCCTGGGGGACGACATGATCCAGCAGGCCGCCGCCGAGCTCAAGAAGATGGGGGCAGAGATCATGGTCGCCGACGTCCCTGCACAGAACGAGATTGCCAACCGCTTCTACGTCAAGCGCGGCTTCAGGGCGCTGATCAACCAGTTCGCGAAGAGGCCCTAATAGTCCAGAAGGCTTCCGAGATCAGAGTCTCTCGCGGGACCAAGGTACATGCCGCAGCGATAACAGAACAGGTTCCTCCCGGAGCTGGCCGGCACATGCTCCTGTGTCCTGAGGCAGTAGGTCTCCTCTGGGACCGCTGTAAGGAGCATTGGCCTCGCCATCGCGTTTCCATATTTAACCATCGGCGCCAGCGGCAGAACCATTCGTCTATTGGCTAAGTGCCTTCCTTGCCCCCGGTGACGCCCCGCGGCCAGTGGCCTGGCCTATGGATTCAGAGCGGAGAGTACCTCGACGTCGTGCCCTCTGGGGCTGACCTTCCTGAAGATCTTCTTTATCCTCCCGTCGGCGCCTATGACGAAGGTGGATCGCTCGGTCCCCATGTACTTCTTGCCGTAGTTCATCTTCTCCTTCCAGGTGTCGTAGAGGCCGTGGGCCTTCAGGCTCTCGTCGCTGAGCAGGGTGAAGTTGAGCGAGTACTTGCCGATGAACTTCGCGTGTGACTGGAGGGAGTCCTTGCTCACGCCCAGGACGACTGCGTCCAGGCCGTCGAACTTGGGCAGGTTGTCCCTGAACGAGCACGCTTCGACGGTGCACCCAGGGGTGTCGTCCTTCGGATAGAAGTACAGCACCACCTGCTTGCCTCTCAGGGAGCTGAGTTTGAGGGTGCTCCCCGAAGACGACGGGAGCTCGAAGTCGGGGGCCATCTCACCTTCCTTGGGCTCGTGGCGGGACCTTTTCACGGCAGTCCTTCGAGCGCCCTTCAGAAAAGGTTGGCTGTCGCCCCTCGACCGCGCCTGGTTTCCCCATCAGGAAGGTTAATGATTCCCAGCCTCGACTCCAGGCGAGTTGTCCTTCGACGTGCACGTGCACCCGTGGACCCGGGATTTCATGAAAAAGAACGGGCCGATAATGAAAGCCTGCGACTTCTTCAAGCTCGACGTCGACAAGCTCCCTGGCTCGACCGAGCAGATCCTCGAAGAGATGGAGGCTTCCGGGGTCGCCAGGGCGGTAATACTGGGCCAGGACACAAGCGCGACGAGAAACCCGGCCTTCCGGAACTACACGCTGAGGAACGACGAAATCGCCGCCATGGCAGCGGGGTCGAAGGACAGGCTGGTCCCCTTCGCCGGGGTCGACCCCAACGCCGGCAGCGGCGCGGTCAAGGAGCTCAAGCGGGCGGTCAGGGAGCTCGGAATGCGCGGCCTCAAGATCCACAGCAGCGCCAACTCTGTTTACATCAACGATAGGAAGCTGATGTTCCCCATCTACGAGTACTGCCAGGAGGCGGGCATCCCAGTGCTCCTGCACACAGGTACCACCGGCCTGGGGGACACGGAGATCAGGTACAGCAAGCCGGAGCTGGTCGACGAGGTGTGCACAGCCTTCCCGGACCTCAAGGTGGTCATGGCCCACTTCGGATGGCCCTGGCCCGAGGTGACCCTGGCCATCGCCCTCAGGAGCCCGAACGTATTCATTGACGTTTCCGGCTGGAAACCACGCTACATCCCACAGTCTGTTATGCCCTATCTCAACGGGATCCTCCAGGACAGGTTCCTATTCGGCACGGACTACCCGATGCTCAGGCACAAGGAGTGGATGGACGACTTCAAGGCCAGCCTCGAGCCAAAGCTGAAGCCTGGGGTGTCTGAGAAGCTGCTGTCGGGTAACGCGAAGCGGCTCTTCGCCTAGGGCTGGATCAGCTGCATCTTCAGGGGCTTCCGTCCGGGGTAGCCCTCCTTCCATCCGTGCCAGAAAGAGACCTCTGACTCGCCATACCTCCAGCACAGGAGAACCTTCTCGCCGTACCTCTCTGCGGGGAAATCCACCAGACCGAACTCCAGGTCTTTGACCTCAACCCCGAGGTCCTCCAACTCTGCGAGCTTCCTCGTCATGTCGTCCACGAGGGCGTCCAGTTGGGCCGCTCTCTCGGCCAGTACCGGGGTCCTGATTCCCAAGAGATTGTACCTCTCGATTTCTCCATGGAGCTGGTCCACGACCTTCTTCCTTTCGACCAGGGACTTCACCTTGGGTCTGATGTCTGAGAGGAGCTTGGACGCTTCCTGGGGGGTGAACTGGTGTGTCTCTTGGTGCTCGAACGCCGTTATCTGACTCGCCACCGCCATTCTCCTCGCCGCCAATAAGAAACTTCAGACTGTAAATTCGGCGACCAAGCGTAGTTCTTTCGTTGACCCAAAGAGTCTCCATCGTACCCGCGGGGGGCTGCGAATCCCTCGACCCTGTTAGCGTTAATAATTCCTGGCCCGACCCGCCTGTCTGATGTACACCAGGAGGGGGGACGGGGGCGAGACTTCCCTCTACGGGTCCAGGCGGGTGCGCAAGGACGACCCACGGGTCGAAGCCTATGGCACCATAGACGAGCTGAACTCAGTGCTCGGCGTCGTCTTGGCGGGGACGAAGCGGAGGGAGCTGCGCGCCTCCCTGACGGAGGTCCAGGGCATGCTCTTCATAGCCGGAGGCGACGCGGCGACGGAGCTGGCGTCTGCCCAACCTGTCCCCAGGATCGCCGCCGCCGATACCAGGAGGGTGGAAGAGATGACCGACTCCCTCCTTGCCAAGCTCCCGCCGCTCCGCAACTTCATCCTGCCGGGCGGTTCCGCTTCCGGGGCGACGCTCCAGCTGGCAAGGGCAGTGTGCAGGCGGGCGGAGAGAAGGCTGGTCACGGCCGCGCAGGCGGAAGAGATGAACCCCGAACTGCTGCCGTTCTTCAACCGGCTTTCATCCTACCTGTTCAACCTCTCAAGGTGGCAGAACCAGAGGGCAGGGAAGAAGGAAGAGGTCTGGAGGCCCAGGAAAGGTTGACCTAGACGTCCTTTGTCCTCACCTAGGCCTGTATCGCGCCGTCCCAGGCGCCCCTGCGTGGTATCTGTTTACTTCACGAGTTCGAAGGCGGTGGATATCCCCTGGCCTACCCCGATGCACATCGTGGCCAGGCCGTACCTGGTCCCAGTCCGCCGCATCTGATGAAGGAGGGTGGTGGCTATCCTGGCACCGCTGCAGCCGAGGGGATGCCCCAGCGCTATGGCTCCGCCGTTCGGATTTACCCTCCCCAGGTCGAGTTCCGGCATCTCCGCAGCGCAGGCCAGCACCTGGGCGGCGAACGCCTCGTTGAGCTCGATGACGCCGAACTCTTCCATCCCCATCCCGAGCCTGGCCAGGAGCTTCCTCGTGGAGTGCACCGGCCCCAGACCCATGTAGCTCGGATGGACCCCTGCCGTCGCTGAGCCGAGGACCCTCGCCAGGGGCTTCACGCCAAGGTCCCTTGCCTTCCCCTCTCGCATGAGGACCAGCGCCGAAGCGCCGTCGCTGATACCAGACGAGTTCCCCGCGGTGACCGTCCCTCCCTTGCGGAAGGCGGGCTTGAGCTTCGAGAGCTTCTCGACGGACGTGTCCCTTCTGGGCCCTTCGTCATCGACAACCCCTTCCGGCTTTTCCGGCGTGCTGACCGCGACCAGCTCCTCCCTGAACCTCCCGCTCTGGGACGCATCCACCGCCTTCCTGTGGCTGCCGAGGGCGAACTCGTCCTGGGACGACCTGGAAATCTTGTGCTTCTCCGCGAGGTTCTCCGCCGTCTCGCCCATGGACAGGGGCGGGTAGTCCTGGGGGAACGAGGGGTTGACGAACCTCCATCCTATGGTGGTGTCGACCAGGGATACCCCGCCCCTCTCGTAACCCGCTTCGGGCTTCAGGGCGACAAGGGGTGCGCGCGTCATGCTCTCGACCCCCCCTGCGAGGAGGATGTCGCCCTCCCCAGTCGAGATCACCCTCGCTGCGCTGTTGATGGCCTCAAGCCCGGACCCGCAGAGCCTGTTCACGGTCGCCCCCGGGACCGAGTACGGGATGCCGGCTAGGAGGGTCGCCATCCTGGCCACGTTCCTGTTGTCCTCCCCGGCCTGGTTCGAGCAGCCGAAGTAGACGTCGTCCACCATGGCCGGCTCGACCCTGGATCTCTCAAGGGCGCGCTTCATGACCAGCGCTCCAAGGTCGTCGGGCCTGACCGACTTCAGCGCCCCGGCGTACCTGCCGACGGGGGTGCGCAGCGCCTCGACGACTACTACGTCCTTCATGGGGGACGAGGCGGGCGGCGGCCTTATCTCCTTTGCTTGCCGGCGCCTTTGGGCACCCGTCTATTCGCCGACGAAGGACGGGTCTCTCTTGTCGAAGAAGGCCCTGACCCCCTCGACGTGGTCCCTTGTCCTCCCGGCGATGTCCTGAAGGTACATCTCGTACTCCAGGGCCGACTCCATGTCTACGACCACCGCCCGGTTCAGGGCCCGCTTTGTCAACCCCATCGCCTTGGTGGGTCCCTTCGCCAGCCTCTCGGCAATCGAGGCGACCCGGCTCCGTAACTCCCCGTCCGGGAAGACCCAGTTGACAAGCCCCAGACCCAACGCCTTCTGCGCGTCTATCGGCTCCCCGAGGAGCCCGACCTCCATCGCCCTCCCGAGCCCCAGGATCCGCGTGAGCCAGAAGCTGGTCCCAGAGTCAGGCGCGAGCCCGACCTTGATGAACGCCTCATGGAAAGTGGCCTTGTCCGACGCAGCCCTCAGGTCGCAGGCCAGCGCCAGCCCCAGCCCCGCCCCCGCGGTGACTCCGTTGACCGCCGCCAGGACCGGCTTCTCCATCCTCCTGACCTTGGCTACGATGGGGTTGTACTTCCTCTGCAGCACCTCGCCCAGGCGCACGGGCTTGCCGCTGTCGTAGTTTGACCTGTTCATGTTCAGGTCCTCGCCTACGGAGAACGCCTTCCCTTCCCCGGTGAGCACCAGGCACCTGGCCTCCGCAGACTTCTCCCCCTCCCTGAGCGCCTCCAGGAGGTCCGCCCCCATCTGCTCGTCGAAGGCGTTCAGCTTTTCCGGCCTGTTCAGGGTGATCCAAAGGACCCCGCCGGCGGCCTCCGTCGTAACCGTCTCGTACTTCATCTACTTCCCCTTGAATACTGGCTTCCTCTTCTCCATGAACGCCTTCATCCCTTCCTTGGCGTCTTCGGACGCGAAGAGGAGGTAGAACAGTTGGCGTTCAAAGTCCAGGCCGTCGCTCAGCCCCATCTCGAAGGCCTTGTTGACGGCCATCTTAGCGAGCTTCACCGACACGGGGGACTTCGACGCGATCTCGGTGGCGACCTTCTTCGCCTCTTCCAGGTATGCCTCCTTGGGGACCACCCTGCTCACCAACCCCAGTGCCTTCGCCTCGTCCGCCCCTATCCTCGTCCCCGTGAGGATCATGTCCATGGCCTTGTACTTCCCCACGGCCCTGGTCAGCCTCTGGGTACCGCCGCCCCCAGGCATCACTCCGATGTTTATCTCTGGCTGCCCGAGCTGGGTAGTCTCCGACGCTATCAGCACGTCCAGGCTCATGGCGAGCTCGAGCCCGCCCCCAAGGACGAAACCGCTCAGCGCGCCGACGACGGGCTTCGGATACCTCCCCAACCTGTCCCAGAGGGGGAAGAAGTGGCCTGACATCGACATCTGGACCGCCGACATGTCGGCCATCTCCTTGATGTCCGCTCCGGCGGAGAACGCCCTCTCGCTCCCTGTTATCACGAGGCACCTGACCTCCTCGTCAGACTCGAAAGCCGCCAGGGCTGAGATAAGCTCGTGGACTAGCTTGTTGCTCAGTGCGTTCAGCGCCTCCGGTCTGTTGATTGTTATGATACCAAGCGGGCCCTCTCTCGACGCCGACAGAGTCTCGTAGCTCATGCCGTCGAGGCCGCCTCCGGTTTGTATTAACTCCTGCGAAGCGGCTGAAAATGCCGGGGGTGGCACGTCGGCACCACGTGCTGGCGCGCCAACTTGTACGGAAGAAGCAGGCCTTCTACTGGCCCGCAGCCCCGGGGGCGCTAGGGGCGGCAGAGCCGCTCTTCTTGCCTCCGAGGAAGGCACCTGCGAAGACGACGATGACCGTCAGCAGCCACAGGGCCGTCGTGGTCATGTCGTACACGTTGTCGAGGTCGACCGCCACGTTGACGATCAGCCCGACCAGGGCCAGGATACCGCCTATGATTACCAGGTTCCTGTTCATGGTATTCAAAGCTCAAGGCCCCTGCCATGATATTTAGACGTTTCAATCTGGGTCCCGGTACCCGTTAAATGGGGGGCTGCCCGCCGGGGCCCGTGACAGTGTGGCACGAACAGAGGCTCCGCGTCAGGTACGAAGAGACTGACACCATGGGCGTCGTCTACTACGGGAAGTACCTGACTTGGTTTGAAGTGGGCCGGGTCGGGCTTCTCCGGGACCACGGTCTGGGGTACAAGGAATGGGTCCGGCGCGGCATGGAGTTCCCGGTCGTGCAGGCCCACGTTGACTACAAGGCCCCCGCCCGCTTCGACGACGAGATACTCGTGAAGACGAAGGTCGCCTCGATCGGCAACAGCAGCATAAGGTTCGAGAACGAGGTCTACAAGATCCCCGAGGGGTTGCTCCTTGCCACGGGGCACACCGTCCAGGTGCTCACGGACAGGGAGGGGGTGAAAATCCCCTTCCCGCCCGAGCTGAAGGAAAGGCTCACTTCGACTTAGTCGCGCTGGGGGAGCCCCACTCGTAGAACCCCCTGCCGCTCTTCCTACCGACCAGGCCGGCCCTCACCATCTCCTTCATGAGTGGGCTCGGGCGATACTTCGAGTCCTCGAACTCGTTCATGAACACCTGCATGATGTTCAGTGTCGTGTCGAGGCCGACGTAGTCCAGCAGCTGGAGGGGACCCATGGGCCAGTTGAGGCCCAGCTTGACGGCCTTGTCGATGTCCTCCGGCGCCGCGACGCCCTCCTGGACGAGGAAAATTGCCTCGTTCAGCGCGGGGACGAGTATCCTGTTCACGATGAACCCCGGCGAGTCCTTCTTGCAGAGTACAGTCTCCTTCCCCAGCCTGACCGAGGCGTCCTTCACCTGGCTCACCGTCCGGTCTGACGTCTTGTTCCCCCTGATTATCTCGACGAGCGGCATCAACTGCGGCGGGTTGAAGAAGTGCATCCCACAGACGTTCTCCGGCTTCTTCGTCGCCGAGCCGAGGAGGGTGATGCTGATGGAGGAGGTGTTGGACGCTAGTATCGTGTCCTCTCCCGCCAGCTGGGCGAGCCTCCTGTACAGGTCGAGCTTGAGCTTGGGGTCCTCGGTGGCCGCCTCCATCACCAGGCTGCTCCCCTTCACCGCCTCCGCGAGGTCGAGGGTGGGGTGGATCCTCCCCAGCGCTGCCTCCCCCTCATCCTTGGAGAGCTTCCCCTTCTCCACAAACTTGCCTATGGAGTCCCCGATCATCTTCATCCCACGGTCCAGGTAGCTCCGCTCGACGTCGAGGATCGAGACTTCGAACTTCCCCACCTGAGACGCGACCTGGGCTATTCCGTGGCCCATGAGGCCCGCACCCAGCACAGTCACCTTGTTTCCGCTATCCATGCTCACCCGGGCCGCCGCAGAGCAGATTAATCTTTGGCTGCCTTCCTTTCAAAGAGGATGTTGGAGAAGTGCCGCTCGAACCCGGCGGTCCTCAGGCAATGGACTAACGGAGACCCCTGCGGCACGAACACCCAGCGTTCGGACGCATCCTTCCTCCTCCCCAGGACGCACCTGACGAGGCGGACCGCGTCTCTCGGCTCCCCTCCGATGAACCCTATCTGCTCCCAGACGCCCCTCCCCTCCCCCCCGGCCTTCGTGACCGCGACCGCACCCCCAAGCCTCCACACCGAGCCTTCGTCCACAAGCCTTCTGAGAACCTCGGGGGTGATCATCGCCGCCCCCCAGTTGTGCCAGAAGACCCCGTGCCCGAGCTTGAACTCGGCCGAGCCGCGCACCAAGCCCATGATCTCGTCGAGGCCGCCCGGGCGGACCCTGGTCGCCCCTCCCCTAGAGAGCGGACCCTTCGATGGCTCGTAGATGCTGAAGCGCGCCACCTCTGCGAACCCGATGCGCGCTATCTGCCTGTGCGCCGTCTTGTTACGGGATCCGCTGGTCAGCCTGAACGTCCCGATTCCCATCCCCCTGGCGACCTTCATGGAGTTCTCTCCCAGCATCGTCGCCAGCCCCTTCCCGCGGTGGGCGGGGTGCACCCTCGCTCCCTCGAACCACGCCGACCCGTCCTCCATGAACCTCAGCCTGTTCATCCCCACGGGGACGCCGTCCGCCTCCACCACGAACACCCTGTTGACCCTGTCCCTGATCCACTCATCCCAGACCCCTGGGATGTAGTCGTGACCTCCCCACACACCCTTGATGAAGCTCATGAGCGGCTCCTTGTCTGACGGCTCGGCTGGGCGGACCAGAGGCCCCATGGCGGTGCGGCCCGCCATCTGCATATGAACCCGCGCCCGCTAAAGGATAAGAAGAGTGCCGCTGGGCGCGGAGAACTGGGCCGGGTTGGCAGAGTGGTTATTGCGCGGGCCTTGAGACCTCAGCAAGCAAGCCCGTGACCGTCATAGGTCGCGTAGGTCCGAATCCTACACCCGGCGCCTATCCTGTATTCCTCCGCCTCTGGGCTGTCCCCTGAACGTTCTCTTCAGGTCTTCGAAGCGGACCTTCCCACAGCTTCCCTCAGGTACCCTTGGCGCGTCCACGTCTGCCACGAAGACCCCCGGACGCACCCTGTTTAATCGCCGAGAGGGACCTCCTGAGCAG